>CAZFVK010000011.1:0-24189 GCA_964522475.1 uncultured Candidatus Saccharibacteria bacterium | reverse complement strand
TACCAACGGTAACAGAAGCACCGCAATCATTAATTATACGGATTTTGTAAACATTACCACCGGGATCTTCAATACTCTGGCCTTTGAGATAATAATCCTGGATGAAACCTTTCCAGGTGTCTCCTTCGGTAGTACTATCATAAGTAGTGTCTTTTGCTACAGAGTAAGTAGTGGTGGTGCCATTTGGTTTTGGCAGAGCACCACGACTGTTGTTGGTTTGAAAAGTCTTGAGGGCGGAGATGAAATTCATGACGTGGGCACGACGGTCAGCGTCACGCTGAGAGGACCAAAGGCTAGGCAAGGCCACAAAAGCCATCACCATAATCAGGCCGGCAATACCAAGGACTAGAGCTATTTCAACAATTGTAAACCCACTACTTTTCTTCATATTTTGATTATATCACTTATGCTTATAAATAACAATTTAGGCGGAGACGGAATTCACGAGCGAGTAAATCGGGAGTAAAGTACCGCCCACCACTACGCCGATGAGGCCGGCCATGATAACCATGAGGATTGGTTCAATCATGGTAGAAATACTATTGATTTGGTTGTAGAGTTCGTCTTCGTAAACCTTGGCGGCCTTACCAAGCATTTCATCAATTTTACCAGATTCTTCACCAATGCCGGCCATCTGGGGGACGAGCGGAAGCATATATTCCCTGTCCATTAGAGCCTCGGAAAGCGTTTTGCCGCCTTTGATAAGCTCAATTGATTTGGTGTATTCGGCTTCAACCACCGTGTTTGATACGGCATTGATTGCGATAGTGATAGAGTCCACCATTGGCACACCGGTAGAAAGAAGCATTTCGGCAGTACGAGCGAAACGCGAAACGTATAACTTCCTAAAAAGTCCGCCAAAGATAGGAACGTGAATCTTGAAAGCATCGGCGATGCGACGCCCGGTTTTGGTTTTTTTGACAAAAACGAAAAGACCAGCAAAACCACCCACTATGCCAGCTAGGAGC
This sequence comes from uncultured Candidatus Saccharibacteria bacterium, assembly GCA_964522475.1. GTDB lineage: Bacteria > Patescibacteriota > Saccharimonadia > Saccharimonadales > Saccharimonadaceae > Nanosyncoccus. The sequence goes on along the minus strand of CAZFVK010000011.1, from coordinate 23,221 downwards.
AGCCACCAAAACTGAGCGACAAAATCGGTCATATTAGACAAGACCTGGGTAATGGTAGGGAGTTCTTCCCCCATATCTTCATAGAGGCTTCTAACCTGCGGCACCACCACAAACATCATAAATAGAAGTACGGCAATAATGACAACGAGGATGATTCCTGGATAGACGAGCGCGCCGCGGATTTTGCTAATCATGGCGGCGTCCTTTTCTTCCTGATCGGACAAACGTTTGAGTGCGATATCTAGAGTACCAGATTTTTCACCAGCTTGGATAAGAGCGAGATAGACACCGTTGAAGACGTTGGGGTGGGCGGAAAAAGCCTCGTAAAGGCTTTTGCCGGATTCGGCGGCGGCAAGGATTTCTTCTCCGATGGCTTTCATACCGCGATTTTCGGTTTGTTCTACTACGGTGCGGAGTGAAGCTGAAAGTGGCAAACCGGCGCCAATCAAAGTAGCGAGTTGACGAGTAAACATAATACGATCTTTGGTGGTAATGCGACTAGCAAATTTGGCAAGAGGATTGTTGGCTCCTTCCTCAACAACAGAATCAGGAATCAAATCTTGCTCTACAATGAGACGACCAGCCAAACGCTCGTTGTCGGCTTGGATGCTACCTTTGACCATCTTGCCAGTTTTTTTGTCTTTGGCACGGTAATTATAGCGCTTCATCTACCCTATCCTTTGGCATAACGATTAAGTTCGTTGAGGTCAACAGCGTAGTCGCAAGCTGATTCGTAAGTGATAATGCCGGATTGGACTAATCTCGCGAGATCATGATCCATAGTCTGCATGCCCTGGTCGGCGCCGGTCTGGATAACGTTGTCTAGTTGGAAAGTTTTGCCCTCGCGAATGAGTGCACGGACGGCTGAGTTTGCTAGCATAATTTCGGCAGCCACTACGCGACCACCACCCACAGCCGGGACGAGACGTTGAGAGCAAATAGCCTGAAGCATACTAGCAAGCTGGGCACGAATTTGTGGTTGCTGATGAGATGGAAAGACATCTACCATGCGATCGACTGACTGAGCAGCGGAATTAGTATGAAGCGTGGCGAAGACTAGATGGCCGGTCTCGGCAATCGTAATGGCAGCTTGGATAGTTTCGAGATCACGCATTTCGCCGATTAAGACCACGTCTGGATCTTCCCGGAGGGCAGAACGAAGGGCAGCAGAAAAGCTAAAAGTATCATAGTGTACTTCCCTTTGGACAATAACAGCACGTTTGGAAGTATGAGTGAATTCGATTGGGTCTTCGATTGTAATAATGTGGACGGATTTTTCTTGGTTGATTTTGTTGATCAGTCCAGCTAGGGTAGTAGATTTGCCGGAACCAGTTGGACCAGTAACGAGCACTAAACCACGGGGGTATTCCGCAAAAGTACTGACTACACTTGGCAAGCCAAGCTCTTCGATTGGTTTGATTTCGTTTGGAATAAGACGGAAAGAAGCCGCCATTTTGCCACGCTCATGAAAGGCATTGACACGAAAGCGCGCAACATCACCGAAGGCGAATGAATAGTCGAACTCTTTGTCTTTTAGGTAGATTTTTCTCTGTTCTTCATCTAGAGTTGCAAAAATAATACTCTGGAGCATATCGCTATTTAACGGTGGTAAGCCGGCGATTTGAATAAGTGAGCCATCGACACGAAGGATTGGTGGAAGACCATATTGAAGATGTAGATCAGAAGCTTTTCTTTTGATACATTCTTCAAGAAGTAACTCGATTCTCAGAGTATTGGTAGGAGTAGCTGGTGCTGCTACTGGATTTTGATTTGGTTGCCCACTATTTTCCATAGTTTTATTATACCATATCCTTTATGAAATGTCGGAGGCGACCCGATTAACTTCTTCGATGGTGGTGATACCGGATAAGACTTTCAGTATGCCGTCTTGACGCATAGTAACGGTGCCCTTTTCTTTGGCGAGATGCATAATTTCGGCAGCGGTAGAGTGATTGACAATCATTTTTTGAATATCTTCGTCTACAGTAATGGTTTCATAAAGACCAGCACGGCCAGAGTAACCACCAGGAGTTTCTTTGGTATCGCGACCTTTGGCTAACATATAATAGTTATCGTCTTTGACTGGAAGGCCAGGATAGCCCAAATCTTCACTGACCTTTTCGACATCGGCTTTTGTCTGGGGGATGATGTCGCCTACGATAGAATTGATATTGGCAGTCTCAAGATTGGAAGATTTGTAAAGATCACGTTTTTCGGTAACACGGCGCACAAGACGCTGACCAATCACTACGTTAAGAGTAGAAGCAAGGAGGAACGGCTCGATACCCATGTCGAGAAGACGCGGCAAGATACCCGCAGCGGAGTTGGTGTGAAGCGTACTGAATACTAGGTGGCCGGTTAGAGCTGCCTGGACGGCGAGTGAGGCAGTTTCGGAGTCACGAATCTCACCTACCATCACTACGTCAGGGTCTTGACGGAGAATGCTTCTTAGTCCCGAGGCAAAAGTAAGACCGGCATCTACATTGACCTGAATTTGGTTGATACCGTCCATTTTATACTCGACTGGATCCTCCAAAGTCACAATGTTGATTTCTTCGGATTTAATCTCCTGGATAAGAGCATAAAGCGTGGTTGATTTACCAGAACCCGTAGGACCAGATGTCAAAATCATACCATTTGGTTTTCTAATTCCCTCTAATACCGCTCTGAGAGCTCGGCCAGTCATACCCATTTTGTGGATGTCCATAGAAACGCCTTTTTTGTCCAAAAGACGAATCACTACCTGCTCGCCCCAAGTAACAGGTGAGGTAGCAATACGAAGGTCGACTTCCTTATCTTCCACGAGAACGGTAAACTGGCCATCCTGTGGGATACGGTGTTCATCAATTTTGAGGTTAGCCAAAATTTTGATACGAGAAATGAGAGCTGGGGCGACATTTTTGGGTAAGTCCATAATTTTTCTAAGAACACCGTCAATGCGACAACGGATAATGAGAGAGTCTTCGAGTGGCTCGATGTGAATATCGGAAGATTTGGTTTTAACGGCATAACTTAGAATCGTGGTGAGAGCTTTAGAAATTGGGGAGTCCTGGACAATAGTTTTGACATTGGGATTTTGAGCTTTAATAGCCTCTGCTTCATTGGTGTCTTTGACCGCTTCTTTAACTCCAGTAAAATCGCCGTGGTTTTTTTCGAGCATTTCACGGATGCCACGCTCAGACGACATCCAGACACGGACGGATTTGTTAATGAGATTCGAGATGTAGTCGGTAGCCTGGACGTTGGTCACATCGGCCATAGCAACATTTAACATGCCGTCCTTTTCGCCGAGTGGGATCACCATAAAACGAGCTTGGGTTTCGTAAGGAATCGTGACTAAGATATCCTGGTCAATCATGACGTTTTTGAGTTCGACATATGGGACGCCGATAATGATGGCTGTAGCGTGAGAAACCATGTCTCCAGTGATGGCATGCTCGTTTGTCAAATGGTCTAGGATAGATTCGCCATTTGGCGTAGAGTTAATCGCGTTAGTGGCGAGGGTAGGATCAACAAGGCCTTCGGCGAGGAGGAGGTTTAAGATTCTACTTTCGGCTTCTTTAGTTAAGACTGCCATTTATTGATTTCCCTGTTGTTCTTTTTCTAGGCAGTTACCGCTTAGGTCGTAGTTTGTACAATCGATGTAAGTTTCTACAGTAGGATTGAGCGCTCGATAGTTAAAGACCTCTGGGTTTGGCTCGTCCACAGTAGCGTTGATGGTTTCAATATTTTTGACAGTAACGGGATCTGGATCTTTTAATAAGAAACTGTTGACTACTACATAGGATACAGCTACACCAACGATAGCAGCAAGAATGGCGGTAGCAAGATCAGTCTTCATTATTTCCCTCCTGGTTTAAGTGTTTTACTCGAAATCAGAACAGAGGATGGTTCCATGTAGTAGGCAGTGCCAAAGGCGGAAAATTCGATGCTGCTATTGCTGCCCCAAGAAATAGTGGCACGGTCGATATTAAAATTACGAATGGAGTGTTCGACATTTCTTAAGAACACATGAATATCTCTGGTGCCAGTTTCGATAGAAAGACGTACAGAAATCGTATAAAGATTGTTACCAAATTCAGCCAGGCTACTTTCTTCAGTAGGCCTAAGTGATTCAGGCGTAGTGCCAGAATCGCGGAAAATTTGGTCGACAGAAGCGAGCAAGGCTTCTTCGTTTTTGTAAGTAGGCAATGCATCTGGGATTACGCGAAGAGCGGAACAAGTCCTAATAAGATTACCGGCCGCGACTAATTTTTCTTCATCTTCACCAGCATCATCATAGTTTTTTTCGAGCTCGCTATAGGTGTAGTTTTTGCCTGTTTTTGGATTGACGCAGCTTGATTTGCTTTGGTTGGCGACAGACTCGAGAGCTTTGTTTGAAGCAACGGTTTTTAAAACTTCGTAGCGAAGGGTACTAGGGACGCTAGAAACATTAATAGTGCCAGGATTACAATTTTTGAGCTCGTCGTCGGTGTAGACTGAGCCTTTGGGCTTGGTACAAATACCAATATCTCTAATGGCATTAGAAAAACTAACGATAGATTGATCTTCCTCCATAATCACACTGGCACTAAAGCCAATCTTGGTGACAGATTTCATAACTACGGCGATGGCGGCACCGAGGAACAGAGTGGCCCCAAAAACGGCTAAAATCATGTACTGTTGGGCTTGAGTAATCATGGCGCGTTTGCCGATTTTGATGTCTTTAACAAAACTCACCATATTTCCTCCCACTCACCACTGGAATCGTCCTCGGAAGAATCTTGCTGGTCTGATTCGGGATTGCTAGTTGGGGTATTAATACAAATGGTATCATCTTTCTCACAGTCGGAAGCCCGTTCAGTAAACATACTTTGAATCTGGGAATAGGAATCAGTAACGTTGTAACGACCATTAGGAGAAAGTGCGATTAAGTGGTGGTTGTTGAAGTTAAAAGCTTCTGGGGCAAAAGTGATAGTAGCGGAAAAACGGAGAACTAGATTCTCTTCGGAGTCACGGCCATTAGAAGAATCGCTGATGCTAATGCCGGGACTATCCTCATCGTCGTCAGGAACGAGCCGACAAGAAGCGTTTTCGGCAGTCCAAGTGATTTCGTCATTTTTTTCGTTTTCGGTGCCAGAATAAGTAATACAAGAGCTATTAAAATGCGGGATATTGTGGATACTACCATCTAAACCGATATAAGGTTCGTCGTTCCCTGGGTTTTCCTTATACCAATCATCAAATTGAGGAGTACGCCAAATTTTGACGACATACTGACCTTCATACTCTTCTACATCGTAGCCGGTCTTGTCATGAATTCTTTTGATAGCTTCTTCGGGGGTTTCTTCAGTAACTTCTTCGGGGGTTGCTACGGTGGTTTCTCCAGTAGTTTCACTAGTGGTTTCTAGGGTTTCTTCGCTGTTTTCTTCTTCATCTTCGTCTTCTTCAGCGGCTGGATTACAGCCTTCGCCATCGATTAGCCAGTAGGCATAGTAACCTTTGATTTGGCCTTTCGTGACGGTAGTATCCCTAAGAATAGCCCCTTCGCTATCGCTTTCGATGATACAGTAGGCAGGAATGGGATTGTCATATTTATCTACGTATTCGCCATAGTCGTAGCGCAAATACGGCATAGATTTTTTGAAAGAATCTAGCACGGTGTAGTCGATATCAGTACCGCCATCTTCCTTTTTGGCGGCGTCAGCTTGAGCTTCAAAACTAAAAGTTGGTGCTCCCTCGGATAGGTTGACGGTAAGCTCCGAAATATCAACATGATCTTTGCCTCTAGGAACTAAAGCGGCAAGGATATTAAACGTACGTGAAACCATGGTTTTGTTTTCGGTGATGCTAGCAATATTGCCGAGCTGATCACGGATGGTAAGGAAATCATTGAGGTCGCTGTATTCATTGATTTTTTGCTCGAGAGCATCAATGGTAGTTTTTTTGGCGGCTATAAAACCGTCTTGGCCACCAGCAATTGACAAAAAAATCAAAATAACGATAAGGCTACCGGCAGCTACCACGATACAGATGAAAAAGACAAGATTTCTAAACTTGAGAGTTTTGATAAACTCATTTTTGACATCTGGCACTAGATTGATTTCCTTAGCCATTCTAGTCGTTGCTCCTTTCGGACAAACCTATGACTACAGCAAATTCAGAAGCGACTGGCATCAAAGCATGCTGTTGCTCTGGTGTAGTACGGACAAGCTGCCAAGGATTACCTTTGATAGTAGGAATACTGGTTTTGGCTTCGATATACTCGGAGAAAAGCGGAATCATACTAGCGTAACCAGAAAGAACGATGCCGCCAACTTTGCCATTTAAGTACTTACTCTGGAAGAAACGCACAGATTTGGCTAGCTCGGAGGCGTAATTATCTAGTGAAGGATTTAAGGTTTTGAAGACTTGGCCCTCAACTTGGTCTTCAGCTAAACCAAATTTAAGGATAAATTGGCGAGCTTGATCTTCGGTAACGTTGAGGCCACTACTAACAGCATTGACTAATTGGCCAAAACCACCTGGGATGGAACGGACTAGTCTTGGCTTGCCTTGAAAAACAATCACGAGATCGGTGGATTTTTCACCAAAGTCGACGATTAGATTTGCGTCAACAGCACCTGGAATAGCTAAGGACCTGGCCATCGCGAGTGGCTCTGGCTCCATAGCGATTACATTGAGGCCGGTTTTTTCGATAGTATCAAGAAAAGTTTCGGCATATTCACGTGCGACGGAGCTGACGAGGATTTCGGTTTTGCTGGGATCATTAGGGCTAGGACCAAGAATAACATAATCAGCCTTGGCGTCGCTCATCGGCATTGGGACGTACTTATCGATTTGGTATTTAAAGACTTTTTCTAGCTCCTTTTCTGGAAGAGTTTCGGTTTCGACAATGGAGGTAAAGGTCTTGGAAGCCGGAAGACCTACGGCTACGGATTTGGTTTTGATACCAGCTTGCTCAACGGCGCCCATGATAGCCTCGCTTAAGTGTTTGCGGCCAAGCTCGGTGGTGTCAGAAGTGAGTTTTTGTTCGATTGGAACATAAGCGTAACGCAGCAAAGTCCAGCCACTTCTATCGTCGCCGGCCAGCTGAATAATACGCATTGAGTTGGTACCGATATCTAGCGAAAAGAAATCGCCCACGCCATGCAATAAATTCATACCTTAATTATAAGCTTAAACTCAATAATTTGCAAGCTAAAATGGCTCAAAAAGTCCATTCGCAAACAAGGTGAAAATCTGAAAAAATAATTTGATGGAAGCCTTCCGGTATTTCAGTACCGGCTTTCCATCACTATTTTTTCAAATTTTCAGCCTTTGGAGGTTTGCGAATGGACTTTTTTAAGCCAATAAAATCTTTCAATGTTACCGTGCTTGCCTTGTAAGGCGTTGTCGTGTTTCTTGATAATAACGAAGTTGTTAGTTTTAAGCCAGTGTTCGAAATTTTTGATGATATTTCTTCTGACAGTTTCGTTTTTAACAACACCATTTCTTAAGTCCTTTGGTTCGGCTTCGAATTGAGGTTTCAACATGACTAAAAAATCCGTATCTTTAGTCGATAAATTATCTTTGGCGTATTTTAGAATCTCGGTAAGCGAAATAAATGAAACATCCGCTACGATAATGTCGGGTTTACAGACAAAATCAAAAATGTCAGTCTTTTCGTGGAGCTCTACACGTGGGTTGTTACGCAAGGGGGATTTCATTTGGTTTGTACCCTTCTCTACGGCAATGACTTTTTTGGCGCCGTGTTCGAGAGCATATTCGGTAAAACCGCCAGTAGAGGAGCCGATGTCGAGGACGATTTTGCCTTTGAAATTGGAATCAAAATTAAAGGTGCTGGATGCACCTTTAATTTTGTAATAGCCTCTACTTTTTTCGTTCCCTGTATTCATAGGTATCCGTATCCACCGAAACAGTATCGCCTTCTTTGATAAATGCGGGGACTTTGATTACTACTCCGGTTTCCAATGTCGCGTCTTTCATGACGGAGCTTGTGGTATCGCCTTTGACTACAGTCTCGGTGTAGGCGACTTTGAGCCATAGGTTCTTTGGGAGTGTAAGGTTGATTGGAGTACCGTTGTAGAACTGAATCTCCATTTCGTCACCTTCCTTTAGAAAATCTTCGGAGCTTCCTACCATGTCTTTCGTAAGTTCGTATTGTTCAAAACTTTCAGGATCCATAAAATAGAATTTTTCGGCGTCTTTGTAGAGATATTGAACTTTCCTAGTGGTGACTTCGGCTGGCTCGATTTTTTCCTGGCCTTTGAAGGTCTTAGGAAGAAGTGCGCCGGTAATCAAGTTTTTGACTTTGACGTTAACAATGGAACCGCCACGGCCCATGACTTTTTGGGAATATTCTACCACCTTGTACGGCTGGCCATCCAAAGTGATAAGAGTGTTTTTCTTGAGATCTGTAGGTCCGTACATTTTACTCCTTTTAATTAATTATTTGAAACAAATGGCAAAAGCGCTAAATGACGAGCACGCTTGACTGCGGTGGCTAATTCGCGTTGCTGTTTGGCGGAGAGACCGGTCTTGGAAATAGGCTCAATCCGACCATAAGCATCGATATAGCGGCCTAAAGTCTTGGCGTCGCGATAATCGAAATAGATATCTTTGTCGTTTTTATACTTTTTCATATTCTATCCTTCCTTCTTTTTTTCTAAAATGGGATTTCTGATAAATCCACTTCTCCTTCTGGAATATCGGCAGGCATGTCGCTTGGCTCATCCGAAGAGGCACTGCTAGTAGAGGTAGATGGGCTATAGCTCCCACCGTCGCGAGAACCTGGATTTTGACCTACGAAGTTAAAATCTTCTACTACTATCTCGGTGCGAGAACGTTTGACGCCATCTTTACCTTCATAGCTTCTTTGGTTTAAACGACCAGAAACAAGCACGCCACTACCTTTTTTGGCGTAGTTTGAAATCATTTCGCCGAGTTTGCCCCAAGCGACACAGTCGATATAAGAAACTTCTTCTTTGTTTTCGCCGTCGGTACCTTTGTAAACACGATTGACCGCCACGGCAAAAGAACAAACGTTGGTACCACCAGCGGTAGTACGAAGTTCTGGGTCGCGAGTTAAATTACCTGTGATGATGGCCTTAGAAAATCCACGCATATTAGTTCTCCTCTTCTTTGTTATTGATCTTCTCTTCAGTTGCTTCCGTGGTGTCGGCAGCAGCCTTCATAGCGGCGTATTTAGCACGTTTTGGATCGGCTTTTACGATCATATGGCGAATAACTTCGTCACTAATATTGAGAGTGCTCGAAATTTTGCTCGGAGCTTCAGCTGGAAGCTCGACATTCATGTAGTAATAGAGCGCGAATTCGTGCTTGCCAATTGGGTAAGCGAGACGCTTTTTGCCTTCTGGCTCTTCTTTTAGTATTTTGCCACCGCTAGTCTCGATCAATTTCTTGACTTTGTCGAGAGCAGGGTCTAGATTCATCTCGAGATCGGGATGAAAGAGGATTGAAAGTTCGTATTCTTTCATATGACTCCTTTGGTTAAAGCAAACGCAGGTGGAAGTATTTAGCTTGGTTCTCGCTAACTCCCAGGGGCTCGTTTGCTGAGCTAATATTATTGCTTATTATAGCACAGAATACTTATGTTGACAAGAGATAAAACTTATTCTGCTGCTGGAGTGCTTGGAGTTTCGGGATTCTCTGGTGCTTCTGGAGCGACTGGTCCTTCTGGAGCTATTGGTGTTTCAGGATTCTCTGGTGCTTCTGGAGCGACTGGCGCTTCTGGAGCATCGGTTGGCTCTGAAGCTACTGGAGCCGCCGGAGTTGACTCGGCTGGAGCAGAAAACTCGGCTGGTCCGACTGGAGTGCTAGGATTTTCGTTGGTGCTCGTTGAAGTTGAAGTGTCTACGGTTGGAGTACTGCTACTCATAGAAGCAGGACCGGACACGGCGCTTTCGACAGTCTTTAGAGTACGGTGAGTGCGCCAGAAGTAGAAACCACCTGCGCCAATGCCAAGGGCCACAAGAACCGCTAGCGCAATTTGAAGTGGGCCAGTTTCGGGAATGGCATCCGGGATTTTACAGCCAGGAAGAGCGGGATTGGTTTTACAATCTTCTTCAGAAGGTGTCGGAGTCGTACATTCGTCTACATGCACTGTAGTAGTATCGCTGATATTTTCGGTGGAGTTATAAGAGGCGGTAATGGAGTTTTTGAGATCTCTACCGCAAGCAGAAGTCCCTTCTCTTACCTGCATTTGATAAGTAATCTGGATTAGAGCGCCCTTCAAAACGTTGCCAACATTGTAGCCGCTGATGTCTAGGATATCTTCGATGGCGTAACCGTCGGTATGGTCTACATCATAAACTTTGATGGAGCCGCTGCGAATTAAGAGATCCTCATCGTGAACATCTTTGAAAATTACGTTGGTAAAGTCGGTGTTGCCGGTGTTTTTGAATTTGACTTTGTAAGTAACGAATTCACCGGGTTTGGCTGTCAGATTATCAACCCAATTTTCGCCATCTAGAGAAATTTGTTTGTCCAAGGTAGCTTCGGTTTTTTCGGCTACTAAGGTATAGGTGATGTGACCAGAATATTCGGCACAGCCTGGTAGAGTACCAGTGAGTTTGTTATAGCCGATAGGAGTGCCTTCTTTGGTGAAGAGAGCGTCTGGAAGAACGGAGCCATTAGCTTCCCCACCATTGTGAATGATGGCAGTACCGGTTTTGTATCTCAAAACAGTGCCGTCAGTCTTGGTGGTAACGTAAGCCTCATCCCATACGCTGCCTTCTTTGGCGTTGTCAGGGTCATCTGGAGTGACATAGCTCCAATCGATAATACCGCTAACCATACCACGTTCGTCTGTATTGACAACGGTTGGATAGGCAGAAGACACTCTCACATTGGTAGCGACACCAACACCGCTAGCGTTGGTATCGGAAGCCGCATTGTTGTGATAGTAAATGTAAACTTCGTATTCGTGACCAGGAATGACTTCTACCTCGTCGGTAAAGACATCCTCGGTCCCGGCCTCTCTAATACGAACGAAGTTACGTTCGTCGCCGACGGCCACGTTGTTGGTGATAGAGTTAAACGTAGCATAGTCGGCGGGTTTTTCGTTGGTGTAAGTAGGACGATCAGTGGGTCCCCAAGCGTCTACTTTGGCGATATTAATAACAGCGGCGGTTGCTAAAGCCGCAATGATGCCCACGGAAGCGATTAGTGATTTTTTGAGTTTTTTGAACTTCATCTTCTTTTCCTTTCTTTATTAGAAGTCTCCATTATTAAAGGCACCAGCACGTTCGCTAGCGGTATCATCCGCATGAGATTCGGCTTCTTTTCTATCTTCTTCAGCGTGTTCGTTGGCTTCTTCTTGTGCTTCTTCTCTTCGTTCTTGTTCTTCCCTATTCTCGCGCTCTTCTTCGGCAGCTTTTTCTTGCTCTTCTCTAGCCTCTTCTTCGGCTCTTTCTCTAGCCTCGTCGGCTTTTCTGGCTTCTTCTTCATTGCTTTCGTCGGCTACTTCGCGATGCTCAGCTTCTTCTTTGGCTGCCTCTTCAGCTTTACGCTGCTCTTCGGCTATGCGTTCGGCTTCTCTTCTAGCAGCTTCATCTGCTTCGCGTTGTTTTTCGATTTCTTCAAAGTTCGCTTGATCTTCTTCTCTAGTAGTAGGCGGAGTGACATCGTTGTCTATGTCGCGCTGATCGACGTAATCGCCAGCATGCTCCCTTTCCTCATCTTCATCCTTAGGAGTGTGTCCTGGATCGGGATCTGGAGTTGGCTCTGGATCCGGAGGAGTTGGAGTCGGATCTGGATCTGGGATTGGAGTCGGATCTGGATCTGGGATTGGAGTCGGATCTGGATCTGGGATTGGAGTCGGATCTGGATCTGGGATTGGCCCTGGATCGGGATCTGGAATTGGAGTCGGATCTGGTTTTTCTGGCTCATCTGGTTTGTCAGGTTTGTCAGGTTTATCAGGCTTGTCCGGCTTATCGGGTTTATCTGGTGTAGGAGTAGAGATTGGACCGCCACCAGTAATGGTAGGGGCAGTGTTTGTGATTGCTACTGGGGCAACATTTTGGATTACTGTTTGATTGGCTTTGACATGTTTGACGCCTTTTGGTGCAACCTCGTAGTTTGGTTGATAACCACAGCGCATATTGAGATCGAGCATCTTCTTTTCTTTGGTGGTACCATCGGTATTAGTGATAGTGCGATAGATATCTACTTGAGGAGCGTTGTTACGCTTCTTGGTATCATAACCGATATGGAGTTCGTCTGGAGTGAGAATACCATCGGTGTTGGCATCAATAAAGAATACGTAGTTAGTTTGCTCGGTATCGTTTTCATAATAGAAGTTGAACCTGGTATCTTTTTGATCTTTTAAGATTTGTCCGAATTTGTCTAGAAGCTTTTTCTGTAAATCACCACCACCAGCTTTGTCAAATTTGTCATCAATTTGAGTCATGGTAAGGCCATCAATACCAAGTTCTTTCTTTTCTTCGTCGGTGAAGATATTGTAAGCATAAGAAGCGAGGGCTTCAGGTTCTTGAGAGGCCATATGCATAATACCTTCAATGGTAGCTTCGCGGTTGCCGTGTTGATCGGAATAGTCGTAACCATAGGCATTTTTGGAGACTTTCTTGTCGCGGTCGGCATACTCGGTATAGTCATATCCTACGCCATTGATTGTTTCACCGGCATAGCGAGCATCTTTATTGATAGCATTATCGGAGACGGCATTTTCAGAAATGGTGCTTTCTTGATCCGGAATGTCTTCAAAATCAGCAGTATCTTCTTCGTCTTCGATTGTGATTGGGGCAGCAGCTTCGGTGGCAACTGGGTTCTTTGGTTCTATGTCTTTCTTGTTCTTTTTGAGGAAGAAACCGCCGAGTGAGGTAGCAGCGATAGTAGTAGTGAGAGCAATGATAGCACCCGCAATGAGTTTTCTAATGCCTTTGTTGCTCTTAAGCTTTTTAGCAACGACAGACGGAGCAACTTCTGGAGCGTCTTTTAAATCTTCTTCTTCGTCATCGTAGTAGTCATCTATAAATTCGTCTTTGTCTGGCTCTTCTGTTGCTTCAGATTCTTCTGGTTCTTTTACTTCGGGCTCTGGGGCTTTGGCCGGTTCTGGAGCCTTAGCCGGCTCTGGAGCATCGGCGACAGCTTCTGGCTTTTGGTCGTTTTTGGCATAGTAATCAGCGCGAGCTTTGGCTTCGATTTCTTCTGGGTCAACACCAGCAGCACGAAGTTTGGCTTCGAGCTCCGCTTTTTTCTTTAACAACTCTTCACGTCTTTTGGCAAGTTCAGCACCTCTCAGTGTGCTGTTGCCACGCTCTTGGTCGATTGACCTAGCTTCATTATTTTTTTCGGAATCATTGCCGACGATATCGCCGAAGGAGTTAGGATTACGCATTGCTATCTCCTCCTAAAAAATTATTTCTAACTTGAACCATGGTGTTTTTGATAATTTCTTCTAAATTGATATTGTGGCGGGTGAAAAAGGCCTCGAACGCAGCGGGATTTTCGCTTTTGTCTAGGAGACGATTGAGCTCGGCACCCTGCTCTTTGGTGAGGTTTGCGAGAATGTCTTTTAATACCTGATGGTCCAAGACCCTCATAATTTCTTTTTTGGTGTTAGCGTGCATGCTAACGGGCTGATCTGGATATTTTTCGCCAATCAAATGGTCAGCGAATTGCTCCAAAATTGCCTGGTCGACAAGATATGATTCCATGGTTTAAATTTTGTTATATGTATTACCTTTCTGCTTTTAAGATTATCATAATCCTGATACAAAAGTCAAGCCATTATGAACCATTTTAAAAAACCGAACGCATTGTTCGGTTTTTTAAAGGCTTTTGATTTTTGTTTTTATTTATATCGTTACATTGGTCTCCTTTCTGTTTTTTGGTGGTTTAGACTACGCATAGTACAGATAGTATAATGTGATATACGATACTGTAGTATAAGGGGTCAATACGATAAAGTGCTAGTTCCATTTTTTGGTCCTCGTTTTAAGCAGCGATGGCGAGTTTCTTTTGTTCTTTTTCTCTAAACTTTTTAAGGCTTCTGAAGGCAAGTTTTTCCTGAAAGCTTTTGATTTCTTTGATGGATTCTTTGCTCACGCTTCTTGGACTGATGTATTCTCCTTCCTGTTTTTCGTCGTCTCCGTAGATAGCGTAATCTACATCGATGTCGTCTCTCCAATCTGAGTCGATTACTTTGTTTGGGACGTTTAGAGTCCCGGTTTTTAGTTTTTCCGCCATGTTTGCTCCTTTTTGTTTTTGATTTATTTTTGTTTTTGTGTTATTGTTTTGTTTGTTAGAATGTTTGTTTTATTTTCTAACTTATTTTGAGTATAGCACAGGTTGGCGAAAATGTCAATAGTGATTATGCTAAAATTGGCGAAAAAGTCAAATATAACAGAGGAAAAGATATAAGTAAATTTGTTCGCGGTTGACTTCGCGCCTTGATAATTTTTACAGCATTTCACCCAATCCTCACCTCGATCATGTTTTCAGACTTGCCTTTCAGGCAAATCTGAAACACTACTCGTTTCGGATGGGGAAATGTTGTAAAAATCACTAGGGCTCGTCAAATGCTCACAAATTTACCTATATCTTTTCTAGTGAAATTGTGATGTTGTTTTTGGCGATTTTGGCGATTTCGTCATGGGAGTAGTTGCCGGCGTCAATTGTATCGGCTAATACTTCGGTTTTTACCAAGTCGTAGTGAGCTTTGGGGATTTCTACAGAAAGAGAGAGTTTAATATGGTCGTCCATTTGTAAGCCGGCATGTTTTCTGGCGGATTGGATGGCGCGGATGAGATCCCTAGCATAGCCTTCTTCCCTCAATTCTTTGGTCAAAGTCTTGTCTAATTTTAGCTCTTTGCCGTTTGAGACTTTTTTGACGTTAACTTCTTCTTTGATAATTTGCTCATAAAAATCGTCTAGCTTCTCGCCTGGATAAACGAGACTCATGAGAGGTTGGCGAACTTTGATCTGTTCTTCGGTGTCGGATTTTTGCATTCTTAACGCTAAGCTATCTGTAATAATCTCACGGGTGCGAGCCATATCGGCAAGGACGGTGCTAGTAGCGGATTTTTCTAATGAAGCAGGCCAATCAAGAAGATGGACGGATTTGTCAGTCATGGTGATTTTCTGATAGAGCTCTTCTGAGAGGAACGGAGTAAATGGTGCCAGAATAATCGCGGTAAGTTTTAGCACGGAATAAAGAGTGTGGAAAGCGGCCATTTTATCTTCTCTATTGTCATTTTTAGAAAAACGGCGGCGAGAACGGCGGACATACCAGTTGGAAAGATCATCGATGAACGGAAGAACGCCACTTAAGGCCTTTGGGATATTGTATTCTTCCATACCAGTGGTGATTTCACTCTCAAGCTGGTAGAATCGTTCTATAATCCAATTGTCTAGTGGGTTTTTGAGACGGATAGGCTCATCAAAATCTTCGGGACCGAGACCCTCGATCTCGGCATAGGTAGTGAAAAAGTCGTAAACGTTCCAGAGCATAGCGAGTTTGCGGCTAACGTCAGAAACGTCTTTGTCGAGCATGGCAAAATCTTCGCCGGACATCACTGGGCTAGATAGCAAGAGAAATCTGTAGGCATCGGCAGAATATTGGTCCATGAGGACGTTCGGGTCGGTGTAATTGCCGAGAGATTTGCTCATCTTGCGGCCGTCGTTCCCTGCCAAGGTACCAGTGGTAATAACGTTTTTGTAGGCGTTTTTATGACCTTTCTTCGCCTTGTCACCAAAGGCACCGATCTCAGCTAAAGTAGTATTGACTGTGTGAACATAATAGAACCAAGCGCGAACCTGACCGACGTATTCTACAATAAAATCAGCGGGGTAATTTTTTTCAAATTTTTCCTTGTTTTCAAAGGGGTAGTGGAGCTGGGCAAAAGGCATGGAGCCGGATTCAAACCAGCAGTCTAGGACCTTTTCTATCCTGGTAAAATGCTCACCATCAATATCAAAGGTGATTTCGTCTACCCAAGGGCGGTGATAATCTTCTAGCTCTACGCCGGAAAGTTCTTTCAATTCTTCGTAGCTGCCGATAACCTTAATGGAGCCTTTGTCGCCTTTCCAAACTGGCATAGCGGTGGCCCAGAAGCGGTCACGGGAGAGGTTCCAGTCTGGAGCGGCTTCGATATTTTTGGCAAAACGACCATGTTTAAGATATTCTGGGAACCAGTTGATGTTTTCGTTTTCGGATAGCATAAGCTGCTTTTGGCCTTCGACATCAAAGAACCAAGATGGGAAAGCGCGGTACATGATGCGCTCTTTACTTCTAGGGTTGAAGGGGTATTCGTGCTGGATGTATTCGATCTTATAGACGATTCCCTTTTCTTCGAGGCATTTGGCGATGAATTTATTAGCGGCCCAAATCTGGATGCCGTGTTCGTCGGTGTCTCTTACACCTAACGCATGGAGTTTGTCGGCATATTCTTCTATATAATAGCCGTTCTCGTCTAGGGTGTCTACGAAGTCAATTTTACCTTCGTACCTCTTATAGAGTTCATAATCGTCTTCACCGTAAGCCGGGGCGATATGGACGATGCCGGTACCTTCTTCTTCCCCCACAAAGTCAGCAGTAAAGACTTCACATTTGGTACCGTCGAGAGATTCGTACTCTAGACTTTCTAAATCTTTGCCTTTGATGGTTTTCTCTGGTTTTTGACCTTCAAATAATTTTTCGGCGCGCTTGGTCGCTACGACGAGTTTTTCACCGTCTATATCAAAGACACCGTAATCCATATTTTTACTAACTGCAAGAGCGCGGTTGGCCATTAGGGTCCAAGGAGTGGTAGTCCAGGCGAGAAAAGTAAAATCTTTGCCCTTAAATTTCACGTAGGCGGAAGGGTCAGTGACGGTCTGATAAGCGTCGTTATCCATGGTAACCTCGGCTTTTGAAACAGGAGTGGCGAATTTAGTATCATACATCAAAACCTTGCGGCCTTCGTAAATTTTGCCGGCTTCGTATAATTTCTTGAAAGCCCACCAAACGGACTCCATGAAGTCTTTGTTCATGGTGCGATAAGGATGATCAAAATCTACCCAGCGGCCACAGCGGTCTATGGTGCTTCGCCATTCTTCGGAATTGGCCACCATTGATTCCCTAGCTTTTATAATATAATCTTCTAGACTCCATTTAGTACCGATATCTCTTCTATCGGTGATACCGAGCTGTTTTTCCACAAAGTTTTCGGCAGGTAGGCCGTGGCAGTCCCAGCCCCATTTCCGCTCTACGCGGTAGCCGTTCATAGTCCAGTAACGAGGGACGGCGTCTTTTACAATACTCGATAAAAGTGTCCCGTGGTGAGGCATACCAGTAATAAACGGTGGCCCGTCATAAAAAACATAGCTTTTGTCTTCTGGTCTCTGATTGATGGACTGTTCAAAAGTTTTGTTCTTTTTCCACCAGTCAATCAAAGCCTTTTCATACTCCGCCGTTTTGCGACGTTCTCCCGCTCTATATTTCATATCTATTATTATACCACATTATTTGGTGTGGATATCGAGTTGGGTGAAGGGGATGGAGATTCTGTTTTCTTCGAGAGTTTCGACAATAGTATGAAGAGAGTTGCGGCGGGCTTGGAGGCGGTCAGTTGGTTCGCAAGTAACGAGGACTTGATAGTTTAGCGAGGAACTGTCGATTTTGCTAAGGCCTTGGTAGGTGGCTGAAGTTATAAGGTCGGTTTTGGCTAACCTCTTCTCGATTTCTTTCATGATAGTATCGGCTTTTTCGACTTTTAGCTCGTACGGAAGTGGTACTGGGATGTAAATATAGCCGGTGTCTACCTCAACTTTATCGATATTGCGGTTGGCAATAGAAACAATGTTGTTGGTATTAATATCTTGAATCCTAGTAGTGCGAAGAGTGATAGACTGGACAATACCGAGATTGTCGTCAAATTTGATCAAATCGCCAATATCATAATAATTACTCGAGATAATTTCGAAACCGCGGATCATATCCTTCAGGGCATCCTGGAGAGCAAAGCCAACGATAACCGAAACAACACCGACGCTAGCGAGCATGGAGCTGACGTTGACACCGAGAAGTTGTAAGACAATCAAAACTACGACTACAACTAGCACGGTACAGATGATACTTTTGAACATTCGGGCGTAAGTGCGTTTTCTTTTTTGGGTAAGGCGTTTGTTGATAGGTTTTTTGTCTGTTACATCCATAAGTCTATTATATCACGCATTAATATAATAAGTAACTTCGTCAAAAAGCGGAAGTGGTAGTCCCTTCCAGGAAGCGGCGGTTTCGCCACTGGGCCCGAGTGCCATGATGGTGGGATATTCCATAATTTCGTAGGCCTCGCAGAAGCTGGGGGATTTGTCCGGGTCGATAATTTCTATTTCGTGACCAGTGCGACGCCGAAGATCCTCTAGCCAGTCTGTAACGGTCCTGGAATAGTCTCGCCCTTCCCTAAAAACGCAGACTACGCGCATTTTTTCTTGGCCTTTTGTTCTTTTAGGATGTTTTCAAAATCTTCTAGAGTTTTGAATTCGCGAAATACGCTGGCAAAACGGACATAAGCGACTTCGTTAACCTCGGCTAAGACATCAAGGACGGCTTCGCCGATTTGTCTACTAGTAATTTGATCGGTATTATAACTATATAATATATCAGTAGCGCGATTAACGACGTCTTCTACCTCTAGTTCAGAATTAAAAAACTTACCCACGCTACGTTTGACAGCGAGGAGAAGTTTGTCACGGTCGTAAACTTCTTTGTTGCCGCTTCTTTTTAAGACGGTAAGGTTGGGAAGTTCAATTCGTTCGTAAGTAGTGAAGCGGTGGCCATCGGGGGTTTCGCGGCGGCGACGAATCATGGTGCCGTCAACGGTTTCGCGGCTTTCTAGAACTTTACTATCTCCGATTCGAAATTGTTCCATGCCCACGCCTTTTTATTTAGTCCTTTTTCTTCTTGCGGAAGCGCTCCCTTAAGGATGGCGGAACGTCCATTTCGTCGTCGTCTGAAGTAGAAGGTTCTGGCTCTGGTTCGCTCTTGATGGAGTCCCACATATTGGACTTAACTGGAGCGGTAAAATCTTTTACTTCGGAAGATGGCTTTTCTTTGGCGGGAGTAGATTCTGGCTCTGGTTCTGGTTCTGAAACAGGCTCAGTAGCACCGCTGTAATATTCGGAGTCAAATCCGGTAGCGACCACGGTGACGATGATTTCGTCTTCTAGCTCTGGGCGGACAGACGCACCAAAGATAATATTGGCATCTGGAGAAACTGCACCAGTAATAACTTCGGCAGCTTCTTGGATTTCGCTCATACTCATATCATAACCACCAGCTACGGAGAAGAGTACGCCACGAGCTCCTTCAATCTTAACCTCGATGAGTGGTGATTCTACAGCTTGTTGAGCGGCAATGACAGCACGATTCTCGCCAGAAGCTCTACCGATACCCATAAGGGCGGAGCCGGCGTTTTTCATGATAGCTTTGACATCGGCAAAGTCTAGGTTGATCAAAGAGTGCTCGGTAATCAATTCTGAGATACCTTGAACGCCTTGGCGAAGAACATCATCAGCGATTTTGAAAGTTTCAAGAAGAGGAGTGCGAGGATCGATAGTTTGGAGTAATCTATCGTTTGGAATAGTAATAAGAGCGTCTACCTGACGTGAAAGTTTATCAATAGCGAGATCAGCATTGGCACGGCGTTTGGCGCCTTCAAAAGTGAAGGGTTTAGTGGCTACACCAACGGTTAGAATGTCTTTTTTGCGGGATTCTTCGGCTACGATAGGGCCAGCACCAGAACCAGTACCACCACCAGCACCGATAGTAATAAATACCATGTCGGCACCGTCCAAGGCTTTGCTGATTTCTTCCCTGCCTTCTTCGGCGGCTTCACGGCCTTTTTCTGGGTCGCCACCGGCACCGAGGCCTTTACCAATATGGACCTTGGTATCAGCAGTAGAATGATAAAGGGCTTGGGCATCGGTATTGATAGCGACAAACTCTACACCGTTTAATCCTACTTCTTTCATACGCTCGATAGCTGAGCCACCAGCGCCGCCTACCCCGACAACTTTTATACTTGCTTTGCTCTCCACCACCTCTGAAGGTTTAACTTCTGGCATAATAAATATCCTCGCTTTTTTATGTACTTATAGACATAATACTACTTTTTTACAGTTTTTTCAAGGAGGAAATTAGATTAAAATTTGGAGAAGATTTTTTTGAAGAAACCGACGGAACTTTTGCCGGGTTTTTTAGACTTTTTGGTTTTCTTTTGAGATTTGGAGGATTTGGTCATGTAAGCTTGATCTTCGGCGGCGATCTCAGCGAGCCCGACGGCGGCAGCAAACTCTGGGCGTTCAATAGCGTCAGAGACACCGGTAAGATTTAGAGGGATACCGATTTTGACGGAAGCTTCCATAGCTTTTTTGGCAAATAATTCAATATCACGCATGCGAGCACCGCCACCAGTGAGGACAATTCCCTCGGGGAGGCGTTGGTCGTATTTGGCGGCTTTTAGCTTTTTTCTGATTTCGCCAAAAATTTCTTCGAGACGAGCCTTAACTACGGCATCGACTTCTTTTCGGTCGAAGTTGCGTTCGTGGCCTTTGTCTTTGCCGATTCTGATAACGGGGGATTTTTCACTATCAAAGTCACCGGTAACAAATCTAGTTTTGATGTCTTCGGCCATATCTGGGTCGATAGCAAGCAAAATAGCGAGGTCGTTGGTAATATTGTTGGAACCGGCTGGCACTACACCAACATATTGTAAATCGCCTTCTTCGTAAACCGCTACAGAAGTAGTGGCGGAACCCATGTCGATTACAGCAACGCCGTTTTCTTTTTGTTTGTCGGTGAGGACGGCTTTAGCAGCGGCGACTACAGACGGGATTAATCTTTCGGCGGTGACTTCGGCGTGTTCAGTGGCCTTTCTTAGATGATCGCAATTAGGAGTGAGAGCGGAAATAACATTGGCGCGCATTTCGAGTCTAGCACCAGACATACCGATAGGATCTTTGATGCCACCTTGACCATCAATAGCATATTCTAGAGGTACCACATCTAGGACTTCACGATTGGCAGAAATACAACTAGTAACAGCGACGTTTTCTACGCGGTCCATATCTTCCCCGTTGATTTCGTGGTCGGTAGTATTGCTAACTACAGCAATCATACCTTGTGTGTGGGTGGAAAGAATTTGAGAACCATTGATAGATACATAGGCAGAGCGGACGTCGTAATCACCCATACGCTCGGCTTCGCCTAGCATAATGTCGATTGAATGGGCTGGGCCGTTGAGGTTGGCCGGAACACCTTTTCGCATACCGGCGTTTTTGCCTTCATTGTAACCATAAATATAAAGTTTGCCATCTTTAAGAGCACCGATGACGGCGCGGACGTTCTCCGTACCAACATCAAGACCGGTTACAAAATTAGGCTTGTCATCCATAATTTCATTATACCATAAGTTAATAAGAAATTATAAGTAGTTTTTACAGACGTTGCAAGCAAGAGTCTGTAAAAGCCTACTTATAATTTCTTTAGTCGTCTGGAAGGGTAAGAATTTCGTAACCATCTTTTGTGACTAAGACAGTATGCTCGCAGTGGCAAGCAATGGAGCCGTCTTTCATTTTGGCGGTCCAGTTGTCGTCTTTGTCTACGTAGTTTGCGGGTTTGCCAAGGCAGGACATAGGTTCAATACAGATAGTATCACCCTCTACCAATTTGTAGCCGTGGCCTTTTTTGCCGTAATTAGGAACTTCGGGGGCTTCGTGCATTTTTTTACCAATACCGTGGCCGATGTAATTTTCGATAACGCCAAGATGGCCTTTTCTCAAAACTTTTTCTACAGCATTACCGATGTCGCCGATATGAGCGCCAGGTTTTACCTGTTCAATCCCTTCCCACATAGAAGATTCGGTAACTTTGATCATATTTTTAATAGCGGGGCTGACCTTTTCTCCCACAAACATAGTAAAGGCGGAGTCGGTGAAAAAGCCTTTATAATATATATCTAGGTCAAAGCTGACTTTGTCGCCCTCTTCTAGGGGAATATCTTTGGGGGCACCATGAACGAGTTCGTCATTGACAGAAATACAGATGGCGCCTGGAAAATCGTCGTCTAGCATGTCATAGGCGACTTCGGCTCCGCGCTTTTTAATCTCTTTCCTAACCCAAGCGTCTATTTCGGTGCCGGTCATACCTGGTTTGACGTAGTCTTTGAGATCTTTTAAGAGGTTGCCTAGGATTTTGCCACCTTCTCGCATAGCGGTGATTTTTTGTTGTAATTCTTCGGGGGTAGTATTGTCAATATTTAGCATTTGATAGTCCTTTGATTATTCTCCGTAGCTTTTTTCGATTTCTTCGCCGTTGACGTCGTCTGCTTGCTTGGTAGCGGCAGGATCTAGTTCTTCTACAGCGGCGATAAGGCGACCAGTAACAGTGCCAACTTCGCCGACGCCATCAACTTTTTTGACTGGTATGCCGTTTTGCTCTAGTTGGCTCAAAATTGGATAAATATTTTGCTCAAAAATTTCCCAGCGGCGATCAATGGCGTCTTTTGACTTGTCATCTTCCCTGCCACGGAGTTCTAACCTCTGATATAGCTCTTCTTTTGGCACTTCTAAAATGATAGCGCCTTTGATATCGTCTTTCATATGTTCCATCAGCCACTTGGCCTGATATTCAGTCCGAGGGTAGCCATCTAAAATCACATCGTAGCCTTCGGCGTTGGCAATTTCAATCTGTTTAGTCATCAATCTAATGACGTCGTCGTCTGGGATGAGACTACCCTTATCAATAGTGCTAGCATACTCGCCCGTATCCCTAATGACTTGGCCAACAGAAAAAGTGCGCCATCCAAAAATCTCAGACAAAGCTTTGGCCTGAGTGCCCTTGCCGGAGCCGGCTAAACCAAAAAGTATAATCATACCAATATTATATCATAAAATACAAAAACCCGACGGGTCCTGCCGGACCTTCTCCTCCCCCACGTCGCTTCGACTCCGTGGGGGTCCCCCTCCAGGTCCGTCACCCGTCGGTGTTTAGGTTATCTTAAGCCTAATTTGATACGCTCGGCTTTTTCGGCTTTGCGAGCTTCTCTGATGATAGCTTTTGCCCTTCTCTCACGCTTGGAGATAGGTTTAGAAAAACGCATCTGAGATTTCTTCAGAGGCATGATGCCGCCCTGAAGGACTTTGCGATTAAAACGACGAATGATATTCTCGTTTGCTTCACCCTGATCTTTTCTTGTAACTTTTATAGCCATATTAG
>CAZFVK010000010.1:0-24741 GCA_964522475.1 uncultured Candidatus Saccharibacteria bacterium | reverse complement strand
TGTTCAGGCCTCCTAGTATGGCCTCTACATCCGCTAAAGTATCAAGCTCTTAATACATTCACTATGACACAGAGTTCTTGAAGGATGGTGGGGGGAGGCTTGAAGTTTTTGGCGCTTATTGTTAAAATATAGGTATGAAAAAGAAGCAGCCGTCGAAAAAAGTTGCGATAGCAATTTTTGTGATTGGGATGGTAGTCCTCATCGCCGGTCTTTCGGTTTTGATTATCAAAAAAACGGCGCAGCCACTACTTGATGATGCGGAATTTTTAATTACGGCAGGAGATTGGGTGAGAGAAGATAGCCCAAGTGTGATTTGGAGTTTTACTGAGGTAGGCAAGGGCAAGCTTACAACCGACAATCACCTTAATGATTATGATTTCATTTGGAAGCTTCAGGACAAAAAACTTTTGATAGAAACCAGTTGGCTATATGACCTTGACAACGAGTTTGATTATGTTATTGATCAAGGTGAAAAAACTTTGACGATTACAAATTCTGACAAAAATATAGAAATAAAATTTAACGCTACAAAATAATTATTTTTTGGCTAATTTGAGACGATATTCAATATCACGTAAGACATTCATGTAGTACATATAAGATTCGTAGGGAGAGGCGTAGGCAGAGAAATAGGCGTGGACGTCGCCGTCGTTCCAATACTTGGTACACATAGAGTAAGGATGGTCAGAAGTAGTGAGATAACGCCAATCATTAATTAATTTAGTGTCGTTAGTCTGAAGTATGTTATTTCTGATATGGTAGAGCTTTTTTGAAGCATCTTCTTGCATGTCATTAGAAAGCCAAGCAGACAAATCACGTTCGGTGTCGGCCCAAGTAACGGTGCTAGGCATAGAAACCTCGCCATTTGGCTCTAGATACTCACAAGCCTCAGATACGGTGAGGAATTTGTTATCCTTATATTCAAGCCAAGAGTCAATAAAACTGCTCATAAAATCAAAAATACCAGTGCTCTCCCATTGATGTTCGCCAAAGGTCTCAAAATCCATAAAAAGATTGACTAGCTCGCCTCTTTGATATTCCGCGTCTACCCAACTTTGATATTTTTCGAAGGTTAGGGGCCACTCTTCCCAATCACGATCGGAAAAACGAAAGGCGATATCATCCGAGAGGCGATAGTTTTTTAAGAGGAGTTTGAGGTTATTGCAGCCGGTTGGCTTGTAAAGATAGTTGGGGCTTTTGCCCTTTAATATCTTATCCCAACCTTCTGCCAGGATACCTGTGTAATTTTGTTCGTCGGCCCAACGTGCGAGTTTATTATTGTAGGCTAGCTCGGTATTTCGAAAAACTTTGGGGGTAACGCCAAAAAGCTTTTTGATTTTGGCAGCATGGAGTTTGACCTGGGCCTCAAATTCGTTGTGGTCATAGAAAAAGGCCAGTGAGTGATAATAAGTCTCGGCTAGAATCTCGGCTTGACCGCGGGCGACCATCCGGCGGATCTGTTCGATTAGATCTGGAGCCCATTTTTCGGCCTGCTCCATCCAGGTGCCTGTGATTGAAAAGGATACTTTGAAATCTTTGTGCGCCATCATCTTTTTTTCGAGTAGCTTCAGCATGGGGCGATAGGATTTTAACGTGACTTTTTCGAAAATACGTTGGTTGGACTGAGGGCTGCTAAAATCCGCATCCCAATAATTGGAGTTATTACCAACATCAAAAATTGGGTACTGCCGGTAACGGACAGGTTGATGAATATGTAAATATAAACAAATCGCGCGCACTTTTACCCCTTAAGCTTTACATTATTATATATCTTCTGACATTTTTTGGCAACTTTGCTCCAGGAAATTTGGTTATATTCGTGAGAGAGATTTTGCTTGAGGGAATTTCTAAGTGGGCTATGCCCGGCGATAGCAAGAATCTCGTCTGCCAACTTATTCTCATCCCAAAAGTCATATTTCATAGCCGACCAAATTACTTCCGACACACCGGATTGTTTGGTGAGAATCAGGGCATTGCTATGATAAGCGGCTTCGAGCGCAGTAAGTCCAAATGGCTCGGACACAGAACTCATTACAAAAATATCGGAAAGAGAATAAATATCACGCAACCTCTTGCCTCTGATAAACCCGGTAAATACAACATTTCTAGAAATACCGAGCGTAGCAGCTTTTGAAATAAGATGATTTCTTTCTTCGCCATCGCCAGCAAAAATAAATAATAATTTTGGATTCTTGTCAATAGCAAGCCTTGCGGCGTCCATGAGAAAATCTAAACCTTTTTGAACAGTAAAACGACCAACCGTAGAGACAATCGTATAGCCTTCTTCCTTGAGACTGGTGGCGTATTTGTAGACGCTATCATCATATTCGTAATCACTATAATAGCTTTCGTCCAGGGAATTATAAATTACATCAATTTTGTTTAACGGAATCTGATATTTGTCATGAATAATGTGTTTGGTAAAATCGGATACGGCGATAATTTTGTCCGCCATCATCAAACCTTCACGCTCGATTTCATGGATTAGGGGGTTGCCCTCGTGATTACCGGCACGGTCGTATTCGGTAGCATGGACGTGAGCTACGAGTGGGATGCCGTAATTTTTCTTGGCCAGAATACCGGCTTCGTAGGTGAGCCAATCATGAGCGTGAACTAGGTCGGGTTTGAAGTCCATTAAATATTCATTAACAAATTCTTGGTAGCTTTTCTGGACGGTACGGATAGAAATCATGTCGGGATGGTCGACTGTAGGAATGATATTTTGATGGATATCAAGCGAAGCATAAGAACCACCACCATAGCGATGAATAGGATTGAGATTGGTGGCGTGAAATACGTGCATGAATTCGGTATGAGGGTGCTCGGCAGCATAGGGAACGACAAAATCAATGTCCACACCCTGATCGGACAAGGCATGAGCCATATTAAGACATGCTACTCCCAAACCTCCACTATTGTGGGGCGGAAGCTCCCAACCTAGCATTAGTATTTTCATCATATATTATTATATCACAAAACGCTCATGATTATAATCAAAAAATGAAACGGAATTCACTTTCGTTTCATTTTTAGAACTGGTTTTCTTTGCTAAACTTTCTTTCTCCAAAAGAAAGTTTAAGCCTCTGGCAGGGGTGGCAGGACTTGAACCCACGACACGCGGTTTTGGAGACCGCTGCTCTACCAACTGAGCTACACCCCTAGGTGTATTTATATTTTAGCATAATTCATGCTATAATAAAAGCATGACATGGTGGGCTTTTTCTTTCAAAAAGACTGAAGTAGAAAAAACTATTCTATCTCCAGATGGTAGGACGAAGTGTCGATTTTTTTTGAAAAACAGCCGAGTTTTTTATGAAGTTACAAAAGATAACAAACCAGTAATCAAAAGGTCTCGACTAGATTTTGAGATTTTGGGAGAGGAGCCAATTAGAGATGGGCTAAAATTGGTGCGTTCGCGAATTTTTAAACATCAAGAAATTATTGAAATGCCTTGGGGGGAGGACCGTTATATCAACAACACTTATACCGAGGGAGTGTTTTATTTGGCGGAATCTAGTAAGGCGCACCGAATTTACACGATTAGGTTTCGGGTGTTTGACAACGCCGTAGCTTTTCGTTATGAAATCCCGCCGCAGCCAAAGTTTAGCTCCATCGTAATAAAAAACGAATTAACCGAATTTAATATTGATTTGAATTCTACAGCTTGGCAGATACCGGCTTACCAACCAGACCGTTACGAATATAATTACGAAGCCAAAAATTTGTATGACCTCGATAAACCGGTTCATACGCCCCTCACTATCAAGACGCCAAACGGGTTTTATCTGTCACTTCACGAGGCGGCACTCTATAATTATGGTTCCATGACGATAAAACTAAATCACGAACAGGTTCTAATTTCTGATATTACGCCGCTTTCGGATGGGACCAAGGCGCATGTAAATTTACCTTTTCAGACACCTTGGCGGCTAATTATGATTGCCGGCTCGGCGATTGAACTTACCACTAATCGAACAATGTATGCTCTAAATGAGCCACCGAAAGAAGATTTTGGCTGGGTTAATACTATCAAATTTATTGGGATTTGGTGGGCAATGTATGTGGGCGAATGGACCTGGGCACCCGGAGAAAGACATGGTGCTACCACCGCACATGCAAAAGAGTATATTGACGCGGCGGTAAGGCTTGGAATCAAAGGACTTTTGATTGAAGGTTGGAATGACGGCTGGGAAGGAGATTGGCTAGAAAACGGAGTGAATAATAAATTCACGGTAGCAGCGAAAGATTTTGACTTGCCGGAAGTAGCAAGATACGCAGCAGCACGCGAGATTGAGATTGTGGGACACCACGAAACAGTAGGTTTTATCGACAATTACGAAAATCAACTAGAAGAAGCTTACAATTATTACGCCGCAAACAACGTTCACTACATCAAAACCGGCTATGCTGGCAGCATGATTACGATCAACGGACAGAAAGAATATCACCATTCACAGGTAGGGGTAAATCATTATCAAAAAACCGTGGAGCTGGCCGCACGTAAAAAAATCTGCTTGGATATTCACGAGCCGATTAAGGGCACGGGTATTGAAAGGACTTGGCCAAATCTTTTGACACGTGAAGGAGCAAGAGGGCAGGAATATGAAGGCGGAGCACTTCGGCCATCACACGCTTGCTATCTACCATACACGAGACTACTGGCGGGCGGGATGGATTATACAAATGGGATTTTTGACATTACTAATTCGGTCAAAAGAATTTCTACTACGCTGGCCCGGCAGGTAGCATATTTTGTAACGATTTATTCTGGCATGGCGATGGCAGCAGATCGACCGTTTATGTATGAAGAAAAATTCCCAGAGTTATTCAAATTTATCAGAACGGTGCCGACTAATTTTGAAAAAACTTTACCACTGATTGGTGAAATCGGCGACTTCTATGTAGTGGCGAGAAAAGACCGCGAAACTCCTGATTGGTATGTTGGTGGAGTAACCGACGAAAACGCTAGGCGAGTACACATTAGTTTGGACTTTTTGGACGAGAGTGCCACATACAAGGCATATCTTTATTTAGATTCGGAAGATGCGCACTTTCGTGATAATCCGTATGGACTCAACATTCTAGAAAAACACGTTGGAAAATCTGACGCACTAGACATTTATATGGCACCCGGTGGTGGATTTGCGATTAGACTTGCTAAAGTTAATTAAACTTCAAGAGCGGTAACAATGAAACGATGGGTAGCATCTTGGTTTGCTAGAATTTCGCCGGCGCAAGTCATAATTACCATAGTATTATGAGCTTCGGGCGCAAGCAAAACATTCATATCAATTTCGGACTTGGCGAGAGTTTTGGTATCTACTACTTGATATGTTTTGCCGTTATAATCTATGGTACCTCCAACTTTGATTTGATTTAAATTTCTGAAAACAGTAGTGGAGTGGCCGATTAGGAAGATTTTGCTATCGTATTTGGTGTAGCTCCCGACGATAGTATCTGGAGTAGCTAATTTACGATCTTTGAGTTCTAGACTTGTCACATCGGAAACTAGCCCGATACTTGGGATACTGAGAGTACCGGAAATTTCGTAGTGAGTGGCAGCGGTCGGCTGGAAGCCAAGAATGAGATAAGTAGCAAAAGCCACCACATAGAACAAAGTAACGATTTTACGAAAATCGAATCTTCTCCGTCTTAGCTCCACACTTCCTCCTTTGTTTTTATTATAGCACGAGCAAAATGAAAAAGGTAGTGTTTTTATGAGAAAATTTGTTAGAGGCCAGGATTAAACATTTTTAACCTTCGATCATGATCTTTGTATCTTTTGTCGTGAGAACCGACTTCTGCCCAAAAAGCTTTGGAGTGATCCATGTGATTGAGATGAGCTAGCTCGTGTAAAATTACATAGTCGCGCAAAGGTTCGGGAATTTTCATGAGGCCAATGTTTAAAGAAATAGTTTTGTTGGAAGAGCAAGACCCCCAACGAGTGCTGGCATGACTTAAACGACATTTATTATAAGAATAGCCGTAGAGATTAGCGTAATATTCTAAGCGATATGGAAGATAAGCACGGGCTTTTTTCATTAAGACTTTTTTCTGGTAATCGCGAGTCTTTTGGGTGGAAGGGTCGGACAATGGGAGTTTTTTACGAATAACTTCACGATTTAGATTGAGATATTTTTTTAATAAAAAATCTGGGGTATAGCGTGGTACAGACATAGAAAGCCGCCCGGAAGTAGAAACAGAAAATCTCACACCACGTGAGAGTGCGTTTTTTCTAACAATCACTTCGCCAAATTCGGAATCTTTGATAATCATTTTAGCTATCGGCAAGACCGGCAAGAACATGCTTGGTTTGAGTCTCAAAAGTATGTTTGCCAGAAAGAATAATCGGATCTTCTAACTCGGATGGAGCTTCCATAGCGCCTACTTCTATTTCGTAGACTTCTTTGGCCTTGGCTACACTCTTGTAGCGAAGTTTGAGACGATTTCTAATTGTGGTAACGTCAGTCTGAATCCAGATGAGGGAAGGTTCGTATCCGGCAGCACGCAAGAGATTACGAATCTCAGCTCGCTCTCTTTCGGTAGAAAGACCGCCTTCGATGATGACGGTTTTGCCAGTCCGGGCAATTAGCCTGATAATAAGTAAAATATTTTTTCTGGTCAAATGATATTTGACTTTTAATTCTTCGAAGTCATACAAGGCTAGATCAAACTTCTCTGCGAATTTTTCACTGAAAGTAGACTTGCCACTACAAGGCGCCCCGAAGACGAGTAAAGCTCTAGGTTTTGACTTGTTACCTTCCATATTAGTATATATTATATCACAAAAAAACTTTTGTCTACAAGTTTTAGTTATTAACTCCGTGATGAGCAGCAAAAGAGTCAAGCTCTAGGGGCAAAAAGACGTAGTTGTTAGAAAGACCAAAATCAATTATTCGATCGACAGCGTCTACGGAAAAATTTTTGACGTCGTGCTGAAGGATTACATTTGGACCGGGTTTTAGATGTGTTACCACATTTGTATACACCGCATCCGCAGTGCTAGCACCACCAGCATCACCGGAGCTAATATTCCAGTCGAAATATTGGTAACCGCGATTCTGGACTTCGGTAGTCAGAATACTCATGATTCTAATTCCATGGTCATATTTGGTACTGACAGTGTTTGAACTACCGCCGGGGAAGCGGATAATTTTGCTTTCTACACCAGTAATATTTTTGACTCGGTCGGAGATTTTGGCCAAATCGGCAAAATATGCTTCTACGCTACTATAGACTTGGTCGTATTTGTGTGACCAAGTATGGAGGCCAACCGTATGACCCTCTTCGTATTCACGTTTGATCATTTCGTCGCTGCCATAGCCGGTAACAAAAAAGGTGGCTTTGACACCGCGGTTTTTGAGAATATCTAGAAGAGTGGCGGTATAGTCACTAGGACCATCATCAAAAGTGAGATAAATGACGCCGGCACTGTTTGCGATCTTTTCTTCTTGAGCTTTTCTAGCTTCTTCTTCGGCTTTTCTAATAGCTTCCTGCTCTTCGCGCTCCCACTCAGCGATTTTTTCTTCGGTGATTTGCCATTCGGGATTTTCAACAGTAGCTCTTGCCTCGGCGTTTAGAACTTCGGAAGCAATCAAAGTGCCAATTAGAAAGAACAATAGCACGCCAACTAGCGTGCTTAGAGCCGTCAAAATAACGATATGAATCCTGACCTGACGACGCCTCAGTTCCATAATTTTATTATAACACGTCTTAAATATGATAGAATAAAAATATGGGAGAAAAAAGAACAAGAAAAGCTAGCAAAATTGTTATTATCTCATTAATCTTTGTGGCGGCGCTGGTAGGAGTATTTTTCGGAGTACAATTTTTTACCAAGACTGGTATTTTTAGAATACCTGGGGTGGTGTATTATAGTGATAGTTTAACTTCGGCCGAGACGGGAATTTTTGAAGGGATTTTTGACGAAGAGGTAGAACTTGATAAAGATGTGACGATTAGTGGCAAATGGACTCTGGAAAAACCCGTTGCTAACACCGGAGAATATTTATACGAAATTTTGGTACCAGTGACAGATTTTTATAGTTCAGAAACTAATATAGACGTTAATGATGTGACCGAGCTACTTGATGAGAGTTTTAAGACAGCTCATAATTTTGAATTAATCCCAGTCTCGGAATTAGATTTTTCGAAAAAGTTGCTCAGCTTGAACGGGCAATATTATTTGGATAATTTTGATAGTGGCGCAGTTTATCGGACGATTAGTTTTGATTCAGAAAAATTTGGAGAAGAGATTGAGCCACTCGTAGCAAATACATTCAAAAAAGAATTTCCAACAAAAGATTCTACGCTGACCTTTGCGCAAACTGGCGTGACAGCGCTTTCTAGGAGAATGAATAAGCGATTAAATGCGGTGGGCGGAGATGCGACTTATTTCTCAGCCGAGATTGGACCGTTTCTCTCGGCTTTTGATATTACGCATACTTCTAACGAATCGTCTTTTTCTAACTATGCTTCGGGTGCGAATATCTGCTCAGATAAGAGATTTATTGATACTTTGACTGGAATTGGATTGGACGTAGTAGAGCTAACTGGCAACCATAATCAAGATTGTGGCGATCAAGCAGCGCTTGACACGATTGATATTTATAATGAAAAGGAAATTAAAATCGTAGGCGGTGGTAAGACCGCCACAGAAGCCGCTACTCCACTCGAAATCAACCAAAAAGGTACGGGGATTACTATGTTGGCCTTCAACCAATCTACGGGCGGAGCCACACTTGATAACACGCCGGGGGCGAACCAATATTATGAAACCACTGCTGCCGAACAAATTAAAGAAGCAAAGGCTCGCGGAGATTTAGTAGTTGTGGATATTCAGTATTATGAGTGTAACGCCTATGCTTCTACTTACGAAGATCCGATTTGTGATGCCGCTAATTCTTCGGCAGGGGATCAAGTTGGATTTTTCCGACATTTGATTGATCTTGGTGCGGACATAGTGGTGGGGACAAGCGCACACCAAGCACAAACTTTTGAACTCTACGGAGATGGTGTAATTTACTATGGCCTTGGAAATCTATTCTTTGATCAAACCGATTGGCCAGGCACTACAAGAAGTTTGGTCTTAGCGCACTATTTCTATAACGGTAAACTATTACAAACCAAGCTGGTAGGCACGGTATATGGTCAGGATATGCAGACCAAATTATTAGACGAAGACACTATGAAATGGTGGGTGGAAAGACTTGTCAAAGTCAAACCATAAGTGCTATAATATAAGGTAGGTAATTAGGAGGTCATAAATTGTATTTTATCTACATACTCGTCATTGCGGTGGCAATTTTGACGATTTTAGCAGCGCTCGCACTGGTTTTTGGTAGTCCCAAATCCGAGAAAGGACATAGCCTGTGGTTTTTTTCGGCGGCGATTGGAGAAGTAGTTTGGGCGGTTTCGATTGCAGTATTTTTGTCGCTTGGCAACGGCGATTTTGACAGAGCAATTGCCCCATCGCTAGTGAAGGGAATTTATATTGGGGCTATCTTGATGGACTCCTCAATTCTAGGCTACGTTTCTTGGAAATACAAACTTGGAAAAATTTTGACCTCGATGTTTTTGATTGTAGGGGTTGGACTGGCTTCGATACTAATTTATGATCCTTCGATACTATATTCTGAGATAGTGCTCGATAATGGCGCAACGGCACTTTCTATTGATATGAGCAGAGGTTTTTATTATGCGTATGAAGTCTATTTCTGTTTGCTTATTCCGACTTTTTGTGGGTTCTTGATTTACAAAATTGGCCATACTACAAGCAAAAAAGCCAAAAAAGGCTATTTGTTCTTCCTGATTGGTCTAGCAGTAGCAGGACTACTTTCGGGAATATTCGACCTTTTGATGCCGCCATTTAGATATGACTTGATTTGGATAGGGCCGCTAGCGATTGGGTTAATTATTTTGGGATTCTATTTCTCGATTCTCAAATTCAAAATGGTTAACCTCAATTCCGCTTGGCTCAAAATATTATCTTCGGTAGTATTAGTTAGTAGTGCCTTTATTATTTATTTCTTGATTTTTCATCTAATATTCTCGGCGCTATTCAAAGTGCCCAGCCCGTCTTTCCAAGTAGTACTTCTAAACTTTATTATGATTGCGGTGGTCCTAGCGTTAGTGCCAGCGTTTTCAGAAATTGCGAATCTAATTAAATCACTAATCATGACTAAGCAAATCGATCTTCCTTATATAGTAAGAAAGTTATCTGTGACTAACCACAAAAAGCCTAATCTGAAAGATATTTCTGGATTCTTGGCGGAACATATGCATTTTTCTTATGTGGCATTTTTGGTAAAGGGTAAACTCATAACGGCGGATGATTGCAAAATTTCACCTGAGATGATGACCAAAATTTCGAAACTTCCAGCCCCGACACATGGAGCTTGGCTTAATCTAAATGGTTTTAGTGATGAAGCTTTAAAAAGTGCCGGCATCACCAGAATAGCAATTTTGACTGGTGCTAGTGGCGAGATGATTGGTCAAATGATTTTTGGAAAACCGACTTCAAAAACAGCTTTGGAACACAAAGATTTGGTAGAAATTCAAACGATTGTAAGTTTAATGGGGATAATTATAGAAGATGGTGGCCGCGGCAGCAAGTCTTAAGCATACAAAAACGACAATTTTGCTCTCTATTAACGCAGCAGCGATTTTGATTGCTGGAGTTTTGATTGCGAGTGCGATTTGGTTAAACGGCGGGATGGATTTTAGGGTGGTGGCTGAGCGTAGCGATGAAGTAGATGGAAATATTGCCGAAGTGGATTTGATTGACGCCAAAAGCAATAACGAAAACACACTAACCGAAGAACAAAAAAATTACGTAACCTCTGTCCACACCAATACCGGAATGGATTCTGAGCCGGTACCAGACGGAGAACTTTGGGCAGGTGATTCGATTTTTATTTATCAAACAGCGAACGTGGATATTTGTGTGGGAGGAGATCTTCATGATATTGGGCCAATGTATTGGCAAACTTCCAACACTGGTGTGATTTCGGGATTTTATTCTTCGGCAAGAACTTGGCTAGGATATTCATCGGATACCTGTAGATTTCCGATCATTACTGGTGTGGGAAAGACCACCATTACGGCTGGTACTTATGACGGTTCTAGACGTGACACAATAGAAGTGATTGTACTAGAAGTGCCAGCAGACAAATGGAGATATGAAGTCTTGTCTCTAGTTAATCAAGAGCGTGTGAGAAATGGCCTTGAAAAACTCACTTGGGGAGATACTTGTGCAGACGCAGCCGAAACTAGAGCTGAGGAAATCGTACAAGTGTATTCGCATACCCGTCCAGATGGAAGCTCTTGGGACACAGCCTGTATGGAGCCTACCGATGGAGCTGCTGCTTACACTGAAGGCGAAAATTTGGTAGCAGGGAACTCGGCAGTATCACCAGAAACTGCAGTGGCGGCCTGGATGAATTCTGAAAAGCATCGTGAAAATATTTTGAACCCAAATTACACTAAGCTAGCTGTGGGCTTTTACTTTGATTCAAATACTCAGTATCGCACACATTGGTCACAATATTTCTCGAATTTCTAATTATGAGCACATGAAAAAGCCCGCTTACTAAGCGGGCTTAAGCGGGGGGTGAATTCAAACTTTCTGCAGCATGATCATTACCGCAGAGGGATTTTCATTGTAGGTGTCTACGGCGTATTCGGCCGCAAATTTCAGGCCTTCTCTCCAAAGGCGTCTCCTAACTTTCTCAACATTCTTGATAGCAGTCTCTACATTGTCGGCCAAATACATGGTTGGCCAATCGAAGATACTCATACTACGTTCGAGATACGGGCATTTAACCTGTAGATCGTAGAAGAAAATTCCACCATGGTTAAGTAACGCATAAATCGCTTTGACGACTTTTTCAGCAAAGATGTCCGGCGGAATATAAGACGCTACACCACCCAATATCGCCAAGTCGGCGCCATCACATTCGTGGTTTCTGACTTGAACCATGAGATCGCCGTGTTTGTACCTAATACCAAGTGCTTCGAGATCTTCGCCGGGGAACAAAGTTTCAGGCCTGATTGACGGATCTTTATCATAAGCATAAATCTCAATCTGATGCGGCTGAGGGACAAAACCATGCCAACGTACCCAAGCCAGCATGCCAGCGCCGAAGTCGACGATTTTTTTCTTTTCGTCGCTATCAAAGGCAACATCGCGCAGACAAGAAGCTAAGTTGGCTAAATAAAGCTGTCTCTCACGGTTATAAACGAACGTAGGATCATTTCTAACGAAGTAATCAATCGGATCATTTTCTGGAACATTCCTAATCCAATTACCGTGAAGATCGGTGCCAGCACCATAGCTCATCTCAAGTGCCGTGGCGGGGGAACGAAAAATGTTGATTAGCCACGGAAAAAAGAAATTCGATTTGGCGCCATTATAGTCCAGCGTAAAATTAGCAAGACCAGGATTCTCCTTGATTTTCGTACCGACAAAACCCCAGAGTTTGGTGATCATGGCTTCATCTACTTTGGCAGACTCGGCAAACTCAAAGAATTGAGTTTTAATTTCTTTGACGAGTTCCGGCTTGGTACTAAATTCTACCCGGTTGATCTCAGTATATTTTGAGAAAGCTTCGACTTTCATGTCGTCAGTTCTCTCAATAGGATCACTTAAGTACGCATGCTTAAACATCTATTCACCTCCTTGTTAAACTACATCCACCCCGTTCGTGTAATTATATCATATATGCTAAAAATAGTCTAGAGCGGAAAACCTAGGTAAGGATGATATAATATATATTATATATGGGTGTGAAAAAACGAGTTTCGCGAAAATCTGAGGCTTTTATTACGATAATAGCCACCTTTATGCTTGCCGGTATATTATGTTTTGGTATTAGTTTGGGGATCTTGAAATACAATGAATTCCATCAGGAAAAGCCAGAGGAACCAGTAAGTCAAGAAGAGTTTTCTGAGCCAGAGGTAAAAGAGGAGCCAGAAATTTTGATGGTGGATTTTCAGTCAGTGATAGACGATTGGACAAAAACCGTTGGGGGCAACAAAAGTGTTTTGGTTTATGATCTTGACCTTGACAAATTGGTTGGAGTCTATAATCCTGAAGAGACCTACAATACGGCGTCTTTATATAAATTGTTCGTGGTTTATGAGGGATATAAACGTATCCAAGCCGGCATATGGAACGGCGAAGCAAAAGCAGGATCGACTGGCTACACGATTAACAAATGCCTAGATCTTGCAATTCGAGAATCTTATTCGCCATGTGCGGAGACTTTATGGTCGATGATTGGGCATGGCACGCTTGATAATATTATTAGCAAAGAATGGGGAATTGTAAACTCTAATATTTCTAAGCTAACCTCTAATGTAAACGATATCATGTTAATTATGAAAAGATTTTATGAGCACCCAGATTTTGATGATCCTAAGCTTGTTGAAGCAATGTGGGATTCTTTCCTAAATCAACCAGAAACGACTTATGACTGGCGGCAAGGTTTACCAAGCGGTTTTACTCGTGCGGAGGTTTACGATAAAGTCGGTTGGGCATATAATGCGAATGGTAAATATTGGAATATTTACCACGATGCGGCGATTGTAAAATTCCCCTTAGAAAACGGGACGACCAGAAATTACGCTGTAGTGGTAATGACAAATAAACTTGATTTTAAAAATATCCGCAGACTCGGTACAAATCTTGAAAATAAGTTTTATGAGGAAGTAAAAATTTAATGTTCTTTTAAGGTAGATAAGATAAAATGTGAATATGGATGAAAAGATATTTGACAGAATCGAGAAGAAGTATTTGATAGATGTAAGTCTAAAAAAGAAGATTTTGGCGGCTGCCGGAAAAAATCTAAGAAAAGATAGTTATTTTGAATCGGAGATTTTTAATATTTATTTTGATACGAATAATTTTGATTTGATTATAAAATCGATTGATAACCCGAATTTTAAGGAAAAATTCCGAGCCAGAGCCTATGGCGGATATGACAAAGTATTTTTGGAAATTAAAACCAAAATGAAGGGAAAAAGTGATGCGGTAGGGCACAAAAGAAGAGTCTTGGTGACGCGTCAGGGTTTCAAAAAACTAGCACGTAGAGAAAAAACGGCTACCGAGCTAAACGATTCGCAAATTGCTAGAGAAGTAGATTATTTAATTGACTATCTTGATCTAAAACCACAAATTTTGGTTTATTATGACAGAGAAAGTTATGCGGGAGAGGATAATCTTAGAATTACATTTGATAAGAATTTGAGCTATCGAGACCAAGATTTGGATTTTAAAAGAAAAGCTCTGGATAAACACTATTTTAATGACAAGAAAAATATTATAATGGAGATAAAGGCGCAGGGAGCAATGCCGCTTTGGTTGGTGCAGATTTTGTCAGAAAACAAAATTTATCCAGAACGTTTTTCAAAGATTGGTAAAATATACGAAAAAATAAGAAAGGAGCAAAATGTTTAATAGTATATTTGACACAAGCACGTCTGGGCTGGAAATTAGCTCGGCTTTAATTGCGGCAAGCGTAGCGCTCGCAATGGGACTAATTTTGGCGCTTGCCCACAAATTAACCACCAGAGGAGTCTCGAAAGGGTTTCTAGTAACTTTGACAATTCTACCAATGCTGACGATGGCAGTGATGATTATGATTAACGGGAATCTCGGTACTTCTATCGCCATCCTCGGCGCATTTTCTTTGATTCGGTTTCGTTCGATTCGGGGCAATGCCAAAAATTTGCTCTCAATTTTCTTTGCGATGATGATTGGGCTGTCCTGCGGAATGGGACATGTGTTCTTTGGCGCGATAATGACCGCGATTGGAGTGGTAGCGATGGTAATATTTACTTATCTACCATTGTTTGAGCCAGACAGAAGAGAAAAGATTTTGAAAATTGTAGTACCAGAAGATTTGGATTATACAGGAGTCTTTGATGATATTTTCAAAAAATATACTTCTTCGGCTGAGCTTACCACTTGTAAAACTGTAAATATGGGAAGTTTATACGATTTAACTTATAACGTCAAATTAAAGCGTGGGATTAAAGAAAAAGCGATGATGGACGAAATTAGGGCCAAGAATTGCAATCTCAAAGTTTCTTTGTCTCAGGCGATTATAGAAGAGGAGCTCTAAAATGGATACGGCCAAGAAAAAAGATTATTCCTGGTACTGGTGGGTGACTGGAGGGGTTTTGCTCTTGGTGGTGGTTGGTTTGGCAGTGGCTCTAAACTTCAACCTTAATACAATCGACAATGCTGCTTCGGACGTAATCGACATAGACAATGGCGATGCCAAAATTAGTTGGGATAATTACCCGACCTATGAAGTGGATTTGAACGATAGCTATAATATCACGGCGCCGGGAACTTATCATTTAACTGGTACGATTGAAGACGGTGGGGTTTTAATAAAAGTAGCCGATAACGCAGTAGTAAGACTAATTCTAGACAATGTTTCGATTAAAAATTCGAGTGGACCAGCAATTGCTTGCTATAATGGCGATGATTTGGTGATTGAGCTTGTAGGCTCAAATTATCTAGAAGATGGGTCTTCGTATGGTTCTGACTATGATGAAGATGTAAAAGGCGCGATTTATTCGAAGGCGGATTTGACTTTTGATGGGGAAGGCTCGCTTACACTCAAGGCCAATTATCAGGATGGGATTGTCAGTAAAGACGATTTGAAATTTAATGGTGGCACGTACAATATTACAGCCAAAGATGATGGGATTCGAGGTAAAGATTCTGTTTATATCGTGGATGGAGATTTTACAATTTTGGCTTCGGGTGACGGAATTAAATCCACCAACACTACCGATTCTAGCAAGGGTTTTGTTTTGATTAGTGGCGGAGAAATCGATATCAAGAAGAGTTATGAAGGTATTGAGGCACGAATGATTATTATTGATGGTGGTGAGATTTCGATTTTTTCTAATGATGACGGAGTGAACGCGACGGTAGCTAGTGCTACTACCACAAATAGTCGAAATCCGATGATGGATGTAAACGAAAATTGCAGCATCATTATTAACGGCGGCGATACATATGTCAATGCGGCAGGTGACGGACTAGATTCTAACGGCTACATTTATATTAATGGTGGCAAAGTTGTAGTAGATGGGCCCACTAATAGTGGCAATGGAGCACTCGATGCGGGGGTTGAAATCGTGATGAACGGTGGTACAGCCATAGCGATAGGCGCGAGTGGAATGGCGGAAAATCTGGGTTCTAGCTCTACTATATATAATATTAGCGTATTCTTTAGTTCTACACTGGCTAAGGGAACGAAGATTGAAATCAAAAATTCAGCTGGTGAGACGATACTTGAACATACCGCGGCGAAGGCTTTTGCTCATCTAGCAGCAGGGACGGCTGGTTTTACGCTAGGAGAAACCTATACTATATATATAAATGATGAGGAATACACTACCTTCAAAATTTCTAACATTACTACAGTGGTAGGAAATGGTGGATACAATATGGGCGGCGGTGCTCCTGGGCAGCAAGGAGGCAGACGATGAGAATATTATATGTAGAAGATGAGGAGTTTTTGGCCGAAGCGGTGATTCATATGCTGAAGAAAAATAAAATCATGGTGGATTGGGCCGCCGATGGTAATGAGGGACTAGACTTGGCCCTCAAGCCAAATTACGATGTAATTGTGCTTGATATTATGCTTCCTGGACTATCAGGGCTAGAAATCCTTTCAACGATTAGAAATCGTGGGGTTAAAACGCCTGTAATTATGCTTTCGGCGCTAAATGAAGTGGAGGATAAAATCAAGGGGCTTGAAAAGGGCGCGGATGATTATTTGGCCAAACCATTTAAGACTGCGGAACTGGTTGCGAGATTAAATGCGTTGGTGCGCCGACCACCAATTCAAGAACTTGAAGTGCTGGAATTTTCGGATCTTAAGTTTGACGTAAAAAACCGCACCTTAAACGGTGTAGAAATCACTGAGACGGAAGCCGAAATTCTAAAGATGTTGATGAAAAACCCAGAACTCTGTATTTCCAAAGAACAGATTTTGGCACACGTGTGGGGGGCAGACTCTGAGCATGATGAAAATTATGTAGAAGTTTATATGAGCTATCTTCGGAAAAAACTAAAAAGCCTAGATTCAAAAGCAGTAGTAAAGACAATTCGTGGACTAGGATATAAATTGGTGGAGGAATAAGATGTTTCGAAGACTTCGCAACAAATTAATCTTGATTAATCTAGGAATTACTACACTTGTAATCGTGGTGGTGTTTACAACGATTTATGTGATTTCGACTAAGACCGCAGAAAACCGGCCGCTAAAGTTTCCAGAAATGCCGATAAATTTAGAAAATACAGGAGAAACGCCAGAGGAAATTCCGGATGATTGGCAGAATTTGATTGTGCTCAACGTAAAGCAAGAAAAAGAAAGTGCGGCACAGAATTTACTGGTAACTCTGATTTCGTCGGGGATCGCGATTGAAATTGTGGTAGCTCTGATATCTTATTTTATGGCGGAAGAAGCGATCAAGCCGGTAAAAGAAGCCTACGAAGCGCAAAAAGTATTTATCGCAAATGCTTCACACGAGATCAAGACGCCACTTGCGGCGATTTCGGCCAATCTCGAGGCGGCAGATATTGAGGGGAACAAATGGATTTCTAACGTGGAGATAGAAACCGCCAAACTAACTAATCTTAACAATGAGCTTTTGAAACTCGCTAGGACAGATCTGATGAAAGCCGGAGTAACGGAAGAGGTGGAACTAGGAACTTTGATCAATCGAATTTTGGACAGATTTGAGCCGAGACTTAAGAGTAAGAAATTGGTGCGAAAAATTAATTTAGATAGAAAAGTAAAAGTTAATCTTGCGGATTTTGAACAGATTTTGTCAATTCTGATGGACAACGCGGTGAAATATTCGGACAAAAAAATCGTGGTAGAACTCGACGAACACAGTTTAAGAATTTCAAATGACGGAGCAAAGATTCCGGCAGACAAAATTACACATGTATTTGACCGTTTTTATCAGGTAAACAAAAGTACAGAAGGGGTGGGATTGGGGCTTTCAATCGCCAAATCTTTGGCTGACAAAAATCACTATAAATTAACTGTAAAATCTGAAAAATTGACTACTTTTTTGTTAGATTTCTGATATAATTAAAACAATGCTTGAGTTGAAAGGGATTACAAAAGCTTATACTGTTGGTGGCGAAAAGCAACAAGTTTTGAAAGGGCTAAACCTTAATTTTCGTGAATCTGAATTTGCAGCAATTTTGGGACCGTCTGGCTCAGGCAAGACTACACTTCTTAATATTATTGGTGGGCTAGACGATTATTCGGGAGGCGATCTCGAGATTAATGAAGTTTCGACGAAATATTTTAGAGATAAAGATTGGGATGCTTATAGAAACCACCGGATTGGATTCGTATTTCAAAGCTATAATTTGATTCCACATCAAACCGTATTAAATAATGTGAGACTGGCGTTGACGCTTTCTGGGATTTCCAAACGTGAGGGTATTAGGCGAGCCAAAAAAGCGCTAGAAGAGGTGGGACTGAAAGACCATATTTACAAAAAACCGGCGCAGCTTTCGGGTGGTCAAATGCAACGGGTGGCGATAGCAAGGGCGCTGGTGAATGATCCAGATATTTTACTTGCTGATGAGCCGACTGGTGCGCTTGATACCGAAACCTCAATACAAATTATGAATCTACTAAAAAAAATCGCCAAACATAAATTGGTGATTATGGTGACACACAACCCGGAACTCGCAAGAAAATACGCTACGAGAATTATTACTTTGCAAGATGGGAAGATTACTTCGGACTCAAATATTTATGATGGGAAGAAGGAGACTACGCTAGACGAAGAGGCTGCTGCGAGAAAGCAGCACAAGACCAAAATGTCGTTTTTGACCGCTTTGTCTCTCTCGCTCAACAACTTACTTACCAAGAAAGGTCGGACGATTTTGGTGGCTTTTGCAGGATCGATTGGAATTATCGGGATTGCGCTGATTCTCGCGGTATCCACTGGATTTCAAGGTTACATCGATAAAATTGAACATGATACTTTAACATCATATCCTTTAGCCCTGATGAAGGAATCCACCAATATTGCTGGGGTGCTACTCAGCCTCACTGGTAGTGGAGAGCCGATGCCAAATGATGGTAAACTTCACGAAGATCCGATTATGTCTTCAGCTCTTGGTAGTGTAACCAAAAATGATCTAAAAAGCTTTCGGAGCTATTTAGATAATCATTGGAATGAAATTGGCGATGACATTCGTTTGATCGAATA
Organism: uncultured Candidatus Saccharibacteria bacterium; assembly: GCA_964522475.1. Lineage (GTDB taxonomy): Bacteria > Patescibacteriota > Saccharimonadia > Saccharimonadales > Saccharimonadaceae > Nanosyncoccus. The sequence goes on along the minus strand of CAZFVK010000010.1, from coordinate 5,472 downwards.
TGAATATAACATAGATCCAATTATTTATACGATTGATGCGACGAACGAACTAGCCAAACTCAACCCGAATAGTCTGTTTTCGACAATTTTGGGCAGTAATTCTTTGATGAATTCCTATTCTAACCTAACCTCGGCTTTTGTCCAATATGCACCGGAAAATATCGAGGCGGATATGAAGTTAGTAGCGGGGCGTTATCCAGAAAATTATGACGAAATGGTGGTGTTTATATCAGACCCGAACCGAATTTCAGATTTTTTGACTTACTCACTAGGGTTCCATGATACAGATAAAATTAGTAGTTCTATCGCCAAAATTATGGGCGGGGAAGATGTGGACCTATCGGAAGACCCTTTGACTTTGGAGTATGATGATATTTTGAATGCTAAACTTCGTTTGATACTACCGGCAGATATTTATAAATATAACGAAAAATATGAGGTTTATGAAGACATGTCGGAAGATATGAATTATATGAAAAATGTTTATGACACCAAGTCGGAGGAGCTCAAAATCGTAGGGATTGTGACGCCAGATTCTTCTTTTGGGATGGGAAGCGGGATTTTGTATCTGCCATCACTCATCACGCACATCATTGAGGAGTCAGAAAATACCGCAATCGTAAAAAAGCAGCTCGATAACCCAACACTAGATATTTTTTCAAATACCAAATTTGGTGAGAAAAGTAATGATTTTGATTTTGAATTTTCTGATTTGGTCTCAGTAGATTCGGCAGCTTTGTCAAAAGCCTTTGGGGTAAATATCGACCAAAATGCGGTATCCGCCAAAACTCAAGAATATATAACGGAGATTTCTAATGACATTACGGCAGACATTAATCCAGTGAAAGATGAGTTATCCGCTCGACTAACTGCTCTCAAAAATGGGTTTGATGTAAAAATGCCGGAAATGATTTCGACGGGAGTTTGTGAAGTAAGTACAATTACGGTATGCGTGGACAAGTTTGTAGAAGGGGAAAATTTTGCGGATTTAGAAGAAAAATATTTAATTCCGGCAGAGAATTTAAAAGAAGCTTTTACTGGGATGATTAAATTAAAGCTAGCTGAAACTATCGAGCCAGAAAAAACTGAGGAATATGAACTAATGATCGAAGTAGCGCTAGAGAAACTTTCTGTTTCGATTACGGAAATTGTAATGAAGAAGGAGGTTTTGACTAAAGTAGGAAATCTTACATCATATCTTTCGTCTAGTTTTGCGAATTCTTTTCACGTAGATGAATCGGCTATTGTAGGGGCATTTAAATTAAACTTCACTGAGGAAGAGTTATCCCGCGTGGTGACGGCGATGTTTACCCAAAAAGAGTCTACACTCTCAACTAATCTCGCTCTGCTTGGCTACCAGCCTTTGGATGATCCAAAAGAAATGGCGTTTTATTTTAACTCGTTTGACTCGAAAACGCGGTTTATGGAGTTTTTGGATAATTATAACGAGCTAATGAAATCTTACAAACAGGATGACAAGGTGATTGACTATACTGATACAACGGGGGTTTTGATGTCTTCGGTGAAGACGATTGTGGATGCGGTGTCTTATGTTCTGATTGCATTTGTGTCGATTTCGCTGGTGGTATCTTCGATTATGATTGGAATTATCACTTATATTTCGGTCTATGAGAGAACTAAAGAAATCGGGATTTTGCGCGCGATTGGAGCGAGCAAGCATAATATTTCGAGCATCTTTAATGCAGAAACATTTATTGTAGGGCTACTCTCTGGACTCTTTGGGATTGGGATTACTTATCTATTTATCCCAATTATCAATGCGGTTTTGCATAGTTTTATTGGAGATATCCCCCTCAATGCGATTTTGCTACCGATTTCGGCACTGATTTTGATTGGACTTTCGGTGATTTTGACGTTGATTGGCGGGCTAATTCCGGCAAAAGCTGCGTCTAAAAAAGACCCGGTAGAAGCCTTGAGGTCTGAATAAAAGCAGAAAAGACCGCCATGGCGGTCTTTTTTTGAAAAACACGAATTAATCGGGACTTACTCTCTACGATCGTTGGCACGATCTTTGTAGAATTGCTTTTTGTCTTGATACATCTTGCTTTCGGCAGACTTAATTAGCCCGCTCATAGACAAATATCTAGTTTTGATGATTTCCATACCGGTGGCCACATGGTAGTTGACTTTTTCAATATCCTCTATCATGTTATTTAGCCGCTCTTCTAAGTCCCGTCTCTCTGTATCTGGAACAAAGATGACGAATTCATCGCCACCGATTCGGAAAGATAGATCTTCGCCAAAATATGACTTGATACATTTTGCTACATATTTTAGCATTTCATCGCCAGAATCATGACCCTTGGTGTTGTTTAGCTCGTGTAGGCCGTTGACGTCTACATAAATACAAGCCAGGGAGTATTCGGCGTGATCGGGAATTTCTTCCAGAGACAACTCGTAAGAATTGCGGTTGTTCATCTGGGTCAGCTGATCAAAACGACTGACCTCTTGGAGTTTGCATTCGTTGATGTAGCTCCTGATTTTCATGCGGTTGATGACAATCCCACTAATCAGACCAAGAATACCAAAGACAATAGCGTCTATTATGTCGTTTTGTAGAGCCACACCGGTTTTGTATTTGAGGCAAAGCCTGATAAATACTGCTATATAGATGGTGTTGCCAATGAATAGACGAATAGGGTTGTCGATAAAAATTACTGGCAAAAATACCAGCATTACGATAAAAGTAACCGTCTTTTGGCCTGGATCTGTAATGGTCCCTATTATAATGCCATAAGTGTAAAAAATAAAACTTGAGATATATACTAGCGGCATGGTGGTCCAGATATGTTTTCTGGCATAGAGTATCGCGGTTAAAAAGACCGCGAGCGACAGAAGTATACCAGCTGTATAGACAATGCGATTTGACGCCACCCCCTCAACAAAGAAAGTAGACGCAAACATCGCTGAAATCAATACAGTACCGCAGCCCGTAAGTAGTCCAACTGCAGCGCGATTAGATTGCGAAACATAGGTTTTTACCATATGATAGCTTTCTTTGTCTAGACCGCTATAAAAAAGAAATTTCTTAAGCTTAGTTAACATTAGCACCCCCTTGAGTGAAACTGCTGAATCAATTCGTGTTTTTAAGTTGCTACCTAAAAAAAAGGTATCTCTTGATTATAGCATATTCTTGGGATTTTAAAAAGCCCCGGATATAAAAATCCGGGGCAATTTGGGGGTGAAAGCTAGAGCTGGACATCTTTTCTTGGGATATAGTTTTTTATTGGCTTAGTGCCAAAGTCGACATTACCTAGAACGACATCTACTCCAAAAATATCCTTTAGAACGTACAGGGTGGTACCGCTTATGGTTCGGCCGGCATAGCTGGCGGACAAAAGGTCGGTACGACCTTGATACTCGTGGATGTTTTCTACTACGTAGTAAACGCCTTCTTCGGGGCTTTTGGGCTCACTAAAACTATCTACTGGCTTTAAATCTATTGTAGCGCCTAAAATATCGTGGATTGAGATTTTTGACATGGTCAAATTATAAATCTTCTTCGCTGTTTTCATCTATATTCACCTCCTGTTAAAGTACCAATAATTATGTTCTAGTATATCATATTTATGTTATTTCGTCAAAATAGGGAAGGGTATTTTTAGGGATATTTTAAAGGTAGGTCTTTACAAAATATACTTTTTATGCTATAATTAGGGTATGTACCTTAAAATACGCTTCAAGCCATAAAGGAGGGTGAAACAATGGCAATAGACCTAATTAATGATGCGATTTTTTATGAACAGGAGATTGATTATTCCCCTGGTCCCAAGGCCAAGAGGCTGGCAGTAGTAGTAAAGAGATTTACTACAAAAGCTGGCTTTCGAGTGAGGGTAAGGGATGACGAGGGGAATGAATTCAACCTCGAATGCCCGAGTTGGCTGTATCACAAAGCCAGGTTAGGCACGAAAGTAGAGTTGGTTTATCAGCTTATAAAAGGTGAGCCCGACGAATACAGAGAAAAGTTGCTTGGAATCAAGCGTTTATCCCCTTCTGGGAATAGATGTATCTCTTGGGCTGTCTAACTTATTGAAGCGAAGCTTTAGCCCCACCACAGGTGGGGCTTTTTTATGTTTTCTTACGACCTCGTCAGCCGAGGCAAGAATACCAGTGGCTCTAACCAGTGCTATGGAACTTACGATTCTACTTCAGGAACTGGTACTGGGAATGGATATAGCTACAATTGTATCCACAGTGGCACCATCTCTAACGTTGATGTAAATACATCCTGGTATAACTACACTCTAGCTTCAGCTGGCACGATCACCGGCACAAACAATACAACTACAGCTACTCAATCCATCTGCCCAAAAGGCTGGACATTGCCAAGCAAAGCACAAATAGATACTATTGGTGGAACAAGCCCAGGCAGTACTACTTATGTTGGTAGCTTTTCCCCAGTCCTGGGCGGGTATTACGGCTATGGTACGCTGTACTTTGAGTCTACGTACGGGTTCTGGTGGGGCAGTACTGTGTCTAATGGTGCGGAACGGTACGACCTGGCTTACAATGGTAGTAGCCTATATACCGACAACACCGGCCGCTACTATGGGCTCTACGTGCGGTGCGTTCAGGCCTCCTAGTATGGCCTCTACATCCGCTAAAGTATCAAGCTCTTAATACATTCACTATGACACAGAGTTCTTGAAGGATGGTGGGAAAAGGCACCAGTGGGGGTGAGTGCTATGGGACCTATAATTCTAGCACTGGAATTGGTAGTGGAGCTGGGTATGTAAACTCTTGTATCCATAGCGGATCAAGTACCTATGCTGGAGGACAAACTGTTTGGTATAACTATGGAGCTGCCTCTGCTGGAAGCATAATTGGTACAGATAATACTGTTATAACTACAGAAAGCATCTGCCCAAAAGGATGGAGTTTACCAACGAAAAAACAATCTAATAATGATATAGATATTACTAGCTTTTCCCCAGTTTTAGGCGGGTTTTACCACAATGGTACGCTGAGCAATGAGTCTACGAACGGGTACTGGTGGGATAGCGGAATATATTCTAGTGCGCATCGGTATATCCTGTATTATGATGGTAGTAGTTTAAATACCGACAATACCCGCCGTTACGTTGGTAGCTACATCCGCTGCGTTAGTGAGGAAAAGGATGTATCAGACTTAACCTACATGCAGGATATGACGCCGAGTATCCTTCAAGAACTCTGTGTCATAGTGAATGTATTAAGAGCTTGATACTTTAGCGGATGTAGAGGCCATACTAGGAGGCCTGAACACACCGCACGTAGTACCCATCGCTGCGGCGGCCGCCGCCGCTGGTATATAGGCTACTACCATCGTAATACAGGATATACCGAAACGCACCATTATGCACAGTATTGCCCCACCAGATCCCACGCGTAGACTCAGAGTTCAGCGTACCATTGCCGTAATACCCGCCCAGGACTGGGGAAAAGCTACCAACATAAGTAGTACTGCTAGAT
>CAZFVK010000009.1:0-24982 GCA_964522475.1 uncultured Candidatus Saccharibacteria bacterium | reverse complement strand
CGGGCAAGCGGTGCGCTGCCTCGCCGACTAACAGGGGTAGAATCAGGTAACGGACTACCAAAAACTAACAAGGAACGCGATGCCCACGCCTAAAGCTTCCCCGCAAAACAGATCGACGAACGGAAAAGGGAAGTATCAATCGCCGCTCCACGGCGCGCCTGATGAGGGCAAACCAAAGAAGGTTGTTACCGCCAGTCAGTACAAGGAACTGAAGCGTCGGGCATTCAACTTCGAGAAAACCAACAGCGATTCCATCATCATCTTTCCAACCAAGGGTGACGGGACATGGTATCGCATGGGCGGAACCTCCGCTCTTTTGTACATGAATTTTGTCATGCGCCCACTCCACCTGAGCGCAACTTACCGTGATGATACTGATTATCATTATATCTTTGATCTCGGAACGATTACCGTCAGAAATCTTGACCTGATAAAAAAACGCATCGAGCGTGCCGGGGTTTTGAAAGAGATGACAAGTGGTGGCGGTTCATATCGTTTTAAGCTCAACTTTTCTATAACGGCCAAAGAAATCCTGGAATTGCGTCAGGAAGAGGTGTTACGCCGAGAAAACCTCGCCAAGATAATAGAACCGGTATTTATGAATCCGGAACTCTACGTCGCTCTCTCCCATATTACAAAGCGCGTGACGGAGATGGCGTCAAAACGTCAGGATCACTTCGCTCGGTCTGTCTATGGCAGGGAAATGGTTGCTTGCGCAAACAGCCTTTTTGAGAATTATCTCATGATGACTAACCTCCCCAACGGCAACGATATCAAAAAATGGAAAAGTCTGAAGAAAATCGCTATATTACTCGCCGTTAAGCTTCAGATCGTCGCCGAACTGAGACTCTGGCCACCTGACAAATGTGCTGTGATTGGAAAGGAAGCCATTGAGATCAAGCGTCAGATCGATCTCCAAATCGCCAATCTCATCAAGGATCAGCCCAATGAAGCGCCTCCGCAAGCTTGAGCCGGGACAGTCCCTAAGCGACTGGCTCTTTTTATGTCTTCATGATGCCTATCTTGAAGCGCGAAAAGGGAAGCGCAAGAAAACCGACGAGCACAAATTTGAACTCCATGCCGTCGAACACCTGATGAACCTGACCGAGGATATCCTTGAGCGCCGCTACCACCCAAGTCCCGGCATCGCTTTTATCACTTTCACGCCGGTCACGCGTGAGATCTTCGCTGCGCCGTTTCGGGATCGCGTTGTCCACCACTTTCTTTTCAATGGCTGTGCTGAATGGTGGGATCGACATTTTATCGCTGATTCCTATAGTTGCCGGGATAAAAAGGGAACGTTATACGGTATCGAGCGCGCCGCCATGCATATGCGGCGGGCATCCCATAATTTCACCCGAAAAGCTTACATCATTAAACTCGATATACAGGGATACTTTATGAGCTTACCTCGTCAGAAGCTATTCGACCGGGTCATGTGGGGATTGAAACAGCAGTATTCCCGTGATGATCCAGTATATTTCATAAGCGAATACCTGTGGCGAGAAGTAATATTTGATGATCCGACCAAAGGCGTCAGAAAGCGCGGCTGGCCTGACAACTGGGAGACGCTACCAGCAGCCAAGAGCCTCTTTTGCCAGCCACCGGGACAGGGAATCGTTATTGGCAATCTGACTTCTCAACTCATGTCGAATATATATCTTGACCAGTTGGATCGTTTCGTCACCCTGGAATTAGGATATAAGCATTATGGACGGTATGTTGATGATTTTTATATTGTCGTTCCTGCCGATTACTTTGAACAGACAAAAAAGGATATAGAAACAATCGAGCATTATCTCTATGAGGAATTGAATTTAATTCTCCACCCCAAAAAGCGTTATATTCAAGAGGTTCGGAGGGGGATGGATTTCCTTGGTGTGCGCATTTACCCACAATGTATCCTTCCGAGCAAACGCCTTTCTCGACATTTTCACGATGCGGTACAGGATTACATGGCCGGAAAAAAGGATGATTCTTCTATTACATCTTATCTCGGGATTATGAAACACATAGATGGAAAGAGATATACCTCCAGAGTATTTGACTCTGTCGGTTGGGAGTATAAATTTTAGGGGGAGGCAGTATGATGTATAAAACCGCTGGCACTACCCTGGCGAGGCAGCGCACCGCTTGCCCGTTGTACTTGTTGTTGTTGTTCGTACCTGGGTTGACATTGCTACTGTTGAAGTTCAAGTTGTAGCCGTTGTTGTTATTGTTGGCGGTAGAAGACCAGTAGTTGCCGTTGCTGCCGCGATTGTTGGCCGATGAACCGTTGTAGTTCCCAGAGTACACGAATCCTCTAGAGGCGAAAGGAGCAATTGGTCGTCGCCGCGCCTCCGTAAAGGTGCGGTACTATTCTGTATAAACCTTGTGATGACAAGGATGCTCCCCGGTTTTACCAAACCAGCTGGCTATAAGAGGTGTCGCTTTATTTAGGCGATGCTCCGCCAACCGGCCAAACCTCCCCCCAATACTATTATATCACCTTAGATTTCCGCCTCATTTTTCAGCTTCTCCCAGATCTTAACCATTGCCAAGGTGTCCAACTCACAATATTTCAGGAGATTCTGGCGAGTTTTCTCTCGGTCTTCAGGCGTCATTGTCTCCATCGCCGGGAAAGCGAGCATCGCTTCATTCCCGTTGTGGATGCTTTCAAGATTATGATAGTCCAACGTCGGATCGTCAGGATACAGCGCGGGCAGGACGCTTTTAATCGAGAAACTGTCGCCCATTGCTTTTTTATAGAGCCAACCGTTTCTGAACGGGACAATCAAATCGATAATATGGTTTTCAATTGCCAGAAGATGATCGGCGAGATCAGGGAACTGCGCTGCGAGTTCTCTGATACGGGTACACTCAAAGACCTTATTATATGCTATCACGCACGCTGAGCGAGGAATATCCTCGCACAATCGCTCGGCTAAGGCTCTCCTCGGATCGATCCCCGGTTCTGCTAAGAATTCTTTATGCATGAGTTCACCATCCTCAGATTCCATATAATGCAAACTATATTGAAAAGGAACCTGATCATAGGGTCGCGACCCAACAAAGCGGGGAATTACCGGCATCAGCGTTTCGAAATCCAGAAAGCACAACGGAAACCATAGTTGTTGGATAAAGCGTTGAAGATTCACTTTGTCTGTATAATCCGGCCTCATGTTTTCTCTTGCACTTTCAGGTAATTCACTCAAACAATATTTCTGGAATGGACACGGGTAAGGGTTCCGACATGCTTTCGAAATGGGTATATCAGGTTCCTCGTCAGAAGCTAATAATACCGCCGCCTGAGCCAGATTGTTGGCAACGGTTTTTTGCTCCTTACGGCTCTTAGAAGTAACATCCTTTATTATATACAACTGACTTAAGTCCAGCGTTCCGTCAAAAACATAATCCCGGTTTATCGCGACGATATATGCTTTATCAACCTTAATGCCGCATTTTTCCAATACATAGAGCTGATATGCGACATCTGCGATATAAACCTCTTTCGTCGGGTTGGTGCCGCTTTTTACTTCATAGATTGCCCACCCGTCGTCCTCTCGTTTTAATATATCAACCGCGCAATAGAGACCATTATGGTTATAACTCGCCTCACAAATAACTGACGAGCCGGTTTCCATTTCTCGAATTGTCGCTGCCTCCATCGCGCTCAGATCAAGTCGATCATTCTTATATGTGGTTACGTCTACATAATCTCCAAACAACCCCCGCGCCAATTCGCCGACATCCCGTCCTGCCTGAAGATGCATTTCAGCACTTGGATCTTTCTCCACCATTTCCGGTCTATGCTCCGTGAGCCACGCCAGCTTAGGACATTGCCACAGGGCACAGTATTTCGATTTCGAAAAATGAAATTCTACCATCAATTCTCATTCCGTTTACTTTATAGAACTATTATACCTCATGCCGCATATGGTAAATGACTTGAAAACGACATACTTTGGGATGGGAATCCCAAATACCCCCGATTTATTCCAAGCAGAAAACCTATTGACAATGTAATTAGACTGGCATAATATAGTATTAAGGAACCGCGCTTCTACTTTGTGGAGAGTAGAAGTTAAACTGCGAGACCAATACAAAAATATAAAAACAAAGTGTAGAGAGTATGAGAAAAAAACTAAATAAACCTATTTTGGGCTTTATCGGCTTGATACTCGTTGCGATCATGACCATTATAGCCTATTTTATACCAACCCAAAACGCCGTGGCAACGGATAATACGACAGTTACCAACATATTAAAGGTAACAGTATATGAAAATTATCCATCCGTCACCATCAATTCCCCTAAGGCTGATAATGCAATAGCAAACCAGGAATTATCCATTGATGTCTTTTATGAAAATCTTGATTATATCGATTTCTTTCTGAGCTATGTAAATGAAGATGGGGATACTATAGAGATTCCGCTTCCGCGTTATACCCCGACCTCAAAAACCGGTGAATCAATAGCTGCCGGAGAGGATACGATCAGGGTAAATCTCAGGGACTACAATCTTGGATATAATACATATGTGCTTACAGCGCGTGCTTATAGTTCTCTGGGTTATGCGGAAGACACGATTTCTTTCTCTTACGTTCCCGCATCGCTTTCGCAAAGTGATGAAACGAATGATGACGGAGATCCGATAATAACAATTGATTATGACGAGGGCGTAGAAAAGTTTGAGGTCATGATCTATGATGATCTAGGTAACCCCATATTTGACGAACCTATTGTATATGAAATTCCATCACCTTTTTCAGGTGGAACTAAAGATATTGAATTGCTGTTGAGCAGCTATGGCCTACCCTCTGGTAGATACTATGCTGTGATTACTGCGTATAAGAGCATTGACGCCTATGATATAAATGGGAATCCGATTCTTGACGAGAACGGAAGACCTGTTAAGATACTAACGCCTATCGACGCACCTTCAATCAAATATGTCATCCATTATCAAGCACCGGATGCTCCAGATGTCCCTGTGACCAGTGGAGTTCTCGAAAAGTATAATATCGACCCATACGACTATTTCTTTACACTCCTCTTGCTCTTTATACTGTTAGCGTTGATCGCACTCTATACTATCTATAAACGCAGGCAGAAGAATTACAGGGTATACTATAAGAAGAATAGCAAGCGAAGATAAAGCGATATAATTCGGCAATAGGCGTCTCAAAACTGCGAGGGACGCCTATTGTGTTGTTAGAAAAGAGGCTGTTTGATATAATATTTATAGCGTTTAGTATACCTGCAGTGTTCTAAACGTTAATAACTCTATAACTCGGCAATGCCGCCCCTCTACACCTTGGGCGGTATTGCTTTATCGCTTCACTAAAATAGGAGCTTGTATAGCTCCTATTTAATGATCTCTTATATCAATCGTTCTTACGCTTCCCAAATACGATTTTCACTACAATCAACGCAATTATCAAAGCAATGATGAATATAAACCATAATGGACAGATGATCACTATTTTTTCAATCTGGTTTTTCACTCCTTCAAATTCAACTGTGTAATATACACGGAATATTCCCATGTAGGGTGTTTGATCCCACGAAACGCTGGAATAACGAGTCGCTCCAGGCATCACCATGTTCTCCTGTGGTTCCTCCTCATTGGTAAAGTATTCTTCTGATCCAAAAAGAGGTAAGACCTTAAGCGTATGCTTGACATTTGAATGAACATTTCCGAGGTTTTTAACTGAAGCGCTGCCAGTTATATTACCGGATAACATTATACTGGGTAACTCGAGTGAATCAACTTCTCCTTTGTGGATGGTCTCTCCAGCTACTTCAGCAAATACCGGATGCGCCATCTCATATATTTGTCTGATCCCAACATTCTCATCGTCGTCATCGTCGTGGGTTTTAATAACGATTGCCGCATACTGTCCACCCGCAGGAGCATCTTCCGGCACATTGATTACACAGTTAATCTCTTTGCGCTCACCGGGTTGCAATTCACCCTTTATGTCATCCTCTGGAAGTTCAATCCAATTGACGATGAGTGAATAATTCTCCTTTGCTTCAAGATGCGTGATGTTATCGTCGTCAACATAGAAGGGACGAACCTCAATTTCATAGTTAGTTGGCTTTTCGGAATCGGACGGAACGCTTATCGTGACAGAAAGATCGTCTGTTGTTCCCGGGACTAATACTTTATATTGTCTCATCGGAGAAAATGCTAATTGGCCAGCGAAGCAGCGTTCAATGTTTAGTAGCATTGCTCCCAACATAATTGCGATTATGCCAAATATGAATGGTTTTCGATTTTTGTATTTTTTCATTACCTCTTTTCCTTAATTACTATTTATTAAATTGTATCATATCATTCTTGATCGGTCGATAAGCATTTAAACTCCTGCCGCTTATAATTTTGCTCAAATACGGCTAACAATAACTTGTCACCTAGTTTGCTATCGAGTAAAAGATACTGATAATTGTCAGTTTTGATTTTTTCTTTCGACGCAAATAGCGACATAACAACCTTTTTGCCAACAATAGAGAACTTATTATTTAGCTCGTTATATGGGAGTTCTTTTTCAGTAAGTCTCTTCCCGAACTCTCCATGCATTACCGCCTCGCCAATAACAGCCGAGTCGCTATTCTCAAAAACAACACTATAATCCAACGCAATTTTCTCAACAATTCCTGCTTCATTGTATGTACCGACAACCCTGATGCTTCCAGTCCTTGCAGAGTCAGCATTTGGCGCTTCGACGTAAGGGTAAGAAACATTATCTTTAGTGCAGACAAGTGAACCTGTCTTTTTACTTTCCGGAAAAGTTCCGCTGACGGTTGTCTTGCCTTTCGTCACAAATATGATGACACAAGATAATAGTAGGATAGCCACTAAGACTATAAGTATTTTCCATAAATCTGGCTTTTTATGCGTATCATTTTTTGAATGTATCACAATACCTCCTGTTTACTTCCTTATTGTATCATAGAATATAAAAAGCATAAATAGAAAAACTGCCTTTCGGCAGTTTTTCACAGTATCAAATTAATACTGATTATTCGTTTACGAGCTCGAAGCTGTAGGAAACTGTACCAGTGTAAACGCCAGGTTTCTGATTTCCTTTCAAAGTAGCTTTATAACCATTGACCGTGAAAGTCATGTCACTACTTGATAAAGCAGTACCTTGCGCAACGAGAACGCTTGAACCAAGCGCACCATAAGTATCGGTTCCAGTAAAGCCAGATTCAATCGTTAAACCGTTAGCACCGGTAAGATTAACCCCTAAGCTAGCAGCAGCAATCGTATCATTCGTGCTGTAAGCTAACCCATCTGTCGTTGCATGGATAGTAATTTTCGAGTTCTCAGAACAATCGTAAACAACTTCGTTCGTACCAGAGTCTTTGGTAATGAGAGCTTCGCCATCTGCAACCGCAGCAGTTCCAGCATAAACGCCAGCGAACGCCGCGCTAGTCGATTTAATCGCACAGCTGGAGTTGACATTAAGCGTTAAACTATCAGATCCAGTAGCAGTAGCAAAAGTAGCAACCGGAGCGAAAGCAACACCGAGTCCTGCGACGACTCCTAAACCAGCGATGACTTTATTTAATTTAGACATTATTTTATTCCTTTTCTATTTTATATTTTGTGTTATATAAATTGACCTTTGTGATTACAATTTTATATAACGAATGTGTTTATGGCAAGTAGGAAAAAGAATAATTGCAAAGTTTTATACTCGATTTAAGGTTAAGCGGCATCAAAAAAACGTTGTAAAAAAAACTATTTGTGAATCCGCCTCTATTGTTTGCTAATTATCTGGTTTCGAGTATAATTGATAGCGCAAGGAGGAAAATGAATAAAGGCGCGAAATCGGTTATATATATACTACTATTGACTCTCATCATTGCGTTCGGCCTTACCGTGCCGGCATGGAGCGAAGAGCAGAGTGAGGCCACATCCAATGTCATATCAACTGATTCTGCAAACTTAGCTGATAATACTGTTGATGATGATTCGATTGGAGAAATCTCGTCGCCCATCTCGACTGCCCTGCAGATCACCCCAGTCAATGTACGTATCGCATTAGAAGCTGGAAAGACTGTAGAACGCAGCTTCAAGGTAACTAACAACGGTCCAAGTCCATTTACGTTTCGCATATATGCAACGCCTTATAATGCAAGGGGCGATGAGTATGATAGCGAGTTCACTTCTCAAACACAATACACAAAAATTAGCAATTGGATTAGCTTTTTAGATAGCAATGGCGAAAATGTCGACGATCCGTCATATATCCTTAATTCAGATCAAAGTATTACAATTCGATATAGGATTTCCGTTCCAGAGAATGTCGCAAGTGGTGGACAGTATGCTTGTATATTCGCCGAAATACAGAATGATAATGAGGCTAATGAAGGAATACAGACAATTCCACGGGCTGGCTTAGTGGTATTTGGAAATGTCGCTGGCGAGACAAAGCGTCTTGCGAAAATCGGCGATATTGATATTAGTTCAGTTCTATTTAAAGGAAAAATCAGTATCACTGCGAATGTGGAGAATATCGGGAATATCGATTTCCAGTCCTCAGTTGACGTAAACGTCAAATCTATATTTGGAAAAGAACTATACAGCGATCACTTGATATATACCGTACTTCCGGAAACTACCCGTAAAATCTATACTGAATGGAATGATACGCCATTTTATGGACTCTTTAGCCTTAAGACAAAGGTTACTGCCTTGGGAACAGAAGTTGAGTCAGAAAGGATTATTCTCGTAATGCCTCCGATCATGATAGCTTTTACAATTGTTCTTGCATCTGGAATAATCATTAGCCTTATGATTTACCTTAAAAAGAAAAAGGCATACTCTAAGCAAAATGACAGCGAGAAATAAAGCTAGATAAAAATGTAGTCCAATGAATAATTGTGTGTTATAATATATATGTGGCGATAAAGCCACTCCAAAATACCGTTGCGGTTTGTAAATAGTTGACTTTTGTAATTATTATTTCCTTTCCGCAACATCCTATGGTAAAGCGCCAAATCCCCCATTGGCGCTTTTTCTTACTAAGACGGAGACTTAGCTATAATTGTAACGAGAATAACTTATATTCACGATGAAAATACATTTCTCTATACGTCATTCTTACTCGCGGAATAAAGGTAGTTTCTTTATGTTTAGATAACAAACATAGAAAATCACTATTGATTCTTATTCTGGTTGTGTTATTATAAGTATAACCATAATAAAAATAGAAAAGGAGTTCTATGGCTAAAAACAATATTAAATCTAAACGGGGCTTCACCATCATCGAGGTCGTCCTTGTCCTCGCGATTGCGGGTCTCATTTTCTTGATGGTATTCATTGCGTTGCCAAACATGCAGATGAGCCAAAGGAATACAAGACGCAGAAACGATTACTCAGCGTTATCGACAATGGTTACCACTTACGTCTCGAACAATAACGGTACAATGCCAAACACTAGTGATATCAAAGCGACTTGGCTAAACTCTGAAGGTAAAGATCCAGACGGAGAAAACTATGTAAACTGGTCTGTATCCGATTGTGCGAATACTGCCACTGGAACTGGAACTGGTAGTAACGCGTATTGTAACGGTTCAAACAATCCTCAGAGAAATAGCGCGCAATTCTACATCTACAGAAAAGCAACTTGTAATGGAGCAAAACCAGTCTATAAAGCAGGAAACAGGAACTTTGTCATATATGGGTATCTTGAAGGAACTACGAATGGTGAAGCGGCTTATTACTGCTTAGCCAGCCACGGTTAAATAATGACAGCTACTCACGATAAAGCGCCTCGACTCGAGGCGCTTTATTAATACGTTTTACATATACCCTCTATAATCCATCAACAATTGTTCTAACTCGTCTTTTGCTCCGATATAGTCTTCCGACTTCCATAGTGCATAGATTTCTCTCATTCCATTACATATGCCGTGTAGTGTCTCTGCATTTTCCTTTGCTCGCGCCGACGCGATACGTAGCGGTTCTCCCATATACAAGTCGCTGAGCCATGCATCTTCGCTGGCCTCGACCAAGGCGACAAAAGCTTCTTCGGAGAGTGCGACCGCCTCGTAATAGTTTATAAAGGCGTGATATGTCTCTGAAAACTCTTCTTCACACGGGTTACAGAGATAGCATGCCTGCTTGACCCTGAATTCATTCCAACAATGTTGTGTATTCTCTGTCGCGTAGTTTAACTCATGGAACTTGACAGGCATAGACTTTATCCCTGTGAGTACGTCAATAGCGGCGACAGTTAGTTTATATGCTGCAATCGGCGTAGACGCGGAAAGCTGACTTTCGACCGCGTCCAAGGCCCTATCCGCTAATACATCCAAACATATTGATGCCCCTTTCCCGCATATTATCATTGAAACCTGCTCCTCCTTGGATGCGACCGCAAATCCCATTAGCAGCCGTCCGACATCCTGCTGCGCTGCCGAGCCTCTGTTCATATAACTCTCGGCAATTACATATAGCTGATTCATGTCGAGACTGTTTAGGACAACAAACTGATTAAGTATATCCTTAGTATTGCTATAGACCATGTTACTGGTATTGATTGTGCGAACAACCTGAGGAATCAAGTCTATAACGCTCATCAGTTGCATTTTCTCCAGGTACTCTGGCACAGCTCCTGGAACAACCCCCAGTTCTCTCAGTTTATTCTCTGCCTGGTAGGAGTTGATGCTACCGGCGTTAAACTCCTGAAATATGCCCTTTAGTTTGTCCGCATATTCTGTTGATAGATCATCGACTCCAACCCACCCGCATAATGAATCAAGTATTTCAGACTCAGTAAGCTTTATGGTTTTATCTATTGTTCCGACTTCAGATGGCAAGCTGAGACTGCCAGTCAGCTTTACGGATTTACCGGTTGCCGCCATTTTCATGGCGTTATAGAAAAGCCATTCCCGTTCTGCAACGTAAGTATCGGAGTCGGAAATCTCGCCGGACAATAACGATATCCATTGCTGATACCACGCCCATTCGTCCGGCATGGATTTATAATAAGCATAACCTTCGCTCTGATCCGGCCACTTCGCATTCTCGAATACGGATTTCATCGCTCTGTAGAATGCTTTTCTTTCTCTTTCCTCAATCTCTTCCTCTGTTGGTTCATGCGGATGCATAGGATCACTTGACGCTGAGACGGTATTCCCCAAAGCGTCTCGCACTGTAACCGCAAAGCTGTAATCTACCTCTTCTGTCGGCATAAAAGTATAAGTGGATTTAGAGACCCAATCAGTTGTATAGATTTCTGCTCCATTCCTATAGAATTGGAATTGGTAGTTGTATGGTTTTAGCCCTCCCTCAACTATAGCTTTTGCACCGATACTATAGAATGGGCGATTGATTTCTCCAGTCCAGCATGCTGTTGCAGATAAAGGAAAAAGAATCTCATAACTGATGTCATGACTTATACAATAGTCTTCGGCATAAGAACCTGATTCGACTATTGCATGTATTCTATCACAATTATTGAAAGCTTCATCGTGTATGCTGGTAATCGAGCTTTGCAGGACTATCTGCGATAGGAGATCGCAATCATCGAAAGCAATTTCTCCAATAGACTTAACGTTATTTGGGATAATGATCTCCTGTATTCCGCAGTTACAAAAACAATCATACGGAATACTGTCGATCTTATCATTCAGTTTTATGCTTTGAACCCTTTGAGTTTTTGAATCTAGGAATAATCTTTCCCGTAATGCATCTACCCATTCTGGAATTACCACATCAAGTGATTTCCCCTGATAAGCAGTTAAATAGAGTTTATCATCACGCCACTGATAGAGATAGTCTTCTTCTCCTGGAGAAGTAAATGAGAAATTGAAATGAGTATTATAATCTGCCGTATTCGATACTGTTTTAGCTGTAATACTATTACGATGACATTTGACCATAATTGACGAATATGGATCGCAAGAGTATTCCCCAATGCCACTTTGACCAATAAAAACGATGTTATCTGGTAAACTCAATTCTTGTAATTCATAGCAATGATAAAACGCACACAACCCGATTGAAGTCACGGAATAAGGAATATTGATATTATTGAGTGATGAGCAGTTATAAAAAGCAAATTCGCCTATGCTTTCGATTGAAGATGGTAGCTTCACTCTATGCAATTGGGTACACTCAAAGAAACACTGTGATGGTATATTCTTTACCCCTTTGGGGAGGTTTACAGTTTCCAAGCTATTGCAATGATAAAAAGCGTCATCGTCTATAGTTGTAATAGATGCAGGAAGAATAACGGAAGTCAAATTATAGGAATCGCTAAAACAACGAAGAGGTATCGTATTAATGCCATTTGTTATAACGACGCTCTTCAAAGCATCGATTCCTGATAAAGCATAGCTGCATAAGCCTTCAACCCAACTAGGAAGAACGAGTTCAGGATCGGTACCATGGTATTTCACAAGATAGAGTGCATTTCCCTCCCATCGATATTCGAAGCTTTCATCTACGATATCATAGAAGCTATAGTTTGAACCGGAATACCAAGATGGGGATGAAGATATCGTGGAAGCGGTTTGGCTGTTTCGATTGCAGACAAAAATGGATACACCGTCACTGCAACTACTGAGGTTTCCAACTCCTACCCTCATAACGTTATCTGGCAAAACAATTCTACCCAAAGACTCACAATAACAAAAGGCGTTATCTCCAATCTCACATATAGAACCGAGAGAATCAATCTCAGACAACGATTTACAATAATAGAAACAATTATCTGGAATTAAGGTGATTGTATCTGGTATAACAATTCGTATTAGGTTTTCACAATCATAGAAAGCTCCTTCACCCAAAGAGACAATTGTTGAGGGTAATGTGATATTTGTGACAGTATTGCAACTGGAAAAAGCGCGACTACCGATTCCTATGACTTTCTCTCCATCCGCATCATATTCTGGAACAATGACGTTTCCGCCCTGGCCAATATAGCTTGTAATGATTCCGTTTTCAATAACATAATCTTTCAGGTAAGACGATGTACGATTGAGCAGTCCATGTGACTTTGCCCATTCATACGCATAGGTTCCTTCATTGACAATGATATATGTCATTGCTGTGCCGGTAAAAGCGTCGTCGGCAATATACTCTATGGTGTCCGGCAGATTGATGACTTTTAGGGAAGCCCCATAGAAAGCCTTTGATTCGATTCTTTGTATGCCTTCAGGCAAGAGAACCTGCTGCAATGATGTGTCGCCAGAAAATGTTTCTTCCTCAATGGAACGAAGGCTGAGAGGTAATACCAATTGATCAATGTAGCCCTGCTCCGCAATCGCATTGAGAATTATGGAAACGAAAACTCCTATGATTACAGCAAGTACTGAAGCAACAAACCACCGTCTCCTAATCATTTTTCCATCCTCCTTAACTCAAATGTGAGTAAAATGGGCGACAATTGGCGGGGAGATCTTAGACCTCAATTAGCGGAGAGCGAAAACCGATATAGCATTCTCGAGATGTAGAACCATAAGGAGAAAACCTTCCTTCCCTTGAAAGCTCTATATCAAACGCCATTTTCCTGAATGCACGTAATGCTTGCTTATTATTCTTAGGGATCGTAATAAAGAAACACATCTCAGGATTTGCCTCCTGTATAGCGGTTAGTGTATTATGAAAATACCCTTTATTTCGATATGTTTCCTCAACGCAACAAGCGATTATTTCCGCCTTATCTTCATTGGGATTGTCAAACTGTAGTCTTTCAAAATATTCATTGGAGCAGTATTCGAATAGATCACCTACTCGACTCTCATCGCCAAGGATTTTCATAATAGTATTTTTGTCCCAGATTTCATTTCCAAATCCAAGCACAATTACCGAACGCACATGTCCATTGTATACAGTTGCGTACACGTTATTGTCGCTAAAGATGGTGTTCTTCATACCCAAAAGTCTGGATAATGTTTCCACTGCATTCTCACGATCATTGCCAAAAGTCGCGTAAAACAATTCTGGATCTGATTGATAGATTAATGCGGCTATTTCATGTTTATATGATTTGAGGTATTTCATATGAGAGCAGCAAAACACATCGCTCTCAAACTTCTTTTTCTCCCAGTGATATTTATTGTATTGAGGAAGCGAAATATCCATAAATGGGATAGAGAGTCCCTTCTGCAAACGGTATTTTGTCCACTTATCACATAATGTAAGCAGTTTTTCATACATCTCGAAATGAGGAAAAACTTCTTCTATCAGGATTATAGGATTGCGAAAAGCTAATAAGAATCCATACATGACAGAATCATAAATTGACTTGTAGTTTGTCTTACCGTCTTTAATCTCGACGGCTAATGGTTCAAATATCTGTAGATACTGAACCAGTTTTTCTCTATCTTCGCTATCATAGATAATATCGAGATTCAGATGAACAGACGCGATAAAAAAGAAGCGAATTTGATAATTTCTCTTTTCTATAGAATCAGCATCATGCTCTTTTAGTATTGATTTTATTTTGTCATGATATACTTCGAGCCTATTCTTTATATATAACAAGTCATCGTCGGACTTCAATGATTCGGATATTTGTTCAACAGGGGAAGAAGTGTCCTTTTTGAAAATGCTTAATATAGCCGCAATCCCCGGCATCAAAGCAATAATGCCTGATATTGTAGCAACAATATTGTCCTCTCTTTTGAAATACATAACTGCGACAGCAATCATGGACAAAGCCATAATCCATCTCATCCATCTTTGATTCACGTCGAACCCCTCTCTTTTTAAATTCGAGCTATTGACTCACGAGATCGGAATCACTTGTTGCTTTGATCAATCTGAATAAATCATCTGCTTAAGGCTTACGCAGTTCCTAAATGCGGCCTTACCAATTTGACTGACATTCTTGGACAGCCTTATCCTAATTAGGGATGTGCATCCATCAAATGCCGACTCGCCGATCTCGATAATACTGTTGGAGATCGTCACGCTGTTTATATCTGACCTTCCAGCGAACACGGATGCCCCAATTGTCGTAATCAAATAACCGGCTTCATTTTCGTTTGGAATCACGATATCTCCACCCTCGCCGGTATATCCAATCAATATCCCGTTATCGACCAGGAAGTCAGATACTATTGGCGGCTCGCTGGGTTCCGGGCTTTCTGTAGTCTCAGGGGAGACTGACGGTTCTATACTTGGCTCCACTGAGGGCGCAGGGCTCTCCGTTGGACTTATTGATGGCTGCTCGCTTGGCTCTACTGTAGGCTCCTCCGTAGGCGTATCAGTAGGGTCAACTGTTGGTACGGAAGTCGGCTCATCCGAAGGCTCTGCAGACGGCTCTAATGAAGGCGATGGACTATCCGACGGTAGAGGAGTTTCCGTCGGAGTCGGCGTTGGAGTCGGTTCTTCTGTTGGTTCCTCTGTCGGCGTTGGAGTTGGTACCAATTCGGTTACTGTGATTTTGCAGGTAGCTTTTTTCTTATTGAATGTTGTCGCTTTGACTGTAGTCGTCCCGGAGGAAACAGCGGTTATGACACCGTTGGCATCGACCGTAGCAATTGTTTTGTCACCGCTCTTCCAAGCAATCCGCGAAGCGGTCTTTTTCGGTAACTTTGCGATTAGTTGATATGTCCCTCCGACCGTAAGGCTGACCCTTTTTGAGTTCAGCGAGATTTTTGATGGCGCGTCTAACACCTTGACAGTTAAGACGGCGGATAAACCATTATGTGTTGTGACCGTGACTTTTGTCGAGCCGATCTTTTTTCCCGTAATTATGCCTGATTTGGTCACAGTCGCAATTTTCTTGTTTTTTGTCGACCAAGTGAACGTCGTTTCTGCGCCTTCGTTCAGAACTGGTTCAATTGTTACGGATTCCTTTTTGCCAATGGTTATTGTGTTCGGAATGAATTCGATAGATATCGGAACGGGACCTTTTTGGACTTTCAGCGTACATGTGGCCTTCTTGCCATTGAAGGTTTTTGCAGTAATAGTAGTCGTACCTTTAGCGATAGCGGTTATATTGCCCTCCGCATCTACAGTTGCGACCTTTTTCTTGCTGCTAGTCCAAGTAATCCGTGAAGCGGTGTTTTCCGGCAGGATCGCTTCAAGCCTGTCTGTTTCGCCGACGCTAAGCCACATCTTTGTCATTGACAGCTTGACCTTCTTAGGCGCATTCATGACATGGACTTTGCATTTTCCGATCTTTTTTCCATCCTTCTTGACCGTTATGACGGTAGTTCCTGTTTTCTTCGCCGTAACTATACCCTTTTTACTGACCGCTGCGATTTTGGGTTTGGATGACTTATACGTCGCCTTTTTGCCCGTCTGGAAAGCATAGTTTTCGTTTACTCCTAATTGGATGGAAGAGGGAATGACAGATTCCTTTTCTCCGGGCAAAGCTTCAGAAAGTGATATGTTTGTAATCTCATCCAGATTGATCATAGCAGGAATTTCATCGACTAAAGGGTCAACCGAATCGATGAATATCACATCCTCGAACTGTTCGTTTGCTTTGGCTTCGTCGGTTATTGAAGAGACACAGGCATTCTCGGGCAATTGACCGATTGTTGCGTTTGTGCTCTCCGCCAGCCCCATTAATGACATTAGTAACGCGAGCATTGTAGCTGCCGCCAGAAATACAGAATGACGCTTCATGCTCATCCCCCCTCAAGAAAACCGGCGAATGTAACCGATTGAATAGATTGCTACCATTATACCCGATTTCAGAGGGGCGCGCAACACAAATTTCATAAAAACATAGATTTTTTCGCACAATTTTCCTTCCAATATGGCAATATAGAATGATACGGACGCTTTGTGCTCATGAGTTCCCCCCGCGAATGTAACGACCTATTCAAACCGTTACATTGCCCCAGAGCACGGAGCTTCCGACAACACTTCATGCAAAGGGGCGAATATCATCATGTCAGCAACCGAACCCATCCGAAACAAGAAACAGCTTCAGGAGCTTTCAAATTACTTCCTGATCCGTGGCCAGTATCGCAATCATACCATGATCGTCCTTGGCGCTTGCACGGCGCTCCGGATCAGCGATTTGCTCCGGCTTCGCTGGGACCAGGTGTACGACGAGTCTCGCAGTCGTTTCTTTACGCATTTGCGCGTAATCGAACACAAGACGGGGAAGAGCAAGACCATTGCCCTGAGCCCAAAGGCAGTCGAATCTCTACGTCTGCTCTATCAGAACCATAAAGGTAACTATATCTTTTCAAACGGCAGACGCAACGACGCGCCGATCAGTCGCGTTCAGGCATGGAGAATCATTACCGCCGCTGTCGCCGCTGTTGGTATTCTGGGCAAAATCGCATGTCACAGTCTCCGCAAAACCTTTGGTTACCATGCCTGGACGGAAAAGCGTATCTCTCCTGTCGTGCTCATGGAAATCTATAATCACTCGAACTATGAGACCACTCGCCGTTATCTTGGAATCACGCAGGACGAGCTCGATAGCGCGTATTTAGGGGTAGAGCTGTTTTAGCAACAGTAATAGACGGTACGGGGAATAGTTCAGGCGAAAGACTGCTGCGCCTGGGCTTCTTTTTTGTACCTTGATTTCAGCTTTTATGGTTAACAGATCAAATCAATAACAGCCTATCAATGAAGGACAGTTGCTGCGCGTGCTGTCCTTTTTTGTTCGCCGTTTTCAAAAATGAGACTACGGTCTCATTTTGATAGCGAAAACACTAGCATTTACCCATGTCAGAAGGTAAAATCGCTGCAAACAACTATTACGCCATATTTGGCAGAAAGGAGCAAGCGAATGAAAATGAAACCTACGACTGCGCAAGTGAAGGTTTCCGACGGCAAGATCGCGGAAATCTTCAAAACCCAGACGAAGTTCGACGTTGTGTACGCCGATCCGCCCTGGGATGTGAACCAGCGGGGACGCTACGGCGCGATCAACCACTACGGCTTGATGCGCCTTGAGGACATCAAGGCCATGCCGGTGAAGGACATGGTTGCTGACAACGCCGTATGCTTCCTCTGGATCGTTGGCGGACAGGCTGGCCGCAAGGCTGGCGAGGCCGTCATGGAGGCTTGGGGCTTTGAGACCAAGCAGGACTTCGACTGGATTAAGCTCCAGATGGGGCTGGGCGGCATCGTCCGCCATGCCCGTGAGACCATGCTGATCGGTATCAAGGGCTCGATGCCCGTGGACTTCCGAGGACAGATGGATTGGGAAGTCTGGCCGCGCCAAAATCACAGCCATAAGCCGGAAGAAGCCTATGCCGTCATCGAGAGGCTCTACCAGAACCGCAGGTACTTGGAGCTCTTTGCCCGCAAGCGCCCGACGAACCCCAACTGGTACATATGGGGCGATGAAGCCGAGGGTGGCAGCGATATCGTCATCCCCGGCTATCCCGTTCCCGCTTACAGTGGGAAAGTCAACTTTAACCCGACCGACCCGGATTCCCCGGATACGGCGAAGGAGGCGTAATGATCCATGTATCCACCCAAGAGCTTCTTCCAGCGCTTGGTGGAATCCGCGTTCCTGTTCGCATTGGCCGCTTGGCTGGTGCGGACGGGGATCTGCTTCCTCAAAGACGTCTGGGGAGTGATCATACTGCTGCTGGGAATAGCGGCAGGAACCGTAGCTGGATATCGGCTGTGGAAGCACAAGAAGGACACCAAATTCTGAGAAAGGGGGAACAGTAATATGCAGACACCGAGTAATCTTAAGTGGTATGAATATGACTGGCATCGCCCTTTCTCATTAGATGATGTCATTGGGCTGCTCACGCACCTTGCCGCGTTTACACCGCGGGGCTACCTTGTGTTTGAAGCACGGGGAGCCAATAATCGAGTTCGCTACTTGATTGGATTTGATGCCAAATACAGTGGGAAAATGATTGAGCTGTTCAAAGGACACGGAGAAATCGAACTCAATGAAGTCTCTGCAGCAAGTCGCAGGAGGATTTCTCTCGCCAAGCACCTTAAAGTTAGTAAACCGTCTCTCTCGCTCAATACCGGTAGAGCTGAAGCTGTTATACGTGCCGGACTTGCAAGCTTGTCAGCTGTGCGAACGGGAGAAGAGGTAGTGGTTCAAGTAATTCTTGGGAGCGGACACGCTCCCAGAGAATTACCGAAGAATATGGCTGACCCATACGAATCATGGCTGGACATCGTTTTATATGGTGTACGACCGGCTTCACTTGAAAGCCGAGCGTCAGCCAAAGAAAAACACGGCCAGCATATGTTTGAAGTGCTGCTTCGCGTTGGCGCTTCCGGAAAAGGTGCCGAGGGCAGAATCGACAATGTCGTTTCCGCGCTCCGCACCTTGAACTCAGCCGGAGCCAATATCCATGCTGTACCGGAAAACCCCGAAGCGGTGAATCGTCCCGCCTTACCCTCCCGTTTCTTTTTGCGACTGTCAGTTTCCGAGATCGCTTGCATCATGATGCTTCCTGTGGGTGAGGATGATCTGCCCGGCACGCCCGGCTTACATCCGAAGCTGCTCCTCCCGCCGAGGTGGTACAAATCCCCGGAAAGCGTGAAAGAGGACAGAAGTTACGCGAAGAGCATGAATGCCTCGGTACCGAAGAAGATCAGTATCAGTCCCAGCGACAGCTTGGAGCATACCATATTACTTGGTCCGACTGGCAGCGGCAAGTCCACGGCGATGGAACATCTGATCCTCTCCGATATAAGAGAGGGCAGGAGCGTCCTCGTCCTTGACCCTAAAGCCGATCTCGTGACCGACATACTGGAACGCATTCCCGATTACCGGATTAACGACGTGGTAGTCATAGACCCATCCGACAGCAATCCGGTCGGGTTCAATCCTCTGTCGCTTCCGGGCGATCCGGTGCTTAATGCCGACGCAGTCCTCGCGGTCCTTAGAGAGATATTCTCCGCTTCATGGGGTGTCAGGACGCAGCAGATTCTCTCCGCTGCTCTGCTGACGCTGGTCCAGACCAGAGGAGCGACATTGCTGTGGTTGCCATCATTGCTGACTGACGAGGCATTCCGCAAAAGGATCGTTTCCGGCGTCAAGGACCGCATCGGCCTGATTCCGTTCTGGCGGCAATACGAAGCCATGAAGGAATCGGAGCGCAGCACCAACATCGCGCCAGTGCTCAATAAGATGCAGCAGTTCATCTTCCGACCTGGACTCCGCGCCGTCCTCGGACAGGCGAAGCCGAAGGTCGACCTGACCGAGTTGTTTACCAAACGCAAGATTATCCTCGTTCCCTTGAACCGAGGGATGGTCGGCAGCGAGAACGCGAGGCTCTTGGGGAGTCTCATCGTCGGCATGACTTGGACGCTGGCGTTGTCCCGCGCCCGCATTCCTGCCGAACAGCGACATCTGGTTTCTGTGTATATTGACGAACTACAGGATTATCTGGCCTTGCCAACCGATCTGGCTGACGCGCTGGCACAGGCCAGAGGTCTCGGCGTCGGGATTACGATGGCACACCAATACCGAGGGCAGCTCCCGCCGGAGATCCGGGCCGGGATCGACGCTAACGCGAGAAATAAGATCATCTTCGGCCTCAACGGAACCGACGCCAAGGAGGTTGCGCACTTCGCCCCGGAGTTAACCCCGGAGGACTTCATGCTGCTTCCCCGCTACCAGATCTACACCAGTATCATGAGCAACCGTAAGAATACCGGTTGGATGCAAGGGATGACTTTACCGCCGACGAAGCCGGTTCGCATGGCAGCAGAACTGAAGGCCCTATCCCAGAAACGGTATGGGCGACCGGCTGTTGAAGTAGAAAATGAGTTCTTGAAGCTGTTCGAGGAGGCGGCTACAACAGAGGAACAGCCGGAGAATAACAGCGCGGGAACGCAAGCCAAGTATGGTAGATATGAGTAAGATGAGCCGGAAAAGAAGCAAGAAATCGTTACAGGATCGTCTACAGAATGGCCTACAGAACCCCTTACAGAATCAGGTCAACAGAGAGGATGCGCTTCTCCCCGTCAAAGCGGCGCTTTCTGCGAATAAGGGAAGCGACTTATTACTGCTTGGCAGTAATAATCTTGATGCTGCCGGAGGCCATCCCCAGCGTCAGCTGGACAGCGTTCCGCAGCTGCTGCGCGAGGGCCAGATCATCCGACTTCGCCCACACAGGAGGCACTTATGAAACGCTTGACGAATCAGCAGCTAGGAGAGACCGAGCTGCGGCTGACAGCGCGGGATCGAGAGATTCTCACAACCTTCCAGAAGTTGCGTTACATCAAAACCGGGCAGGTACAGCGGCTGTTCTTCCCCATTAACCGTTCTCCCAAAACCGCCCTATCGAACGCAAGGCTGGCTCTGAAGAAGTTGAACCGTTACGGTTTACTTGATCATCTGCCGAAGCAGATCGGCGGCGCAAAGTTCGGGTCTCAGGCATTGATCTGGCACTTAACCGAGGCTGGGATGAGATTGCTCGACCTCGGCAAAGAGCGTGATGGAAAGCGGCAACGCTATCTTGAACCCTCACGAGCCTTTGTGCGCCATACGCTGGCGGTGACGGAATGCTTCGTCCAGATCACGGAGATTTGTCGGATGGGACGGGATATGGATGTCAAACGGTTAGAGGTCGAACCGGAATGCTGGCGCAGCTTTGAGAAGAACGGGAAGACCGTATCCCTGCGCCCTGACCTGTTTGCGGAGACTGTCTGCGGACGGTTCACCGACCGCTGGTTCATCGAGATGGATCTCGATACTGAGTCGGTCAACGACATTGTAGAAAAATGCCGCCGCTACCAGCAATACCACCAGACAAACCTGGAACAGGAGCATGATCATGTTTTCCCGATTGTATTGTGGATCGTGCCGACCGAGGAGCGGAAGGAAAAGATGACTGACGCTATTCGCTTCAACTTTGGTGCCCGCTACCCGCAGTTCCACTGCATTATCACGCCCAACGAGCTTTGGACGGTAATGACCGAGGGCGTGAAGAAGGAGGACTTATGCTGAATCGTGCCGCGCAGCCGAGGCCACCATAGAGGGCAGTCAGGCGAAAAACTATACCAACCGATAAACCGAAAGGATTTGAGAGGAGTGATAAATGAAGGAATATTACAAAGAACTCGACAAGGCTATCAGCCGCCTTAAGGCTGATAGCGAGAAGCTCAAGGAGCTGCTCGCGGAGGGTGTCTCCTATGACGCTGACATTGTTGATGAAATCACCGATATCCGCGAGGAGGCGTATGAACTGATTGACGCCTGTGAAGCTACGGAAGATGATTTTGAATACATCGATCTTCCGGACTAACGAACCAGCCCGACATCGCCCGACGTGCCGCCGAGACCACCCAAGGGCATCCAAGCCCGACTGCTGGGCCAAAGCCCGCGACAGGGGCGGTTTTGGCGGCGACAGGGGGCAATCCACCGGCGCGGAGTAAGGTATGGAGGGCTGTACGCCCTCGGCTGCTGGGGGCAAGGTTCAGGCTCATGCAGGGCTTACGCATCAGCAGATAAACACATAGCCACAACAGCAATTAACTAACAGAAAGGATCATCCATGAAAGACAACCCTAAAGAAGAGAACAAAGCCAACACGACCGACGAGCTGATGAACGCTGTAAAAATCGTTCGGGCAGCCATTAAAGCCAGAGAGGATAAATACAGGAAAATCGCTTCAACCGAGGATCAGGACCCAATATTGATTGAAGGCGAGACGAGAACGGGTTACGATTGTCAGCTGATGGCTGACCCCAAGGATGTTGCTCAAGTCTATTTGGACTACGACTTCGCCTTATGGGATACTGTGGTCGGGGAAGTAAGCGATAGCATGTGGGACCGGCTTGCGGAGATTTATGGTTTATACAGAGTCTACGCAGTCGACCTGAAATAGCTCTAAGGACCGACCGTCTGGAATGGGAATCCTTACGCAGAATAATAGCAACTGTGGCTGTTAGTGTTCTATGCTCCGGCGATAAGACCTGCATGGCCCTGAACCTTGTTTCTGACGATTTATCTTATAAGAGCAATTTCGATTTAACGCCGCTGTGAATATAGTGAGGAGGTGATGATTTTATCTATTAACAAGAAAACAGAGGACTCCACCGGCGTGGCGTATGCTTAATCGAAAAAAGGGGAAGTTGTCAACTCGATAAAGTAACTTTAACTCAGAAAGAGGAAAACTATGGAAAACCAGAAACGAACCAACAAGAACAAACACAACACGGAAGTAAAAGATGACCTCCATTTTGATGGTCTGCACCTTGATCGGCAATCGGCTGATGGTCGAGCAAGAGTATACAAAAACAACAAAGGTAAACCTAGCGAGACCTTACTGGTCTTTGATGCGTAGTATCGTGTAGATTAACAATCCCTAATTCGAGATTAAGCATACCCTACGCCGGTGGGGTTGATTCATCCCAGCAGCCCGGAGCGTACAGTGTTCAGCTTAACGACATTAGGCAAAGATACAATTGACGATTATTAACGATAACCACGGAAAGGCAAGATATGAACAAAGACTACGACAATCCAAATAGAACCAAATCAATCAATAGGAAGTCCGTCATCACTGACGAGCTGAGAAAACAGATTCTCCAAGTGCGTGATACCGGGAAGACCAATATGTTTAATATAGCTGCGGTCCAGCGTATCGCAAATGACTTGGAACTCTTCGAGCTGGTTTGTTTCCTTGAAGAGAAAAAGAATCGCACCGCATATTGGGACTTTATCATAAACGCAGACAAGTCTGGAAAGGCCTGATCTCTACCGCTGACAGTATTGTCAGAGATAAGTCAATTAATCCCATTGCCGAATGCCAATAAGTATGGAGGGCTGTACGCCCCCGGCTGCTGGGGGCAAGGTTCAGGCCCATGCAGGGCTGACGCATCAGCAGATAAACACACAGCCACAACAGCAACTAAATAAACGAAAGGATTACCCATGAAAGACAACCCTAAAGAAGAGAACAAAACCAACACGACCGACGAGCTGATGAACGCCGTAAAAATCGTTCGGGCAGCAATCAAAGCAAAAGAGGAGGAATACTTAAAGATCGCTACGACCTACGATCAGGATCCTGTCTTGTTGGAAGGTGAAACCGTAACAGGCCACGAGTGCCAACTCATGGTTGATCCATGGGATGTCGCTGGAGTCTTCTTAGACTATAACCATCCGATCTGTCTGGTATTAGAGGAAGATTCACCCAATCCAATGTGGGATTATCTAGCTAGGTTTTACGGAATCAAAACCGTTCGTAGCGTTAACTTGTAATAATCATAGGACCGACCACCTGGAATGAGAATCCTTACGCAGAATAATAGCAACTGTGGCTGTTAGTGTTCTATGCTCTGGCGAAGTCCTGCATGGCCCTGAACCTTGTTCCCTATGACTCTTGGAAAGTCAATTTCCATCGTGATCATACGCCCAATATATACGAGGAGGTGATTTTTATGATTATCCAGAGGCGCTCCTCTGCTGTGGAGTATGCAGAGCTGCTGGGTGACGAACGCTACGACGAAGCATAACTGTAAAGCATATTATCTAACCCATGAAAGGCAATCGATATGGAAACAACCAAACAAAACCAGAAACCGTTAAACATCAAGGAGGATATCAGAGCCAAAGCGGAAACGGTGCTCTCGGACTTACGTTTGCTCGAACCATCCCTTTACGAAATCTCACAACGAAAAGAGGGGTGGCAAGAAGATATAGGCGTCGCAAAGCTTCAGCTCCGATCCATCGCTCTAAGCTGTAAGACGTATCTGAATTGGATGCGTGATATAGAGATTGCTGACAAACGAAAATCAAAAAAGCAGTAACAGGTTAAGCGGGCTTGAAGCATAGCTGACTTGGCAGCGCTGCATACTTCCACAGCAGAGGGGCAGGACATCAATAGAGGGGAGGTGAGATAATGTCTTTGTTCTTTAATGCATTCGAAGGCGCGAACCTGCGCGAGAACTCTGAACGCGCCGTCTACGAGTTGTTTTCCACGCGATACAACATCCGGTCCGTCAAGAAGATCAACGAGCGGACGTACCACGTCTGGCTGCGTGACGGCAAGGTTCTGACCGTCAATACCAATCCGCACACGACGATCTTCGGCGATCAGAGGACGACGGTGACCTACGTCAGCG
>CAZFVK010000008.1:0-26893 GCA_964522475.1 uncultured Candidatus Saccharibacteria bacterium | reverse complement strand
GTCTTTGTATTTCCGGTGGCGCATCGATGCCTGTTGCTCTTCTACAAAACTTTGAGATCGGAGCCGGGCGTGGGGGGAGGGTACCCCCCCTATGTAAAACGCCGCGCTGCTGCAAAAAATAAAAATGCTCTGCTTCTGTTCCCCGTAATGTGTGCTTGCTTATACCCTTTTGCGTAGTTTCTGCGCTATGCTTTGTGCCTGTAGGTAGTCCAGTCCATACTTTGCGGTAATACCCTATTACTTATAACGTCGGAGTCCTGGGTAACTAACCCTTTACGATCTACTAGTTTGTCACTCTTCTGGCGGTTACACGTCCAATGGGCTAGTTGTAGGTTGTCTATATCGGAGGGGTGGCCGCCTTTGTCTATGGGGATTATGTGATCAATAGATTTACTAAGGGGGTGGGGGTATTTTAACGTCATGTCAACCGGCTTGCCACAAATACCACAAATGGTTTGGGTGGCGTATATTCTCTTGCGGTTTTTCTCAAACACCTTGCGGTGCGTTCCGTTTCTGTCCGGTCTGTCTGTACTTGGCATAATACAAGTGGCCGGTATTCTGCCCTTAAAGGTAACCCCCGGCCGGGGCTAACACGCACGCCTTGGTCAAGCATGCATAAACCAAAACACACCCGGAGCAGTACGGGTGTGCCTTGGCTCGTTAACACAATGAGAGTTGTAAGGGATTATAGGTTGCTGTGCCTCTTACCCTTTACAAGAAGAAACCCTTAAACCTATTATACCGTTGGCGTTTTCCCCGTAGGTACACAATTAATGGGTAAGTTTACATTGTTCCCTAACTGTTAATGATGCTCCGCAACCATGTATTCATGGCATTGCTTAGACTGGGCCTCGGTGTCCTGTACCATTCCGCCGTGTAGTTGATTGTTGTGTTCGCTGAATCTATGTCGGCTTTTCTGCCCGTAGCAAAATAGGTGGAATGGCAACGGGCTTGTACTGCCGCTCTCGACAATCTGAAATTCATCCCCGAGATGCTCGGCACGCTAAAGTTCATGTAGCCCGGCATGTAGGAGCTGCTGGGCGTTGTATGCTGCAAGGATAAAGCCCCCGTTGAATTGTAGTAGATGTTAGAAGCCGCCGCCCCCGCCGCCGCGGTTGTGGTGATGCTGTTCAACGTGTCTGTCGTCATATTGGTGTAACTTGACCACCTGCCATAAATAGACGTAACAAGAAAAGCGGCATGTATATACGGTGTCGCCTTGAGAGTTGCCCCGGAATTGTATGCCACCCTAATCACGTTTTTTTGTACTACATAGTAGGAGTAATTAACGGGGTCTGTCGCTTGCGTTACCACGTTAGATGCCGCCGCAAGTAGCGTGGTGGCAGTTGTGGACGCCTCCCATGAATCGAAGGATGTATCAGTAGACAGATTGATGCTTTGGCTGTATAACACGCCCATATACTCCGTACCGGGGCCGAAATAATCGTACGGCCCACCGCCGCCGGATACGTTAACGTCCACTTTTTGGTAGTTGGTAACGTCAATGCCGGTGCCGTTGCTTGTAAGCGGCAACGTACCGCTTACAAGTTCCGAAGCTGCCACACTAACGCCGGTACCGGTCTTGGTGCCGCCGCTAATGTACCCGGCCGTGTTCGTAACGGACGGGGTAACGGTTATAGCGTGGTTACTTACGGTTCCCTTTGTTGCCGTTGGTGTCCCTGCCGTACCGTTTACCCTTTCATATAATACAACGGTGCCGCCGCCCTCCACGGGCAACTCTACGCCCTCCGCATTGTTATATGTAGTTCCCCAAAGTGTAATATTGGCCATTGCTAAGAGATACTTAAAATGTGCGTCTGTGTGTCAAAACTGATCACGGGGGCAGTCATGCTACCGGCCACACCCAATAAAGTTACCCCCTGTCGGATATTGGCGGCAACCACCTTGGCTTGCTCCGTTGCGCTAATTTCTACGCTCCCGCCTGTGGTGTACCCCGCGGGGATTGTTACGACACCCGCCTTGGTTGAGATCGTCCCGCCGGTCGCGCCGTTATTGGCCATGGCTCCAGTAACCTCACCCGCCGCCGTGTATGCGGTCTTGCCCGTCAATGTGTCCGCCGCCGCTGCCGTAGCGTCCCCGGTATAATAAAATCTTGCGGTGCCTCCGCCCTGCATGGGAATGTCTACGCCCTCCGCTTCGGAGTACGTGTTACCGTTAACTATGATTGTGGGCTTTGCCATGTCTTCCCCTTTCTAATATACGGTTAATATGCCGTTGTCCCAAATAAGCCTCCCGTAATTCCCCGGCACCGGTCTTACCACCACGTCCGCGTCCATGATCATGCCGGCCGTAGCCAACGTGGTTGGCGCGTCCCCTGGTGTTATGGTGTAGTCCCCGGTGTAGTGTTCGCCAATAGTTGCCGTAACCGTTGTGGCCGGTGTCACACTAATAACCCCGCCCGTGGTTACGGTAAGCCCTATGGCTTTGTCTGTGGTGTCTACGTTTAGGGGTATGCTCATACTAACACCCCCGGCTCTAAGTTCGATTTAAACACAATGCTTGCAATGTCCGTACACACCCGCTTTGTGTTGCTCCCGTCAAGGTATGTCCAATTTACTTGTATGTCCAACCTACCCGGCCTAATGCTTAACGTTTCCTCCTGGGTGAGTTCCAACGTAATTACGTTTTTATCCACCGTGAGATCTTCGCCGGTCTTGGTGTACTTAACCGGGTTGGGCTTAACCAACAATCTGCCGTTGGGTAATATTTCCGGTGAGTCGTTTTCCCTCAACGTAACGTATACGTGGTTGGCGTCCGTTAAGTCTATATCCTCCGGTAAAGTAAGCGTTAGCGTTGGTGTAATGCCTTTATACATGCTTTGCCTCCATACAAAATGCCGGCCACGCCGTAAGCGTTAGCCGGCACCTTGTTGTGTGTAGTGCCTTATTAGGATTGTATGCCACGATATAACTATACCATGTATTTTTTCCCCGTAGGTACAATTAGTGCGGTACACCCATATAATTTAGCACTTCGCCTAGCCCTAACCCCCCCTCGTTGTATGGCTTCATACAATAAGCGTATAGCTGCGGGTGGGTTTCTTTTAAGCGTTCAAACCTATTTGGCCGCGGCTCTATGTGGCAACCAAACATACAAAATATGCACCCGGTACGTTGCACTCCCGTTAGTTCGTATTTGGGCGCGCTGTCAAAAAAGCCAACTTGCTTTTCCGTTTCCACTATTTCCCCGTACACACTAGGTATGATTATGTTGTTTTCCTTAATGTACCTTAACACGTCTTGCTCTAGCCAAAATGACAAAGGCCGGCTTTGTGGACGGTCGTTTTCGTAAGCATTGCACCCCGCATGGAGCCACGCCGTTTCCCTATTGGCTCCTTCCTCCGCGCGCGTTCCAATATATGGCCGCCTGCCGCTTTTGCGTTCCCACCGGTAGGCGGGTTTCTTCTTCATTTCGTCACAACATTTTGATGAGATCAAGAACGGCGCACCGTATAAGAAACTCCAACGCTCACAATTATATATACTTGGCTTGCCGTTGTACTCAAACGTTCCAAATAGTTTCTTGTAATATATGCTTTCCTCCCCGCTTTTCCTGGCATAGTCCACGTTCTTGGCAACCGCCTTACTTACCACCTGGTACCCTTTTTCTTTTATGATCTGTCTAAAGTTCATTAACGGTTTTAGTACAACGTCCGCATGCTCCAACGCCAATGCCCTTACCTCCGGGTACTCCAACCCGGTGTCACAATACACCACCGGCACGTTATACACCCCCGGCGTGTTTTTTATTAAGTGCATAAGAACGGTGCTATCTTTGCCCCCGGAGTAAGAAAGATACACGTTCCCGTTGTAGTGGTTATAAAACTCCGTTATGCGTTCCTTAGTCTTTGCTACCTTTGCTTCTAGCGGTAACGCTTGGAATTGTCTTAATTCTTCCCGTGTGTGTCGCATGTGTATACCTTGTACTTTCCGTTCTTTTGCTCTACTATGATTGTTTTTATTACATGGCTTGCCTTAAGCGGGATATACGCCACCCCGTCTAGTACCTCAATTGGCCGCACTAGTATGGCGGTGTCTTTTTCTTCTTTGCTCACTCCGCTACCTCCCTTTGGATTACCGCATGCGAGAAAATGTCGCCGCCTCCAACCGCTAGATTGCCCTCAATTTCGTAAATGCCGCTCCACGTAATGGTAATGCCTATGGTGTCAATGTCTGCCACATACTCTACCTTTGCCATGCGGAGTGCTTCGCATACCAACTCGGCAAACTCGCGCCCCTCCTCCGTGTACGGTGTATATACCGTGTGCTTTTGTATAAACTTCATGTTCTATATACTCCATTCTCCCCTTGCGGGGTGGGGCCGCTCCCGCCTGCCTCATTAGCGCCTAACGCCGTATATCCTTGGCCCCTGTGGTCTTTCCCTGTGGCGGTGGGACTCGAACCCACAACTTGCACACCATGCAATGCATGGGTAGCCGCTCTGCCATTTGAGCTACGCCCGGTCGGATCGTCACCCGGCCTTAACGACACACACCCTGCGCTTCGTCCGCGCCTCACTTGGTATAGCAACGGCTATTCGCCTGTTGTATCGAGATCCATCTTCGCACCGCAGTTCGGGCACCACTCAAACTCGCTAAACGGGTACGGCTCACACGTATGACATACAGAACACTCACATATGTTGGTGTCCGTGAATAGCCACCGCCCATGCTTCACATGGTCAATCGGATTAAAGTTGCACTCCCGCCCTGTGCATCACGTTCCGCCTGCTCCATTGCCTTTGTCAGATTAAGTGCTTGAACACGCTTGCACTCGATATGGATTCCCGGCAGGCCGACAACATCAGCATCACCATTGGCGCCGCTATACTGCTGTCCTCGCCGTGTATCATAGCCATGCTCTCTTAGAATCTTGGCCAACTCTCTTTCGCCTGCGGCCCCCTTAGCCCTGCTATTCGTCACCTTTCCCTCCGTCCATTCTTGCACCGCAACTGCGGCAGTACCTGTCAACCCAATCGCCCGGCCTGCCACAGATGGAGCATATGTAGTAATGCGTTGTTTCACCTGCCACTTCCCACTTGCCATGCCTTACCGCCTTTCGGTAGCCCATGTTGAAACACTCGTCCATGATTTGTTCAAGGCTCTTGTCTTTGAACGGGTCGATGGTGGGAGCGTTGTCAATGTCGTTTCCGTAGACAATCTCAACATCCTCATATTGCCCGTTGCCAAATGCCTCAAGCATTTTCTGCCTCGGCAGGGCATCCGCATCAATCAGTCTCATGGTCTCTCCTTTCCGTCTGCTCCTTTGGCTCATATGTACAACGCCCGATGAAAAAACAATGTCCATTAACATCATCGTAATGCTTACAATCTTCGCAATCCGTCTGCGGAGTATCGGCTGGCTCTATGAAGTTGCAAGTCCACTCTCCGTCTTTCTTGTCAATCAAACCGTGCTTATAAAGTTTTCGGCAAAGGGTCTCCATTACCATATAATCGTCGTCGGGATAGGCGAATATGTACCCGATTATCTCGTCAACAAAAGCCTCTGCTTTATCAGGGCTAATGGTGGGTGCGTTCTCAATGTCTTTCCAGTGGACAAGCCCACCACGGTTGCCATGTCTTGGTAGTTTGTCTGCGTCAATCAACCTCATGATTTTCCTTTCTCCCCTTGCGGGGTGGGGCCGCTCCCGCCTGCCTCATTAGCGCCTAACGCCGTATATCCTTGGCCCCTGTGGTCTTTCCCTGTGGCGGTGGGACTCGAACCCACAACTTGCACACCATGCAATGCATGGGTAGCCGCTCTGCCATTTGAGCTACGCCCGGTCGGATCGTCACCCGGCCTTAACGACACACACCCTGCGCTTCGTCCGCGCCTCACTTGGTATAAAGTCACCAAACGGTGGCTATATCTAATTGATTTTCGCCGTAGTAAAAATACCCGGTATCGCATACTATGCCCATGCCTAAACTTGTTGGCACCACCGTTCCCCTTGGGTACTTTGGCAAGTAAGCCCCTACCATTACGTAGTCCTTACCGTCCGTGTGCCACATGTGTACGCCGTCTTCTCGGACGTAATGGTAGCCACTCCACCCCAAGTCGTATAAGAATTGCACTAGGCCGTCCATGGGTAGGTTGTACCAAGTTTCTGCATACATGGGGCAATCGAAGTTCACGCCCATTTCCGGTGTTAACTGCGCCCCGCTCCATGTGTACGGCGCGGCCATGATCATGCCGGCCACTAATAACTCCGCTAGCATGTTGCCCTCCTTAATCAAGCCCCAACCATACCGCCACAAAATCAAATTGTGTGTAGTCTATTGTCTTGCCCTTCTCCCGGCACATTGCGTTCAATGCCCGTACACAAGGCCGCCCAAAACTGTTATCAACGCACCAATCACACATAACGCCATACCCACATGCGCCCCATGATTCATGGTTGTCCGAATCCATTCCGTGATTGTCGCTCCACCTTTGAAAAGCGTTTTCCCACTTACGTTTTGCGTTGTTTCCCTGTCGCTTTGGAACCTCAAACATTTGTAGTTGCTCCATGTTCCCCATCTTGTGTAGTAACTCCTTAATCAATTCCCGCTTGTCATTTTGCCAACCATAGCCAACCTTTGCCAACCACTCCCTACCGGGGGTTTGGTATATAATACTTTGCCCGTTTGCTACTGGTTGCACTATTCTATCCACCAACCCTTATTTATTGCCACTTGGGTTAAAAACTCTTTGCGGTACCGTTTCCACGTGTTGGCGTGGGCGTACTCGCTACCCTTGCACAAGTAGAGCGGCACACCCTTGGCGCACCATTCCCACGTTACGGCGCGGTACTCTTGCGGTATGATCTCCAACGCGGTGTCTATGGCCTTTATGTCCTCCAATACCTTTTCGCGTTGGATAGCTGCCGCCGCCACCGGGTCGCCTGGCGCGCCGCCACGTGGTTGTCCGTCTATGGGCTTGCTCCGTTGTAGTAGGGTTTCCGCCTGTGCTTGGAGCAAGTCGTAAGACCGTATAAACGCCTCTATGCGGTTTTTTAATCGTGCGTCCATTCCTAAGTACCTTGGGTTGTATTTATTTGTCATTTTTGCCGCCATAAACGGCCAAAAACACTAGCGTAATACAGATAATGGCCGTTACTGTTACTACCGTTAAGTTCATTGTGTCCCCTTTCTGCTACAAGTAGTTGCGCCCTATGAGTGCCATAAACTCCGCCCGTGTGTGTGTTTCTTCGTACTTGGCTTGACACCTTGCCTTGATTTCTCTATCTAACCGCGGGTCATAGTGTACGCCATAGTCCCCAATGTGGTGGGCGGCGCACAAGTAGCACGTAAAGCCGTTTCGGTCTGATACCTGGCGGTTACTGCCAAAGTAGATATGGTGTAAATGTAGGCCGCGCTTGGTGCCACATACTAGGCACTCTTTTTCTTCTTGTAAAATGCTTTTCACTTATCTGCCTTCCCGTCTTCGCGCTGCAACTCAAAATCCCTACACTTGCAGTGCATCTGCATCAATTAATCGCATACCCTCACCCCTCCGGTACAAAAGCCCCCGGTACTACGGTTACTTCCCATTCCTCCGTTGCCGGGTATATGATCAACTCCCCGTCTACCAAAGTTACGGCCGTTAGGTTGCTGTGGTCTACGTAGGCGGTAAGCATAAGCAACCGCCCGTTTTCTTCGAACACTTCCCCCGGTCTTAGCATGTCTACGGTGGTGCTTTCTCTTTTGGTTCTTCTTACGTCCATTGGTTCCTCCTTATCAATAAAACGGTATGTCTGTGTCGTCCCACTTCTCTTGCTTTGGCTCCGGTTTCCGTTCCGTGAGATCTTCGGCACGTTGCCGGCTCCCCTGGCCGCGGTCTTTCCACTCCAATACCTCCAACCGGTCTACCATTACGTCCGTTGTATACACCTTGCGCCCGTCTTTGTTGGTGTAGCTGCCTGTTGAGATCTTCCCGGCCACGCCTACCAACTGCCCCTTGTACCCGTTGTTTTCCAACACGGTGGCAATGGTGCCAAAGGCGGTACATGGGATAAAGTCCGCCCCGCCGTTTTCCACCTTGGGGTATTTGTCCACGGCTAAGGTAAACTTGGCGTATGCTTTCCCCGCCTGGCTATACCTAACCTCCGGGTCTTTTGTGAGTCTGCCTATAAGCGTTACTTGGTTCATAAAATGCCCTCCGTTGTTACGCCCATTCCGGGTGCTTTAGTTCTTCTATTCTTTCTAATTTCTTTTTCTTTCTTTTACTTTCTTTTGTGTGTCCGTCTGTTGTACCGTCTGTTGTACCGTCTGTTGCTCCATGGGCTGTACCGTGGGTTGTACCGTCTGCTGCGCGCGCACCTTGCCAAAACGTGTAATTTACTATGGTTATAGTTGTACCGTATGGTGTCCGTTTTACCTCCACCATGCTGTCCGCTTCTAGCAACTTTAGGTACCTGTCTACTTTGCCCCGGCTCCACCCGTAGCGGTTGGCTAGCCACTCACTAGAGCAATGAATCTGCCCGCGCTTTCTGTATACCAACTTGCCGTGGTATAGTTCCTTGGTGTCTTCGTAGTTAGCAAGTAGTATGAGATCTGCCCACGCGTGCGCTTTGTCGTATGGCTTCTCTTGCCATATCCAATGGCCTTGTATGCTCCGGTCTAGTTTTACGTAACCCTTACTCTTGCCCATTGCTCTTTAATCCTTACTAACTCCTCCGGTGGTAGCGTTTCTATGTCTAGTTGCCGCGCTTCGTCTACGGCTTCGTCTATCACTCTTGCCATTTGGTGTGTGTCGTATGTGCTTGTGCCGTAGTACGCTATAAACTGCCTAACGCCCCTATCTTTTAGGTACGGTATCTCCTGGGTGAACCACCCCAACCCTTTGTCCGCCCAATTTGCTTGGAAACGGTCGGCCGCATGCGCCTTTACCAACACGTAGTCAAAGACCCCAACCCGCTTTATGATCTCCTTGTAAACCGTTTCTTTGTCGGTGCCGGTGGCCTCGGCTATCATGTCGCACAATACCCACAAGTAGGCGTTGGCGTTTTGGCTCCGCTTCTTAGGGGTGCGCCGCAACTCCACTTCTATGTCCTTTCCTGTGTTCTGCCGCAAAAATTCTTCGATATAAAGGGCGTTTGCCTTGGGTATGACCATTTCCACCACCACGTTGTCTAATGTGGCGTGTAGGGCTATTTTTGGCGTTCTAAGCGTTGTTGTCTTCATAGTGCTTTACCACCTGTATGTAGTCCCGTCCCGTGAGATCGTCCCAAGATTTTACACCGGAAATAAAGAGGGGGAAGCCCTCCGGGTCGCCGTGGAGTTTTGCAAGGCTTTGGAGTTTCCGCACCATTTCCGGGGTTGCCTTACCGTCCGCAAGGTCGGTGCGCGCCTCATTGCCCCACGCCCATACCTCCTTGCCCTCATGGGCAATTTTTAGCCGGCTAATGGCTCCGTCCTTGTACGCTATGTCTGTTACCGTGTAGTTGTAACCGTCCCGCCTGTCGGCAAGCGTATGCCGCCCTCCGTTGCCGGGTATTGTGGCGCACTTAATGAAGATAAGCGGAGCGGTGTATAACTCGCGGCCAATGCCCCAATTGACACACGCCCGCTTAAAAGAATCAGACGCGGCACCTTTGGCGGCCTCCGTGTTGCTTTCCGTCCCAGCGTCCCATTTCCACACCCATGTGTCCGGGTATGCCTCCATTCCTGGGTTGGGCAAGTAGATACCAACTCCGCAATACACGGTACCTTTAACTTCCTTATGATCACGTTGCCAATATGCCGCCCCTACCGTTTCGTCTAGTATGGCCATGTCACACCTTGCGTCTTTGTATAGTAGTAGGCTAATGCCCGTTTTATATACACCGCCTACCCGTACATCTATTTCGTCTGCGCGTAGTTTCCTAAACTCCATGTGTCCCTCCTTTATAGGTAATGTACGTAGTTGTCTAGCATTTCGAGAAAGTCGTCTTCGTCTTCGCACTCACTCGCTAGATATAACGGCTCCAAGTGCCGTTCTATGGTGTCCCGGCAATGATCGTGTATGTGTCCCTCTGCCGAAAACTTGCCGCACACCGGGCAACGGTACCCCTTTTCAATAAAGCTGCTGCCACAACACGGGCAACGGTCTTGGTAAAATTCCTCAAAGAACGCACCCGGCATGCCGTGATTGTCGCGCCATGTGTCCCTGTCCGGCTCGTCAAACTCTTGCTTGCACTTGTAGCAATACCACTTATACTTGCCCACTAGCACCACCCCTCTTGCCTTTCTGCCTCCGAAGCGTAGCGCGCCAACTTGTAGCGGCCATACTTTTGCTTGCCCTGTGGTAGCGTTACAATCTCCACATGGTATAGCCGGCGCAACTTATGAATTGCGCCGGCAAGCCGGTAAAGACCGTACTCAGTAAAGGCCGTATTTCCCGTAATGCCGCCGGGGTTTAATATCATGTGCCGCAATACTGCGCCCTCTTTTGTCCCCCTTAACTTCTCCAACGCGGTGCGCTCCTCTTTTGTTATGATCATGGTGTCCCCTTTCTGCTACCTTGGTTAAAAGTTCCGCCGTGATAAAGGCCAAAGACAGACCGGCCACGGCCATGCACATTACCAACGCATTGTCTAACATGGTTACCCCTCCGTCCTTGTGGCAATTTCCACCACCGCGTCCGTTGCTTCCTTGAGATCTTCCTCGGCGCGCTCCGCCGCGCCTCTGAACCACTCCACAAAGTCCGCCA
The DNA here is from genome assembly GCA_964522475.1 of uncultured Candidatus Saccharibacteria bacterium. Lineage (GTDB taxonomy): Bacteria > Patescibacteriota > Saccharimonadia > Saccharimonadales > Saccharimonadaceae > Nanosyncoccus. Next base: position 16,202 of record CAZFVK010000008.1, on the reverse strand, counting down.
AGTAGTCTACCAAGTCTTCTATATTCTTTAAGCGTCCGTTAAGCGTTTTGATTTCGGCCACCACATCGTCTAGGGTAAAGAAGCCGGCCTGGGTTTCCTTGGGTTCGTCTGCTTTCTCCGGTTCCTCCACGTACTGGTACGCGGTAACGGGTAAGTTGTAAAGCGTTTCCAGTAATACCACCGCTCTATTACTAACCCGGCCGCTCCGTACTGCCTGGCTTAAGTAACTTGGGCTATACCCCATGGCTTCGCCAACTTCTCCAACGCGTAGGCCGCGCTTTTTGAGTTCCTTTTTAAGCATGTCCCCGTTAATGGGCGTAGTTGTGCTAACGTGCTTACCTGTACCTGTCATTGTGTTTACCTCCCTTTACATTTCGTAGGCTTCTACGTTGCAATACCTACTAATAGCTGCTACGGTGCGTTTTACTCTTACGGTGCCATTAATGGTTAGGCACACGTATTGCCGGGAAAGCCCCAACGCGTCCGCCATGTCGCCCTGGGTTTCCTCCTTATCGATTAGGGCTTTTTTTATCTCTTTTTCCCACTCTTTGTGTGTCACTCTTTCACCTCCAATAACTTGCCGGCCTGTAGTTCCTCATAGAATCGGTTACACGCGGGGTCGCACTTGCACACATAGGCTTCTACGCCGGCATTGCAAGCAAACCGCTTTACCCGTCTATCCTCCGTGTGTTGTCTGTGCGGGCAATCCCCGCATGTGAAAGCAACCCCCATGAGTTCGTATTCGTCTTTCAGATCTTCCGGCACCCTTTCCACTTCCTCGTAAGTAACGTAGGCGCAAAAGTTGTGCCGCTCCCTGTGGTCTACCTCTACGTTGCGTAGTTCCGTGTTGGCGTAATACTCATTAATTAGTTGTGCGTACTCTTGCCCCGTTTCCGCCTCCGCCACCACAAAGTGCTTGCGGTAAATGGTTTTCATGTTTCCCCCTTTCTCCTACATAACTTCATGCATTGCCGCCAATGCGTCTTCTACGGCTTCCCTCGCTGTGTTGGCCGCGGCCCATTTGTCCTCCATGCGGTCGTACCTTTCCGCCTCCCTTTCCGTCATGTCCCTGTCATGCTCCGCCGCGTTATCCTCTAACGCCTCCATTTTTCCTCCAGTTCGTCCATGTAGTCCTGTAAATCGTCCATGCTCTCTAACAACATGTTTTCTGCTCTCCTCGTTTTCACGCTTCTACCTCCTAACTAAAAACGGCTACACACTTTACGTGGTTGCCGTTTCCGTGTATACTATGAAAAAAGGCAACCACTTGGGTGCCTTGGTAAGTTCCTTGGGGTTACCTACTATATGTAGGAATACCCTTTTTTATGATTTTAGGAATACTAACAAGGCACATACATAATATACCGCCATATTAACTAACTGTCAACACTTTTCGCGTACTTGCCCTTTTGGGCGCATGTACGCCCTTTTATGAGGCTCTATTTCCGCTTCTAAGGCGTTTTTGGGCATGCGGTGGTAGTTTGATACCACCAAAAAAGGCGGCGCAAATGCGCCGCCGATTTTTGGGTATATAGAAAAACTACGCCCCGTAAAACCCCGCCAAAGCGGGTAAAGGAGATATACGGGTTACTCTTTCGGCTCCACTTCCGGGAGTCCCGCCACGCTTGTGGCCAAAGATAACAGACCGGCCAAGACCATTGCGGAAAATGTATATTTCCAGTCTACTTCGGATACCACCGCCGCGGTGGATACCATGGCCACAAATGTCTGCGCCATAGTTTTCAATGCTCTAATGCCGGCCGCGCGGAACCATGCCCGCGGGTTGCTTTTTACCTGTGTCATTGCTCGCCCTTTATCCTTTCTAGTTCCTCTTTGAGTTCGTCTATCGTGTGCCATTGCGTCCGCCCGTCTTGCTCTAATAGCGCCACACGCTCCATAACTTGGTTGTGCTTCTCTACTTTGCGCTCCAACTGATCTATGCGCCATACTGTCTTTTGGCTACTCATAATGGAGCCAATAAGGGTGCCGCAAAACGCCAATAGTGCTATTGCAATCTCTGCCGCCATACTTCCCATGCTCTACCCTTTCAATAACTCGTTAACGCGCTTTTGCGCCCTGGCAATTTCCGTGGTGGTGTAGCCCGCCTTTTTAAGTTTGGCAATGCGGGTAGCACCTACGCCCCACTTGCCGGCTATAATCTCGCGCGCTAGTTCGTCCGCCGTTTTCTTCTTCTTAGCTGCCAATAATTTGTTAACCTCGGCTTGTACCTTGGCGTAGTTGTACCCGGCCTTTTCCAACCTGGCTTTGCGCTCTGCGCCTGTCCCCCACTTGCCGGCCACAACTTCCTTGGCCACTTCTGCCACCGTCTTGGTGGGTTTGGGTGCCGCGCTCCCGTCTTCTAATGCCATGATCACGTGGGTGACTTCGTTTAGGATAATATCGCCGGTCAATAAGTACGTATCTTTGGTTAGGTACTTGGCCGCGGTCAGTACCTCAAAACCGCCGGTCTTAACTAACGCGGCTTTTAGGCTTCCTGTCCAATTGTTAGGGCTTACCGTAGCGTACCCAACGGCAATGCAAATGGTGGCCACTAACTGGCTACAATCCGTATTACATTTGGTTGTGATCTTCTCCGGGTGGCTCCACCCTACCGCGCGCCATGCCGTGTAAAGGCTTGTGCGGTCTGCCTGTCCATAACCCACGTTATTGTTGGCCGCAATTTCACGCATGTACTTGGCCGCTTTTTTGGCTCTTTCCCTGTCCTTGAAACGTAACACCACGTTTTGGCCAAAGTAGTACCAATTGCCTACGCGCACTTCTCCGCCGGTCTGATCGCCCTTTTTGCCGTTAACGGTGCCGTACTCGCTAATTGCCGCCCAACCACACTTAACCGCCATGTTGTCCCCTTTCTATACTTCCCAAAGGCTTTTGGTGGGGAAGCGTTCCCGGATATACTCGCCGGCTACGCCCGCCCAACTTAAGGCGTTAGTAGATAGTAACGCCGCCTCTTTGTCCGGTTCGTCATACTTGCCGGCCACCTTAACGTCCTTGGCTTTGATACCACCAACTGCGTGGTGGTTGCCGTATAAGCACCTAAACATTGGGTACCCGTCAAACTCCGCCAATGTTTCCAACGCTTTGGCTTTATCAATAAGCATTGGCACGTGTAATGCATAGTCTAGCGTTGTGTACCCTCTTTCCTCTAGTACGTCACGGGTGCGTGTAAGCTGCCGCGCGTACTCCGACACCATGCCGCGCCTCATGGCCACTATCCGTTGTATCCGGTCTTTGATTTCTCCGCCATACATTGGCGGCAAGCCGCGCAATTTACGCATGATAAAAAAATCGTCATTAAATAGCCAAAATTGCGGGCTTACCTCCGGGGTGTTACATACCTCACGTATTGTATACGTTACCCTGTCGTACCTTGTTGCGCCCCTTTGCACCACCGGCACGTAGTAGTTGGGGGTTACGCCCTTTGGCTTGCCACCAAAAAACCACACGTACCCGTGTGGAAAGTTGGCCGCCACGCTCCGCAAACTATACGCAATTTCGCCCGGCTCTACGTCATGCTTTAAGATATATACAATGTCGTACATACTACGCCTCGTTAACTCCGTAGGCAATGACACCAACGCCCAACGTAAAGTTGTTACTATTACCTTGCCGTATACCACCGCTTGTATTGATTGTGCAATACCCGGCGTTAACGGGATTGCCGCTACTGATACCGTAAAGTAGCACACCGCGCCTTGTTGCTTGCGGTCTGTACTTTTCCGGCACCGTGTAAAGGTCTGTGCTTGTGGCAAGTACGCTACTATTTTTGGCGGTGAACCCTATGATCACAAGACCGGTCACGGGGTCAAATGCTCCGTAACAATACCCGTTTGATACGCTACTTCCCCGCGTCCCTTCAAAGTGTTCGCTAAAGTACCCACCGGACAAAAGGGTGGCCACCATGGTGTCCGCGTCTATGGTTGGCTCTATGCCGGCCGTAAACGTTCCGCCCTGGGTTACGCCTAACGCCTCCGCCAACGTGGTGGAAAGCGTCCCCAACTCCATTTCCGTGTACCGCTCCAATAGTACGTCATAGGTAGTTTGTACTATCTTGTACCTACCGCTCATGCCGTAGGCGGGAAACACCACGTTTATGGTGTCGCATAAATTACACTCTAAAAGCGGCGAAAACTGCGCGTACTCCGTACTATCTTGCAACCGTATAAAGTCTACCGTTATTGTCTGTTGCGGCGTGTTGGGCGTTCCCGCTGCCAACATGTTGGTGGCCATGGTAGTTAACGCCGCCTTGGTGGGTATCGTTTCAAACTTTTCGGTGAGATCAAGCGGCACCGTAATTGGCCGGCCGTTATACGTTGCCAACCCGCTGTCTACCAAATTGCCTACCACTACGGTGTCCACGCCATTGGCATTTTGCCCCGTCCAAAACGGGCGCACCCGGTTGTACGTCCCGGTGTAGTCCGTTTCCTCCGTGTAGTCCAGTAGGTTGACGCCATACCGTATGGTAAAATCCCGCGCCACGCCACGGGAACGGTATAATCTCACTTCATAGCGGGAAAACTCAAACTCGCCGCCGTATGTGTCTAGTACGCTACCCTCTATGCCGCCAAGCATTTGGCGCACCGTCCGGGGTGTCCCGTCCGCACATGCCATATAAGCGGTGCTTGTAAAGTCTGCGCTATAAGAAAACTGATTTTCTGCCGGTGAAGCAAAAAGTGTGAAAGCGTCCGCAAGTGAGTTAATGTTACTGCCAACCACGGTGTACTCACTAAGCCGGTAACTAATATGCACCGCGTGGAAAGATACCACGCCGTCTATGGGCTTTGTGTATGACACAATGTCGAACGGCTCCACGGTGCCGGTATCGTCCACCACTACGGCGACAACGCGCCCCGGTTGTATCAAGTCAAAATTAGCCCCGCCTACGGGGTACGTAAAATTGCACTCATATACGCCGTTGCGTTGTTGTAAAACTTCGCATGTGATACAGTCCCGCAAGCGGCCAAGGCCATTACTAACAAACGCCGCTTCGTTTGCTTCATAAAGTACCGGTATCATAGCTGCCACCACCTTGGTGTGACCGCAAGGGCCGTTATAGTGTTGTCATAGGTTATTGTGTCCGCACCGGGGGGAAGTGTAGGCAACTGCACCGGGATATTTACCACGTTATTTAGCGATATAATATTTCCGTCCGCATCGTAGTAAAACGCCTCCCCAATGTCCAAGTCAATGTATATCTGATCTGGAAGTGTGGACTTCGTAGAGTAGCCATTAACGCGGGGTATTTTGACTGTGTACTTGTCCCCCGTGACAGGATAGACCATAACGCGGATTGTGTCGGGCTGTACGTACTGTACCTGTAGTTCTACGCTGTTTTGGTCTGTTTCGTCAGATGTCGCCGTCCGGTAGTCAAAGGTGCAATAAAGCCCATTGCCACTTGTTTTGTATGAAAAGTCCTCGGGGTTTAGTGTGACTGTGAAAGTGGCGGTCTTTCCCGAACGTGACACCGTGACTGTGCAATTGGTCTGTGCGTCCACCGCTGCCGTTGTTATGGTATTTGCCATTGTATGCGTATAAACCATGCGCACACTCGGCACGGTGATAGTGTCCCCGTTGTTTAGGCTGTCAGTGGCGGACAACTGGGAGATTATATACTCTATGTTCCCATCGCTTGTTATTGTCTGTGAAACAACCCCCGACAGGATAACGTTACCTACCACGGCGTTAGTTATCGTTATTGTTCCGCCTCCGATTTCAATATTGCCGAGTCCCTCCGCAACCAATAGGGGTTTACTTTCGTACAACGTTGGGTTGGTGATAGTGCCGCCGCTTGTTACCGTCTGGGCCGTTTCCCCTGCCGTTAAGAATCTCTGCGGCTTGCACTCAAAGTCTACGGCAAATGTGCCGGCCTCTTTGTTTGGGGTGTTAACGTCAATACCCGCGCTAAACAAGGCCATGCGGTACTCCGTGGTGTTTATTTCGTCTTCTAGCCGCTTATAACCTATGCGGCTTGCTAGCATGTTGCGGAACGCCGCCACACCCGTTACAAAGTCCGCCGGGTCTTCTGTCGGTAAGGCGCACTCATACCGCACCGTAATATTAGCCCACCGCCCTTTGTCTAATGCGTAGTCCCCATTACGTCCGGGAATGGTTAGCAACTCTACTTCCCGCTCCGGGGTGCCAAATACGGACACGTCCGTAATATACACCCCATAATTTCGGCTATTCTCCCCGTCAAATATAAAGCCGGGGTATGTGTTTGGTACCGGTGTTACTGCCATGCGTTAGCCCTCCGCTTTTGGGTGTTAATTAACTTGGTTACTACTTCGTCCGCTACGCGCTCCACGTCCATGCCTGGCGTTGCGTATACGTTAATGGTGATCTGATCACCGCGCGCACCGTCCAAATGCTCCCACAACGGCTTAAGCGGTATAACCGCCTCCGCGCCCGCTTCACCAATAAGTGCGGTGGTGGGTTCCGTTACGATACCACCACTAGCAAGGCGCGGTAAATTAAGCCGGTCTATGTGCCAATTGGAGTGGTCGCCAACTATGATTTTATCCGCCAACCGCAACGCCGCGTTTACAAAGTCTATTCCTTTGTTGATTACGGTTTCCACGGCACCAATTAGCGCGTTAACGCCATTGGTTACCGCTCCGCTCATGGCCTGGCCAACTGTCGTACCCAAATTGGCAAACTTGGTGCGGACAGTTTCCCAAACTCCGGAGAAGAACGAACCGACACCGCTAAACACGCCTTTTACTGCCGCCCATGCGTCTTGGAATTTACCGCGGAACCAACCCACAATGTTAACAAACGGTGCTTTTATTGCGTTCCAAATGCCCCTAAACGCCGCACCCGCCGCTTTTTTAATTGCGGCCCATGCTTTTTTAAGGCCTGGCGTTAACACGTTCGCAAATTGCCCAATAATGCCGCCTAAAAACATAACCAAATTGGCCAATAAATCCGCCATAAGTGTGGCCACCGCCCCCAAAATTTCCGGGGCATGCCCTACGATATACGCCACCACCTGGCCCAAAAATTCGCCAATTTTGCCGCCCATTTCATTGAGTTTATCCATGAGCGCTGACATATCGATGGAGTTGTACCAGGCAATGAAGGCATCTCGCCATTGCGGTGCTAAGGCTATGATTGCCTTGGGCAAGGTCATAACCACATTAAGAATGGCCGGTATCAGATTTTTGGCCGCCGTTACAATGCTATCAATGAGTGCTTGCATTTGCGGGGTAACGTCTTTACCCAACGCTAAATTGCCGATAAAATCCTTATAGGCCGCTTTGACCATGGCAATGGAGCCGGTAATGGTTTGCGCCGCTTCTTTCTGTGTTGTGCCGGTAATGCCAATTTCCGTTTGGATAACATGAATGGCAGAGTATACGTCGTCTAGATTGCTTATGTCATAGTGTACGCCGCTTATTTTCTCCGCGTCACGTAATAACCGCTCCATTTCGGATTTGGTGCCACCATATCCAAGTTTTAGGTTGTCCAACATGGTGTAGTTCTGCTTTGCAAACCCTTGGTACGCATTTTGTATGCTTTCCATGTCGGTTCCCATTTTGTTGGCGTTGTCGGCCATATCAATCATGGCCATGTTCGCAACGTCCGCGGCCGCGTCCACGTCACCACCCATGCTAGATATAAGCCCCGCGGAGTAACTGGTCACTTGCTCCATGTACTCATTGGCGGACAACCCGGTGGTTTTGTACGCTTCGTTGGCGTACTGTATCATTTTGTCCGCGGAGTCTTTGTAAAGGGTTTCAATGCCGCCTAATGACTGCTGAAGGGCTGCCCCCTGGCTTATGGAATCGGCAATAAACTTGCCCACGCCCGCCACTGCAATTACCTTGGCCATGCCCTTTACCCAAGCTGCGCCGCTTCTCTTGCCGGCATCCTCACCCGCGCCGGCGGCTTCTCCGTTTAAGTCTTTTTTAAGTGCCTTTTGTACTCCCTTGGTGGTTGGTATTACCTTAAGGTATGCTTTTCCGATTTCACCCGGCATTGTTTATACGCTCCACTAATGCGGCGCGGGCTTTCTCAAACTCCGCGCCGGTACTGTACGTGCTTTCTGTTTCTGTCTGACCGGTCAACATTTCTACTACGCTTTGGGGTCGCTTGTTTTTCTTTCTGTCCCCAAATGCCACAAACGTTAAACCGTTTATTGCGTCTGTAATGCCCGCCAACATTACGTTGGTGTTGGCTTCCTTAATTCCAATGTAGTGCCGCACCACTCTACTATTAGCCCCTAAACCGCATGCAAGGGTTGCCGCCAAACGCAACGGCAACCCCCGGTAGTTAAGAACGTTGTATGTTTCCGCAAAGTCACATATTAAAAGGTCTTCGCACTCATCTACCATTGCGGCAAAGGCGGTTATTTTTTTAGTGCGTCACCGCCTAAATGCTCCATGATCTCGGATAGTTCCGCGTTAAGTGCGCTAATAGGTACGCGCCCGTTTTTGGTTTCCACGTGCTTGTATAACTTTTCCTTGAGATCTTCGCCAAGTAGGAACGTAACAAACTTGGGGTATAGCAACTGGTTTTCGTCCAACTCCGCTATGATCTCCATAAGGCGCATGTCGTCTAAAACGGTATCGTCTAACTTGCACTTAAAACCGCTTGCGGTTTCTATCGTCTTTAACATGGGTGTACCTCCTTTGCGTTAGTTTTTCTACGATTCGTCCGGGGCTTCCTCCGTGTACTCATACTGCATGTTGCCGCTACTATCCGGCATGCAAGTAAAGGTGGCTTCATAGCCCACCACGTCAGAGTCCGCGTAAGTAATGGTGCCTACCTCGGTTACTTTGGCCTTGGGAAGCACCACGCGCCGGAGCGCGCCGCGTAAGATAGTTTCCACTACTACTACGTGTTCCTCCGGGTCTGTGTTATTGACGGTAAGGGTAATACCGGTGGAAAGCGTCCCCGTTACGTTGGCTGCGCCAAACACGGTTTTTAACACGTCCGTGTTTAAGATCTCAATAAGAGTACCCGCCCACGTAACCGTCTTTCCGTTGGTTCCGCTATATACGGTGTCGCCGCCCCACGCCTTAATCTCTACGGTGTCCGCCTCCATGCTATTGGCCATGCCGTCCTCCGACACATAGCCAAGGCACTTAAACGCACCCGCAAGCGCGGTGGTAGCGTCTGTGGGCAAAGTAGTACCCTCGGGTGCCACCCAAAGACCGCCGGTAATTGCCGGCTTACCTACCGCTACATTGTCTACGGTGTTTGCCATGTCTTTTTGTCCTTTCTAATAATACCTAATGTCGTAAACCGCCTGGTACCGGTACCGCTTGCGCTCAATGTCGGTGTAGTTGTACGTATTCTCCAACTTGCACCGGCCAATACTAGGTAACGCCACGATACCGTCCATAGCGGTTATAAGTTCCTCGTTTAGCGCGGCCGCTTCGTATAGCGTTGCCCCGTATGACTGGAGCGCAACGCTAGCACTCGGCACGTGATCACTAACGCCGCCGCCCACACGCTCAAAAAGCACGTAACTTGCCGGCGCGTTGTCCGGTTGTGTCGTGTATACCGGTACACTAAGCTGCGCCGTTAGGTAGTCGTATATAGTTTTCTCTAACATTGCTACCCCCTCGCTTTAAGTAGCGTGTTGTTGTCCATGTTGTCCCGGTAGGCTTTCCGCGTTTCCGGGTACACGTTGGCGGTGACACGGCGTTGGCCGGGTTGCCCCTTAACGATAGTAACCGCGTACCCGTCCCCGCACTTTCTGCGTATCTTTTCCGCGGCCTCCGCTACGGCTTGCTCCATAAACTCCGCTTTTAGTACGTTCCAACCAAACGAGTTAAGGTCAATCCATACGTTCCAGTCCTTGGCCATATCAATCTACCCTTTCTACGGTGATTTTGGTGTTCCAGTATAGCGGTATATTTTCCTCTATGCCGGTTTGGGGCATGCCAATGGTACGCCACGTATGCCCAAAAAATACCACGGTGGTGTCGTTCCAGTCGTGCGTATCTCCCTTGGGAATACCAAGCACATATACGGCCTTGCCGCCTATAAGGTCGGTGCTTTCCGTTATGGCTTCCTGGCTTACCGGTGCAACTAGTACGTTATGTACTGTTACGTCCTTTGTGGTGTAAATGGGATTGCCTAACGGGTCGGTGCCGGTCTGCGTCTTCTCCGCTAAACTAACGTCTATACCCTGTATTGCCAAAGTCCACCACCCCCAACTTTTGGGACATGATACCAAGCCGCTTAAGATCGTTACGCATAATGGGCAAGCCCCCGCCGGGTACGGCGTATGTACCGCTCCAACTATAACCAAGCGCGCTTTGGCTCTCCTGGTTCATGGGTTCCCCGGTGGTTGCCGTTCTAAGCTGCCGCGCTATAATGTCCACCGTTACGCTTGTTGCCACACTTGCTAGCGTGGTGCTTGTGGCCACCATTTCGTCTAAGTCATAGCCGCGTAGTGCCGCTTCTTCCCTTAAGGAATCGGAAACAACGGGCAACAAATATGTTGCCCGCTCCGTTTCCTCTGTAGTCATTGGCCGCCACAAGTTAATAATATCCGTAACGGTTGCGTATGGTTCGTTAGCCATACTATGCCGCCTTTCTACTACTAGTTGCTAGAGTCTTCAACCGCAACGCGCGCAAACGCGGAGGGGTCAAGAATACCCCAACCGATGTAACACTCACATCTAAGGTATACCTGGTTGTGTCCGGCAAGGTCGCCCGCGTCCGCGTCATTGTCCGGGTTGCCGTATTCGATAACCTTAAGTTCAATGTCTTCGGCATAGCCCCACCGGAGCGCGTCAAAGTCGCCAACAATGGCCATATCAATGTTGCCGGTTCCCACGGTGCTGTTAACGTCAGATCTCATGCCATAGAAAGTTTCGGGGTTGCTGCCAAACCTAAACTCCGGATACTGCGGCACACCGTTAACCTTAATGGCGGCCATAGCACTAGCAAAAGCCGGCGCAATGGCCATTCCGTTTACGCCCTCAACAAGCGCGGTAGCGGTATCCAAGTTTGTGTCTTCGGCACCCTCGGTATAGGCAACCACGTTAGCCTCCGGGATTTTGTCGTCAAGGTTATTGTCACCAACCACGGCACTTGCCGCGCCCGTCCTGGGGTTAATGCCATGCATGGCGGCAATGTCGAAGCCCTTGGCAACCTTTCTGCCGAAGCCCTCAATAAACCGCTGTGTAACGTCTAACTGGTACTCCTCGGAACCTTTCATAAACTCGTCGGATACACGCATGCCGTACTCAAACTTAACGGGCGTAATGGTAACCGCGGTAGCGGTTCCGCCGCCGTTGCTCTTGGCTCCGTTCTCGCCCACAATGTCAACCTCTTTGTCCATGCCAAAGACAAAAGCGGTAGCACCGGTAAAGGGAATAGGGTCTTCGCTCTTAAGTCTAGCAATTGCGCTATGCCCCTTAACGCTATTAAACATTTCGCGTACAACTTCCTTGGGCAAGTAGCCCACGCCGCTAATTACGTTAGCCATAATATATTGTCCTTTCTATTCTCCGCGCATGCTATTAAGCATGCCCCTCAATGCTTCTTTTTTACTGTCCGTTGGGGTCTTTTCGTAGTCCCCCAAAGGCGGCACCCGTTTAACACCCATTAACGCCCGTAACTTTTCCGCGTCCGCCCGTAATTCCTCCTCCGTTTCTCCGGCAAGGCGGCCGGCCAAGTCCATTGGTAACCCCATTTCGGTAGCAACCACATACCGGGTATGCTCCAACTCCATGCGGCCAAGTTTGGCCGTGAGATCTGCCACGGCTTTGGTGTTGGCTTTGTCCGTTTCCTCCAGTTCCTTTATGCGCGCTTCTCGTTCCGCCATTGTCGCTTTGGCGGTTTCTGCCGCTTTCCTTAGTTCGTCATAGTTGGCGTACCTTTCCGCCGCTTCCTTTTCTGCCTCCGCTCTTGCGGTCTTCTTTGCGCGCTCTACGCGGTCTTTGATTACCGCGTCCAATTTTTCCTGGCTGTCGATAACTTCAAAACTCATTTTTGGTGCTTCCTTTCCCCACTTAAACCCGGTGGTATCGGTAAATTAGGCGTACTAAACCGCCGCAATTTGGTAGGTATCAAACTACCTACGCCCACAAAAAAACGCCGTGTGGCGCAATTTTGGGGCTTGTATTATGCGGCTTTTTAGTAACTAACCACTTGTTGCGTATTTTCCCTATGCTCCATGCACCCGTAAAGGGCTAGTATGACGCTATCTAGTAAAGACACGTCTATTTGCTCGCGGAGGCTCTTATACCCCCAACCGCCCGCGCTGCCTATGCGCCGTTTTTCGCAATTGCTCACGGCTTGCGTTAGCGCGGGTTGGTTCATGTGCCTAAGTTCCTTGGCGTACAACGTTTGCTCAAACTGGCTATTGGCCGTTATGATCTCGCCCACCGTTGGTAACTTAGGCCGCAAAAGACCGGCCGCCCGCATTTGCTTTGCCAATACGCCTTGGCCGTTGGCACCGTCTACCGTCACGCTTGCTACGTCTGCCTTTTTTAGAAAGTCAATTATCCAAGCGTTGCCCGCCTGGGTTTCTCGGCAGTCTATGGCCTCCACAAAGTAAAGCCCGCCCGCGGTCTTGGCACATATGGCCATGCTCACGTAGGGAGTTGTGCGCGCGTACTTGATACCCACGTGCAACGGGGTTACAAGCTGCGGCAACTTCTCCAGTTTTAAGGCTTCCCACTCTACCTTGCTAATTGCGCTTTTTAGGTTGTAGCGCAACCATAGGCCAAGGCGTTGTATGTTAAAGTCTACTACGTCTTCCCCTATTTCGTCCGTTACGCTACGCTCACTAATGATCGTACCTAATGACGGGTTGCACTCATACCACCACTTGCGGTCGTGCGGGTCTTTCTGTTCTTCTACGCTCCATTCCTCCCACGCGGTGTTCTCGCTTTCACCGCCAAGTGCGGCTTTACGCATTTTTGTAAATACGGTGCCGCTACTTACCGGAGTTGGTGGAGTGCCGCAAAAGATTGTTTGCGGGTTTTTACTGTCAGATACAACGTACTTTAAGGCGGTTTGCTGGTCGTCTGTGTACTCCTGGGCTTCGTCTATCACTAGTAGGTCGAAGCCCTCGCCAAGACCGGAGCGCGTGGAACGTGTGCCAAAGTCTATGCGGCCACCGCTTTGCTTAAAGCGTATTGACTCCATACCAATGGTGCTTTGCGTTTTGTAGTCCGCCGGCTCTACGTACCCCAAGTTGGTAAGTAGCGTCTTGAGCCGTTCCCATGCCATGCGGCTTGTTTTCGTGCGGTGGGCCGTGTGTAACATTTGCTCACCCTGCATAAGCCCGTAAAGTTCCCGTATGGCTACCACTTCGTTTTTACCATTCCGTCTTGGGACGCTATACCCAAACTTGGTGTGCGTCCATAAGTTGTCTTGGTTCCTGGCTAAGAGATCGTACACTAACAACTCTTGCCACTCTTGCGCCTTTCTGCCTGTGCCGTTATATAGGGTTATTGCCTCCTTTCCGTCCGTGTGATCATAGGGTAATACTACGGCTTCCGTGGGGGTCTGCCTTGCTTTGTACTCCATGGCTTCCCCACTTTCTTATACCTAAAACCCCGGCAATAGTGCCGGGGTAATAGTCTATCTATGATTGTATTTCGTTCAAGATTGCGGCTACCATTTCATCTTGTGTCATTTCTTTTATTGGGAACAAATCGCCATCTTCAAACATGTTATTGTATGCTTCTTCTTTCCCATTAGCATACCCAACAACTATACAACCCCATTGTGGCAATCCGTCAATCGTTATAATCGTTCCATCTCCAATTTCAAAACAATATTGGCCGTTAATCGTCAAACCATTATACAACATTGCTAAACGGTCATTTATTGTTTTTTGATACATTTCTAACAATCAGATCACCGCCCATTGTATACCGGCGCGTTCCGTTTTTCCCGTTACTAACCTTGTAGTAGGCACCGCCATATCTGCTATACTCTTTCGGATGATACTGCAATATACCATCGCCACCATAGTTTACTTTAAATCCACCGCCATTGTCAAACTCAACCCCGCCAAAGTGTCCACGGGATAGCGGCTTAACATCAAACCCACGCCGGGCCAACTCATCATATAGCTGCCTGGGGCTTTCATAGATTCCAAGCAATTTCGGGAAATCGTTGATTTCTTGTATAAACTCCAGTTGCGCCGGTGGCGGTAATTTCAATGTTGGGTCAAATTTTTTTCGGGCTTCTAATTCTTCTTCCGATGCCTGGTACCATTTCTTTGGGTTTTCAGATCTTCGGCCGCGGAGGATATCAACCCTACCACCGCCCGCCGGTGTGTACTTGATAATACAGTTGCAACGCTCATGCCGCCGCCACACGTCCGCGGGTACGTCCGGGTATGTGTAGCTGCCGGCCACTTCCTGGCACCACTCGCAAGTTCTGCCAACGGTGGTACGGGTAACCGTTGCCGGTATGCCTGCCTTGCCTTGCCACTCTACGTTGTCCCGTATTTTAGCGTCTACCACGGAGTCCGCCAAGTTCTGCAAGGGCGCGCCAAAAAGCCATAATACGTTGTCTACGTTGTCCGCGTTGCTTAGTTTGTCTATGTAATTGGTTGTCCTGTCGCTCATACTGATTTAAGCCCAAGCCCCGCGGCTTCGTTTAGCCGGTTTTGTACTGCCACGCAATACTCCGCTATTTCCGCTTCTAAGCCCTCTAAAAACGGCCGTACCGCCTTTTCTGCTATGTTGTAGTACAACTTGCCGTTGGGCAGTTTTTCCGCGCTTATATTGTCCAAAAACGCCACCGTAAGGCATGCGCTAAGGGCGTTAGCATACCGGTAAGCCGTTACGTAGTCCGCTTTGCCCTCTTGGAGATCTGACAACGCGCGCGCCACGTCTTTGCTTTTCTTCTTCTCCCGGTCGTATGTCTTCTTAATTGCCGCCGCTAACTCCGGTGCAATGTCTGCCATTTACTCACCCTCAATTCCTGTTAGGTCGCGCAAATTACCATACCCAATAAAGCCCGGTACCGCCTGGTTAAGTTTGATTGCTCCGTCCCCAATGCTAGAAAGTACCGCCGCGTCCGGCTCAAAAATGGGTTCCCACTTTGGCACCGTAAGGTACACTTGGTTGCGTCTATAGGTATAGTTATCTCTAAGACACGCCGCCAAAAAGCCCGCGTTAAGTAGCCCGCTGCCAAAAGTGCGTTGTGCTTTCCTGGCGGTCAATCTTAGGTTTTCGTGCTGCGCCTTGATTGCCTCCGCGCTTGCGGGGTTGTTAGTCGAAAACCCTAAGTCGTCCAAAGTCAAGCCCGTTTCCCCGGCGAAAAGACCGGCGAACATTTTCAACTCCGCCACGTGCGGCTCCATTGACTGTTGCGTAAACTGGCCAAAGGTTGGCCGGTCGCCGTCCGCGTCCTTGGTTACCTTGATCATGCTACTAATGGTGGCTTTCCAAGTGTCAATCTCCACGTCCTGCGCCAAGCCGCTTACCCACTTTTGCGGAAAACTGTAAAATTCGCTTGTAATCTCGGAACGCTTAACCGTCCTAAGCGCGCTATTGGTAATGCTCATACACGCCCGGCTAATACGGGAATGGCCAAACGGCCGGCGCGCGTCCGGTCTAAAAATCATTGGCACAAGTAACGGGTACTCCGCCACGTTCTCTACCACGTCTTCCCCTACAAGCTGCGCCCGTTCGTCCTTGTATAAGTACGTTGTGCTGCCGGGTAAAAAGTACGCCTCTACTGCCGGTTCCCTGTTGTCGTGTTCCTCCAGTACCGCGTAGCCCTCATAAAGCATGCCGGTTATAGGGTCAATAATTCCAGTAGCCCGGCTACCGTCCAAAACCTGTAACCGCGGGAACCCGTCCTCGTCCTGGCTAATATAGATAAAGTTACATGAAGATATAAGCGCGCCCAAAATGGCGGAGTCAAACAAAATGTCCGGGTTGTTAAGCGCATAAATGCCGTTTAAATCAAACGTATCGTTGCTAAACTCCCGGAATATAAGCCGGTCGGCCAAACTGTCCACGGCTTTGCTGCACCAACCAAGCGCGCCAAACCAATGCCGCAATCCCGCCGGGGTGCTAATGTCCATGTCCCTGGCTACGTTCTTCATTTCGTAGTATTTGTACCGAACATTAACCCGTGTGCGGTGGTGTCTTAGTTTTTCCCGTAAATACTCTACGCCTTTATACTCCATAACCTGTTATCCTGTCTTTGAGATCTTCCCAATACCTAAAAGTCCTGTTAAATTGCCACAA
>CAZFVK010000007.1:0-26956 GCA_964522475.1 uncultured Candidatus Saccharibacteria bacterium | reverse complement strand
AAATACGGTGCCAAGAAGGAGGGTAAGTAATTATGCCACGTAAAACTACTAAATCGTTAGAGAGAAAAGTTTCTCCAGATCGTAAGTATCAATCCATCTTGGTGCAAAGACTTATCAATAAGTCGATGCTTGATGGCAAAAAGCAGGTGGCCGAGCGGGCAGTTTATGCTGCTATCGAAGGGGCTGCCAAAAAACTTGATTCCGAGAATCCAGTAGAAGTTCTCGAAAAAGCGATTGCTAATATTTCGCCAGATTTTGAAGTTAAGTCTCGCCGGGTTGGTGGGGCAAACTACCAAATTCCGTTCCCAATTTCGGGACACCGGCAGCTTCACTTTGCCTTTTCATGGTTAGTACAATCTGCTCGGGCTCGCGGCGGTATGCCATATGCCAAAAGACTAGAAGCCGAGATTGTTGACGCTTACAACAAACAAGGCGCAGCCTTCAAGAAGAAGGAAGATTGCCACAGGATGGCAGAAGCGAACCGTGCATTCGCACACTTCGCAAGATAAATTTCCAGTAGGGCGCTGTACTTCGTCAGAAGATGCGTTGCTCGCTCGCCGTACCACTAAGTACGGCTCGCTCCGCTACTCCTTCTTCCTCGTACAGCATCCCTACTGATAAATTTATGAGGCATAATAAAAAACTCCGAACGTTGGTTCGGAGTTTTTGATGAGGAACTTATTTTGTGATATTCTTCATAGCTTTTAGTCTTTCTTTGGCGATTTTGGCTGAGCCTCTATCCTTGAAACTGCCACGTACTTTCTTTAACTCTCCGGCCATGTAATTTGTTATGCTAGTAAAAGCATCCTCTTCTACAATTCGATATAGATGCGGATTTTTTTGGTAAACTAATTCCAAAAAAGCTTTTACCTTGGAAGAAGCGCCAAAACTGGTCTCAAAGTGAGACTGGCAGAAATGGATAGCCGTTTCGTCGGAGCCGTAGGCCACCTCCCAAAGATACCCCAGTAAGATATTGTATCCGGCAAAGGTCTCATAATCTTGAACCATTTGTGGGAAGAACAATATCTGAAGGTAGTACCGAGCGATAGCGCGTTCAAACGGTTCTTCGTCTTTGCCAATATATGTTCCCGTAGAAACAAAATTGGCAGCGAGTGGGTAAATTACCTGCGCGATGTCCGGTCGGTCCAAACTCATTAGATATGGACACAGCCAATCAGACAAAGGCGTAGTTTCGCCCCTAACTTTGACTACACTGGCAGCTACTTCACGCAGGGCCCGACCGATGATCTTTTTGCTGCAGCCGAGATAGGCCGACAGCTCCTCTCTATTCGGAATTTTACCGATAAAGATGGTGGCATAGACCGTGCCGGCTACACAGAATAACCTTTCGTGAGTTAGTCCAGTAGTGGTTCTGACTTCTTCAAATAGTTCCCGATCAATATTCATTAAGGTACACCCCCTTTCTGGTTTATTTTTTATTTATACAACATTTTTCTCATAAAATCAATAGATGTATTATTGTATCAGTTATGCTATAATTAAAAATAAGTAGTTAGGAGGTAAGAATGATAAAAATAGCAATCAACGGATTTGGGCGAATTGGTCGAAATGCGCTGAAAATTTTGATGGAAAGAAAAGACGCTGATGTAGTTGCAATTAATGATATTACTGACAGCAAGACTTTGGCCCAACTTCTCAAGCACGATTCGAGCTATGGGACCTATAACCGCAAAGTAGGTTTTTCGGATGATGAAATCATCATCGACGGCAAGAAGATTAAGATTTTTGCCGAAAAAGACCCCGAAAATTTGCCATGGAAAAAACTAGGGGTAGACGTAGTAATAGAATCGACTGGGTTTTTTACTAAGCCGGAAGACGCTAAAAAACATATCAAAGCCGGCGCAAAACGGGTTCTTATCTCGGCGCCAGCCAAGGGTGAGGGAGCCAAAACTATCGTGATCGGCGTGAATGAAAGCGCCCTTCAAGATTCCGATAAAATCGTATCGAATGCCTCTTGTACTACTAACTGTATCGCGCCAATTATGAAAGTTCTCGAAGACAATTTTGGGATCGAAAAAGCCATGATGACAACAGTACATTCTTATACTGGTTCACAAAGGATTTTGGATGCGCCGGCTAAAGACCCAAGGGAAGCCAGAAGTGCCGCCGAAAATATCGTACCAACTACTACAGGTGCTTCCAAAGCTGCCGCGCTGACCGTGCCGGCCCTAAAGGATAAATTTAACGGGCTTTCGATTCGGGTGCCAACTCCGGTAGTATCTTTATCAGACATTACTGCAGTACTCAAGAAAGACACTACAAAAGAAGAACTTGTTGAATTATTCAAAAAAGTAGCCAAAGACCCAGAATATGATGGAATAATCGGCGTAACTGAAGAAGAATTGGTTTCTAAAGATTTTGTGGGAGATCCAAGATCATGTATTGTGGATTTACCACTGATTGATGTAGTTTGCGGCAATATGGTGAAGGTGGTAGCCTGGTATGATAATGAATGGGGCTATTCCAACCGCTTGGTAGAACTAGCGCTGGATTTGGGAGATAAATAATGAAAGTTTATATCGGAGCAGATTACAAAGGGTTTGAGGCAAAAAAGCGCCTGCTTGCTTACTTACAAGAACACGGTTATGATGTAGTGGATGTAGGTAGTTACCAAGGAGTAGAAGAGAACGATTTTAACGATCCAGCAATCGCGGCAGCTCTAGCTATACGAGGAAGCAAAGCTTCGGTAGGATTTTTTGGAATTTTGATTTGCGATTCGGCACATGGGATGACGATGCAGGCCAACCGCTTCAAAGGGATTCGGGCGGCACATTGCGATTCGGTGGAGTCGGCTAAACTCGCGAGAGAACATGACGATGCCAACGTGCTATGTTTGTCCGCTCATTTTATGAACGAAGAAACCATGGAAAAAATCACCGAGGCATTTTTGAACACCAAATTTGAAGCTTTGGAACGACGTTTGAAGCGCATTAATCGTTTAGACGAAAGGAAAGATTATGATTAGAACCGTTACGGTGGTGCCAGCGGTTTTGGCGGAAAGCAAAAAAGATTATCGCAAACAAATCGAAGAGATTAATCATTTTGCGAGGAGAGTACACATTGATGTGTCGGATGGGGCCTTTGCACCAGCTACTACGATTGATATTTCTAACGTATGGTGGCCAAAAGAGTGGAAAGCTGACATCCATTTGATGGCGGCTTATCCGTCAAAAGACCTCGAGGTGATTTTGAAACTAAAACCTTCGCTCTGTATTCTTCACGCAGAGGCGAGTGAAGATCTTTTGCCGGTTTTTGCCACGCTCAAAAAAGAAGACATTAGGACGGGCCTCGCGATTTTGCCATCGACTTATCCAGGGCTAGTCAAACAATATATAGACGTAGTAGACCACGTATTGATATTTGCAGGGCAATTAGGAGTTCAGGGTAGTCCAGCCGATATGATGCAAATGGAAAAAATCGCAATCGTGAGGAGTATGAAGCCAGAGCTCGAAATTGGTTGGGATGGCGGAGCTAATATGTTAACTATGCGGGCACTAGCCCACGCAGATCTCGACGTAATTAACGTCGGTTCGGCCCTTTCAAAAGTAGATAATCCGACGGAAGTTTATCACGCATTAGTGGCGGAAATCGATAAAAACGGAGTAGTAATCTAATGGCGAGAATTCTATCACTCGGTTCAGCCCTTAATGATATTTATTTGATTGATCATGACGATCTTACACCTACTGAGATTGGCGAGGAATCGATTTTTGGCAAAATTTTGGTGGGGAGCAAAGTCGACATTGATAAACTTTCTTACGAAGTAGGGGGCGGAGGAGTAAATTCGGCGATTTCCTTTGTGCGACATGGGCACGAAGCGGTTTTGATGGGTAATATTGCGCACGATACAGCCGGCGATGCGATTTTAAGAACCTTGGATAATGAAGGTGTGGATACTAGCTATATCGATTACGTATCCAAAAAAGCCACTGGGACTTCGATTATTTTACTTGATTCAAAAGGTGGGGAAAGAACAATTTTGACCTATCGTGGAGCGAGTACAAAATTTGATAATTTTGAAGCCCATGATCTTGACCTAATTCAGCCGGATTGGCTCTATGTAACGACGGTGCGGGGCGACATGGACACTTTGACAAAGTTTTTTGAAAAAGCACATGAGAGGGGAGTTAAAATCATGTTTAACCCAGGAATAAAAGAACTCGAGAATACCAAGGCGCTACTTCGGTTGCTTAAGTTTGTGAGTGTACTTCTAGTCAACAAACAAGAAGCTGCAATGATGGTGCCGGGAGAATCTCTGGAAGAGCTCCTTTATCATTTGAAAGGATATGTAGAAACGGCTATTATTACAGACGGCAGAGCGGGTGGGATTGCCACTAATGGGGTAGAAACCTACCGGTTTGGACTCTATGAAGATATCAAGGTAAAAGATGCAACTGGAGCAGGAGACGCGTTTGGCTCTGGGTATCTCGCGGCAATCGCTTCGGGCAAAGAGTTTAAAAAAGCCCTAATTTTTGCCTCGGCTAATTCAACTTCGGTAATTGCTAAAATTAGCGCAAATAAGGGTATTTTGACTGGAAAAGCCGATCTACATCCTATGCCCATCCAAAAAATATAGTATAATACTATATATAATATATACGGAGGATTTATGCTTGAGGCTGAAGAAGAACTAATCAAAAAAATGACAATTGAAGATCTCGAAAGGATTAACGCCTATTCCAAAGATTTGGCAACTGGTCTAAAATTAGTGAGGACTTTTCCGCAGGGAGTAACAATTTTTGGTTCAGCGAGACTACCGCAGGACAATAAATATTGCCAGATGGCGACTGAGCTCGGAGAACTGCTAGCCAAGAATGGTCACGCTGTAATTACTGGTGGTGGACCGGGGATTATGGAGGCGGCCTCAAAAGGGGCTTACGAAATCGGCGGTAGAACTGTGGGATTCAATATCAAGCTTACCCACGAACAATTTCCAAATCCTTACCTTTCTGAATGTTATACTTTTGAGTATTTCTTTGCTAGAAAAGTATCTCTTGCGATGGCGGCAAAGGTGTTTGTGTTTTTCCCAGGTGGATTTGGTACTATGGACGAAATTTCAGAAATTTTGTGTTTGATGCAGGAAAACAAAATGCCAAAGATGCCAGTGTTTCTCATCGGTTCTGACTATTGGTCAGCTTTTGATGCGGTGATTAATGAAATGATTGGATTAAAGTTGGTCAAAGCAGAAGACGCGAAGATTTTTGAAATTACTGATGATGTTCAAAAGGTAGTGGATGCGGCAAACAAAATTGGGCATCCAAAAATTTCCGAAAACTTCTACGATGGCTTTAAAGAAGCCCGTGCTATTGCTGAGAAAATGGACGCGAAAGACTGAGTTTGGGGTTGCTGTCGCTAATACGTATTAGTTCATTGTATTTAGCAACCCTATCAGTGCGGGAGAGGGAACCGGTTTTGATTTGGCCGGTACCAAGCCCCACGGCGAGGTGGGCAATAGAGACATCTTCGGTTTCGCCAGAACGGTGAGACATGATGGTTTTGTAGCCAGATTTTTTGGCCATCATGACAGCATCGATGGTTTCGGTAAGGGTACCGATTTGGTTTGGTTTAATCAAAATGGCGTTTGCAACTTTGGACTCGATACCACGAGAAAGAAGTTTGGTATTGGTGACAAATAAATCGTCGCCCACGAGCTGAGTTCTTTTACCTAGACGTTCAGTCATGATTTTCCAATTTTCCCAGTCGTCTTCGGAGAGGCCGTCTTCAATAGAAACTACGGAATAGTTGTCAACTAAATATTCATACCAGTTAATCATGTCTTCCGCCGTCTTCCAATCGCCATTGGTTTTTAATTCATAACGGCCGTTTTCATAAGGTGGATCGGCAGAATCTTTGACATAAAATTCGCTAGCGGCAATATCGAGAGCGATCAAAATGTCTTTGCCGAATTTGTAACCGGATTTTTCGACGGCCGCTTTGACACAATCTAGGGGTTCGTTATTGCCTTCTCTTACTCTAGGAGCATAGCCGCCTTCGTCGCCTACGGTGGTAGGATAGCCTTTTTCTTTTAAAACATCTTTCAAAGTATGGAAGACTTCCGCGCCCATACGAACAGCTTCTTCGATGGTACCAGCAGAGGCTGGAATAATCATATACTCCTGAAAATCGGTTGACCACGAAGCGTGCTCGCCGCCGTTCATCACATTCATCATCGGAAGAGGGATTGACATTTCGTTGGTGACGCCGGCTAATTCGGAAACATATTGATAAAATGGGATTTTCATGGCTCTGGCGTTGGCTTTGGCATTGGCAAGCGAAACCGCGAGAATAGCGTTGGCGCCGAGACTAGATTTATTGTCGGTGCCATCGAGTTCACGCATGAGGTTATCCACCTGGAGTTGTTCAGAAGAATTATCAATGAGAACGTCTTTGATTTTGGAGTTGATGTTCCAAACAGCTTTTGATACGCCTTTACCACCAAATCTCTCTGGATCGCCATCTCTAAGCTCTAAAGCCTCACCGCTACCGGTAGAAGCGCCAGATGGCACGGCAGCTCGGCCCATACCACCGTTTTTTAGACCAACTTCGGCTTCTATGGTAGGGTTACCACGAGAATCTAGAATTTGCCTGGCTTTGATATAAGAAATAACAAAATCGTTTGATGTTAAAATATTCATGTTTTTATTATAGCAAAAATAAAATGTTTGTGCTAAAATGGTAATAATTAGTACTAAAAGGAGGTTTTTTATATGGATGGGAGCGATAGTGGGACACCAAACCCCCTCAATCCGATGTCGGGTGGCATGCCAGAAATGTCTAAAGCTCGACCAACTTCGGCAATGCCAGAGTTCAAAGAAGCAAAGCCAGTAACAAGACCAGCTAATCACGGCGTTATTGATCCGATGATGCGTTCGGTACCACATCATGATAATCCCACTCCAGAATCCGACACGATGGTAGAGGAGACTTTTGACTCACTCGCAGTGGACGACGGCTCATTAAGTGCTTTGACCGAAGATATTGCGACTTCTAGCGGCCCTTCAAGAGCGGAAGTTGTTCAGACAACGGAGACTATTGATACGAATTTGAGTGGTCTAGATGGTCCAAATTTAGTAGCCAAAGATTCTATCGTGGAGCCGGTTGGCGGTAAGGGTGGTAAGAAAAAAGCTTTTATCATCGGAGCAATTGTGTTTATTCTGATTGCGTTAATTTGTGGTGCGGCTGCAGTGGCTGTGATTATGCTTGGTAATAATGGTGACAAGGTATCTAAGGCAATCGAAAAGGTAATTAGTGGCGAAATGCCAACTATCATATCGGCACAGGGCAAAATTGAAGGCAGCACCGAACTGGCAGATTCTGTACAGACTAATACTGCTACTACGAGTAACCTAACGATAGATTTTAATGGAACTTTTGACACTATGTCAAATATGAATAAAGTTTCGGCAGACGTTATGATGGATTATGGCAATGGGCAAAATATCCCACTCACTATAGAAGAAATGCGCAACAAAACCGGTGATACTTATTTCAAGATTTCGGGATTAAATAATATTATAAATATGTTTGGCAGTAGTAGCCTAACTACTAATACTACCAATACTACTAGCGACATCGTAACAAACTGTATCGATTCCGTAGGCTGTACTGGTCTAGAGTGTACCAACTGTATAAGCACAAGCACTTCTACTAGCTCACTAGTTTCTACTTTTAGTGGTTTACTTGAAGTCGCTAACAACAACTGGATTTTGATTTCTGGCGACTTCGGTGAAGATATGGAAGGTTTGAATATATTTGATAATTCCTCCACTTGCCTAATTAATGCTTTCTCTACTTTGCCGAGCTATAGCAAGGATATCATGGCAAAATACAAAGCCAATCCATTCATCAAATCTTCAAGCGATAATCTAGGGATTGCCCAAAAGGCCAACACCCTATATCGATTGACATTTGATTCTGAAAAGTTAAGTGCATTTTCTAACTCGTTAGGCAACAATGGTTTTGTAAACGAGTTAAACGCTTGTATGGATAGTACAGCTTCAAATGATGGCACTAGTGCTACCATGATTGAACAAATCTTCAATAATTTCCCAACTATGTATGCCGAGGTAGATGATAACAATAATTTCACACGGTTCTATTTCCAGATTAATGTAGCAAGTGGCAGTACAAGCAGCGCCACCACAGCCGATATTTCGCTATCCTATCCAAAAGAGTTTAAGATTTCTGAACCAACTGATTATATTACGATGTCACAACTACTCAGTAGCGTAATGTCCTCATTACTCAAGTCTGATGCTACAAGTGGTGATGCTTGACAAAAAGCATTAAGTGTGATATAATGGTATTATGAATGAGGCGTTGAAACAAAAACTAAAAGAGCTCCCGGCTACGCCGGGGGTTTATTTTCATAAAAATTCTTCCGGTGAAATCATCTACGTAGGGAAGGCCGCGGTTCTTAAAAACCGAGTGCGGCAGTATTTTCAAAATACCGAGAAAGATCCCAAAACTACGGCACTTGTAGCAGAGATTTTTGATACAGATTGGATTACAGTAGACACCGAAATGGATGCTTTGTTCCTAGAATCCGAGATGATTAAAAGATATATGCCAAAGTGGAATATTCTGCTTCGAGACGACAAGACGGTTTCGTATGTGCGGGTATCAATGCAGGATGAGGTGCCGTATATTAGCTTTACCAGGACACCAGTGGATGATGGAGCAAAATATATTGGGCCGTTTTATGGTAAAGTGGCGATAGAAAGAGCACTTCGGACTCTTAGGCGGGTATTTCCGTTTTATACTAAACCGTACAAAGGCAAAAAGACCTTGGATACTGATTTAGGCTTAACTCCCGGGATTGAAATCGGCAAATGTAACCCTTCTGATTATAAAAGAAATCTACGGAAATTGATTAAGTATCTGGAAGGGGGGCGAGATAAGCTGACGCGTGAACTCGAAAAAACCATGAAGGAGGCTGCTTCTTCTGGAAATTTTGAGCTGGCAGCGGAAGCGCGCGATCAACTCTTTGGGCTAAACGAGCTCAAGCGAAAAATTGTGTTTTCGGATAAGGAGTTTTTGGATATTTCTTCGGATCAGGCACTTTTGGAACTTCAAAGGCTATTGGGACTTGAGAAACCCCCACGGAGAATTGAAGGTTATGATATTTCGCATCAATCGGGAGAAAATGCAGTGGGGAGCATGGTGGTATTTATCAATGGGGCAGCCGCTAGAGACGAGTATCGAAAATTTAAACTCAGGGGCAAAGGCGTGGATGATCTTAAAAGTATGCGAGAAGTGATCGAGAGGCGTCTCAAACATAAAGAATGGGACTATCCGGATTTGATTATTCTAGATGGGGGGATTACGCAGGTAAATGCGATTCTGCCGATTGTGGAACCGTTTGGGATTCCGGTGATTGGACGAGATAAGTCGGGTGATCACTCAAAATCAGCCGAAGTAAATATTTTGCTAAAGGGGCGAGTTATAAAATTAGATAAATCTTCTCATATCGCAAGACTAATCGCCAGGGTGGATGAGGAGGCGCACCGGTTTGCTATTACATATCACACCTTGTTAAAACGAAAATCTATGCTAAAATAGATGTTAGGAGTTATTTATTTTATGCAATTAGGAAGTTTTTTACAGGCAACCACACTGATTTCGGCAATTCTGACTATTCTTTTGATATTACTACAGCAACGCGGAGCCTCGCTTGGAGCGGGGTTTGGTAGCTCTGGTGAGTTATATACTAGGAGGCGAGGACTAGAAAAATCCCTCTTTGTGGCAACAATAGTTTTTGCAGTGATTTTTGTAACATCAATTCTAGCGCTGCTATTAATTCCAATGGAGTAAAATGGCGGATTCAATCAAAAAACGTGGGCAAAGATTTGTACGTAAATTTTCGCGAGCGTCCCTTAAGGCTAGTGCGGAGAGCAAGGAGCACATCAAAGAGAATTTTATTGGGCGGCTTTCTCATATCAAAAAAATCCGCCTGCTAGTACTCGAATGGACTCTTCTCGTGATAGCCTTGATATTGGTGGGGATAGCACAGGCTTTTTGGTTTGGTGAATCTTACGCGGTGAATACTTATGTGGATGGTGGCACTTATATTGAAGCTACGGTTGGAAAGATTAATTCTCTAAATCCACTTTTTGCTACTACTAGTAGCGAAAAAGTCTTGAGCAAGTTGATGTTTGCCACGCTAGTCTATAATGATTTTTCGGGGCACCCTGGACCACAATTAGCCAGTACTGTAAGGCATGCTAATGATGGCAAAACTTGGCGGATACACCTAAGGGATGGTTTAGTTTGGTCGGATGGAGAGCCAATCACAAATAAAGACGTACTTTTTACAATCGAGCTAATCCAAAATCCAGCGGTAAGCACGATTTATACAGCTAATCTTGAGGGGGTAAAGGTTTCTGAAGACGAGAATGGTGATATTGTGTTTAATTTACCATCTTCTTATGCGGATTTTTCTTCGGCGCTGGTGATACCAATAGTACCGGAGCATATTTTGAAAGATACTCCGATCAAAACTTTGGCAGAAGCGAATTTCTCCAAAAACCCAGTGACGAGCGGAGCTTTTAATTTTAATGCTACCCAGTCTAGTAGTGAAGACGAAAAGGTAGTCTACCTCACAGCTAATCAAAAATATTATCTAGGTAAGCCAATGATTAGTAGTTTTGCCGTCCATTCCTATGCCGATAAAACAGGAGTAGAGTCAGCCTTAAAGGCTGGGGAAGTTACGGCTACAGCGGAATTAGACGGAGAAATGGCAGATGCGGTGGCTGGTGGCAGTTATATTGAAAGACTTTCTAACATTAATTCTGGAGTGTTTGCTTTTCTGAACAATTCGAGAGGAAGTTTGGCGAGTGCTGATATGAGAAGAGCAATTAGACAGGGGCTAAATTTGCCAGAAATCCGCTCAGCGGCACCAGATACAAAGGCCTTAGATTTTCCGATTTTGGAATCCCAGATTGTGCTTGAAAATTACCCGATGATTCCGACCGGCGATGAAGTAATGGCGAAAGAAAAAATTGAGGAGCTATCTGGTGGCGAAAAAATTCATCTGGAGATTGCCACGGTCGATTCTGGGTATTTGCCAGCGGTAGCAGGGAAGCTCGCAGATAATCTGACGGCACTCGGGATTGAGTGTAGCGTATCTACTTATGCGGAAAGTCAGGAGTTTGTGGCCAATATTGTGTCTAAGAGAAATTATGATATTTTGATCTACGGGATAGAGCTTGGCGCAGATCCAGATCCGCTAGCCTATTATCATTCTTCGCAGGCGCAAGCAGCGGGTCTAAATTTGTCGAATTACCGCAACTCTCTAGTGGATGACCTTTTGGTAGGAGCACGTGGCACGATGGATATAGCGCTTAGGGCTCGTAAATACGAAAAATTCCTTGAATATTGGGCTACCGACGTTCCAGCGATTGGTCTCTATCAGGCCAATATGACTTATTTATATAATAAAAACGTGTCAACCTACAGCGACTCAAACGTACTCGTCACCACACTAGACAGATTTCTGGATGTAGAAAACTGGGGGGTGACCAAAGGAATTAAAAATCAGACCCCGTAAGGTCTGCAACAAATTTGGTGCGCGCGACTGGACTTGAACCAGCACAGCCGTAAATGTGGCCACTACCACCTCAAGGTAGCGTGTCTACCAATTCCACCACGCGCGCTTGTATCTATATTATATCACACTTTTTCAAAAACTGTGCTATAATAGATGAAAATAAGGAGGTAGATGAGGAGCTTAATCAAAAAAATTTCAGCACTGGCATTGGCCGCATTGATGACTGCAGCAGTAGTATCTGGTGGCAATATCTACGCAGACGAATCAGAAAATGCCGGCACTTCGAGTACAGCTACTAGCATTAGTATTAGTCCGGTTAGCGAGGTATTGCAGTTGTCACCGGCTACAATTTATGACGCTGTTTTTAAAGTAAGCAATAATGGTGATTCGCCGATGGAGTTTGAAGTGTATGCCGCGCCATACGCCTATATTTACTCAGAGGATGACGATGCTTATAGGCTAGGGTTTAGCAGAGAAAATAACTTCACCCAAATCACTAGGTGGATTACTTTTAAAGACGTAAGTGGCAATTATGTAGAAAAAGCTACTTTTACAGCCGACCCAAAAAGCGACGTAGAAGTATCTTATCGCATTACTACACCAGAAAGTATTCCGGCTGGCGGCCAATATGCCGTGCTTTTTGCCCATACACTTTCGGGCTCAGTCAATTCTAGCGGTATCAAAACTGAGGCTAGCCCGGGATTAGTAGTATACGGCCGGGCAAGCGGCGATACGATTATTTCTAGCGAAATCTCTGGAGTTGCGATCAATAACACCATGTTGGTGGACGGAGAAGAAAAGACCATCATTAACGCCGTAGGCAAAATAAAAAATACAGGTAACGTGGACTTTATGGCTGAAGGCAAACTGAAGGTGACAGGGATTTTTGGCAATGTTTATTACGAAACTCCGGCTGGTTCTACGGCAGCACGGATATCGGTAATCCCCGATACAGAACTCTCGGTAACGGACAGCTGGAAAGATACGCCTTTCTTTGGAATGTTTAATGTAGAGTGGACAGTAACAGCAAACGACGAAAACCCTCAAACTATCACCAAGTTTGTGGTCATTATGCCGCCAGTGATTATAATTATAATACTTTTGCTATTGACAGTCATAATTATGTGGATTATAATTGTGCTTAGGAAGCGCAAAGAACGTCGGTCCAAATTCATGGTTTAGATCGATAGCCTGAATATTAGGCGTTTGCGGAACCAAAATAAAAATATTAACATAAAAACAAAGGAAGTTGGAGTGTTATGAAAAAAACACACAAAAAAATACTCGGCTTTGCGGGACTTGGCTTAGTAGCTGCAGTGACTACGCTTGCAGCGAATGTACAAGTGCCGGGAGCTTCTGCGGTAACTGCGGTAACTGACAAAATTCAGGTACGCGTGCTCACTGAAGAACCAGAGCTCAACGTTACCCCAACCATACCTAGTGGCGGCGAAACCACTAGCCCATTTTACGGTTTTACCGTAACCTATAACAATTTAACAAATATTACAGCTACGCTTGTAAATAAAGGCGACGATGGAACAACTAAATGGAGCGAAGTAATTTGGGATGAAGCCGTATCAGGCGCTAGCGAAAAAACTATTGATCTCAACTTAGGCAATTACGGTGGCTATGGTAACTTTACCATCACTATTTCTGGTGTTAGCACAGA
The DNA here is from genome assembly GCA_964522475.1 of uncultured Candidatus Saccharibacteria bacterium. Classification (GTDB taxonomy): domain Bacteria; phylum Patescibacteriota; class Saccharimonadia; order Saccharimonadales; family Saccharimonadaceae; genus Nanosyncoccus. The sequence goes on along the minus strand of CAZFVK010000007.1, from coordinate 13,718 downwards.
GGGTGTGCCGATTGAAAAAATCATCACTGTAGCTTACAAGGCTGAACCGGAGCCAGAACCAACTCCGACTCCAACCCCAACCCCAACACCAACCCCAGACACGCCAGTGGTAGACCCAGATGTGCCAAAAGAAGAGACCAAGAAGGTGGTGGTAAATATTTATGAAGAAGGGAATCCTACCCCGGTAAAAACGATAACCGTGGATGATCCTAAAGATGTGGAGAATATTGATATTTCTGACCTTCCTGATGGTACCTACAAAGTAGAAATCATCACCGAGGATGGCGAGGGAAACAAAACTAGTACCACCACTAAGACAATAGTAAAAGATACTACTCCTGGTGGAACTTCTATAGTGCCGGTAGTGATTGGTGATCCAGTTCCAGGTACGAATATCGGCGAGGCAGTGATTGTAGTGAAGGATGATAAAGGCGATGTAGTAAAAACTATTACCGTATCTGATCCAACTCCTGGTAGCACAGTAGATGTAGACATTAGCGACCTTGCTCCTGGCGACTATACTATAGAGATCGACTATTATGGTGACGATGGCAGCAAGATTGGTAGTTCTACTGAAGATGTGACCAAAACTGATACTGGCAAAGCCGATGTAGAAGTTTCAGAAGAGGTGGACACAGTAACTACCGTAGAAGTATATCTATATGGTCCTAACGGAAAATTAGCAAGAATTATCAAGGCTGATCGCAAAACTGGTCTTGTGAGCGTGTACGATGCGGCTGGAAACTTACTATTTACAATAGAGAATGGTTATTCTGATGATGGCTTGTCTATCCCGATGGGAGGCTTGGCTTATGGCGAATACACAGGCACGATTATGTATAAGAACGCAAGTGGTAAGTTAGTAGGTGATAGCAAACCGATTAAAATTGAATGGAATGGTGAAGCAATTATTGTACCAGATACCGGTAGCTTCTTCCAAGGGCTTAATATCTCTCGTGAAGATTACTTGATCACTGGTATGATAGTATTTGCGGCGGTGGGTGTAGTAGCATTCTGGTTAGTAAAGAGAACTCGTAACGGTCGTCGTTAAAGCAATAGCTGTATAGGATTTGTGTGTTATCCTATACAGCTACACTCCGTGTTTTAAGAATAAAAAAATATTCGGTGTCGTTTTACAACTGCGAGGACGCCGAACTGGCTTAAACTTTCTTTCGGAGAAAGAAAGTTTAGCAAAGAAAGCCAGAAAGAAAAATAAATCAGGCACATGTCCTGATTTATTTTTTGATTATTATTTATTAATTTCGGACGAGGCCTTAGCTTCTTTCTTTTCTTCTTCTTTAGCAGCCTTCTTTGCCTTATTTCCCAAAGTCTCCTTGAGAGCAGCAGCTTTTGCGGCACGAGCTTTGAAGCGGTCAACGCGACCTTCGGTATCGATAATTTTTTCTTCGCCGGTAAAGAATGGGTGAGAGGCAGAAGAAATCTGGATTTTGACCAAAGGGTATTCGTTGCCATCAGTCCATTTGATGGTTTCGTCGCTCCCCGCTGTAGATTTAGTCAAAAATGAAAAGCCAGCGGCCTCGTCCGAAAAAACTACGGCACGATAATCTTTAGGGTGTAAATCTGTTTTACTCATAATTAGCATCTATTATATCAGAGATTTTGAAAAAAGTAAAGAGAAAAAGCGGGCTAAAAAGCCCGCTTTACTAAAAATTACAGGATGGCGTCGATGTCTGTGACAATTTCGTCGATAAAGCCGTATTTAAGAGCGTCTTCCGGAAGCATATAAACTTCCTCACGGATTTTGCTGTCATATTCTTCAGCGCTCATTTTACCATGTTTTAATACGTGGCTTCTGATGACTTCTCTTTCAAAGCGATCCAAGAACCTCATTAAATCTTGGGCTTTACCCCCACTATCATAGGCTCCAGCATACCCCTCATGCATTAAGAAACGCATATGCGGAAGGGAAAACCTCTTGTGCCCAGATATACCGATTAGAAATGCCATTGAACTCCATTGACCAATATTGATGGTATAGATTGGAGTCTTGGAAAGTTCTATTGCGCTAAGCAGGGAAAACCCCTCAGAAGTACTGCCACCAGGAGAGTTGATGTAAAGCCGAATGGGCTTACGCTCCTTTGGTGGAGTATCCTGTTTTGCATCATAGCGGTTGATTTCCATAATATCTTCTACCATACGCATAATAGTCGATCTCTCACACTCAAAGCCGTCAGCTTCCTCGTCGGTAGCCAATATTATCGAAGTAAGGTAAAACCTTCGATCCATCATGATCTTATACTGCTCATATTCATCTAAACCCAGCTGGAGTTGAGTTTTGACGTTTTCGTCGACTGTGCCAAAAAACATATCTATCACCTCCTTTTTAAAGGACTCGCCACCCAATTATTTTTGATTTTATCAGGGAAACTTGATTTTTACAAGCATGTGTGGTATAATTAGGGTATATATCAATTAATGAAGCACTCTATAGGAGGTTTCCTGGTAAATAGCGAGGTTTACTAACCCTATGGAGATAAGAGAAAGGAAATCATATTATGGCAGTAAATGTCGATATGAAGGCTCTGCTCGAGAGTGGTGCTCATTTTGGGCACAAAACGAGCCGGTGGCACCCAAAGATGGCACCGTATATTCATTCTAAGCGCCAGGGTGCGCACATCATCAATCTTGATAAGACCGTAGAGGCTCTTGAAAAAGCGCTTCCAGCGATCACCGAGATTGCCAAAAACGATAAGAAAATTCTCTTTGTTGGCACCAAAAAGCAAATGAAGGAAATCGTGAAGGCCGCAGCCGAGTCTGTAGAGATGCCCTATGTGACAGTGCGCTGGGTTGGTGGCACACTTACCAATGTAGAAACAGTCAATCGTCAAATCCGCAAACTCAAAGATCTAGAAAAGCGAATGGCTTCGGGTGAACTCCTAAATCGTTATTCCAAACTAGAAGTTCAGAGATTTCAGGAGGAAATCGATCTTTTGAACGAGCGCTATGGCGGCATTAAAAATATGAATGAGCAACCAGCTGCGATTGTAGTAGTAGATGCCTCGGAAGACAAAAACGCGATTAAAGAAGCTAATAATCTGCATATTCCGGTATTTGCAATCACCGATACCAATGTAGATCCGACCAATATCGACTACGTAATTCCTTGCAACGATGATGCAATTAAAGCTACCCAACTAATTTTGGACTATATTGTGGAAGCAATCAAAGAAGGTCGTAAATAATCTTTTAAAATAATAATCTCAAAAAAGGAGGCAAAAATGGCGGAGATTTCCGTAGAACAAATCAAAAAATTAAAAGAACTTTCTGGCGCCGGACTTACTGATGCCAAGAAGGCACTTGTAGAAGCTAACGGCGATTTTGACAAAGCGCTTGAAGCTATGCGTAAAAAAGGCCTAACCAAGGCGGAAAAACGTGGTGATCGTGAAACCCGCGAAGGTTTGGTAGAGGCTTATATCCACGACGGTAGACTTGGCGCAATCGTAGAAGTAAACTGCGAGACTTCCTTTGTGGCTAAAACTGAAGAGTTTAAGACTCTCGCACATCAAATTGCCATGCAGATTGCTTCGATGGCACCGCTTTATGTGTCTGAGGCAGATATTCCAGAGGCTGATAAAAAAGCCAAGATCAAAGAACTAGAGGAGAATTTCAAAGGCCCAGAAAACATGAAGGAAAAAATCCTTGAAGGTCAGGTAAAGAAGGCTTTCTCGGACAAAGTTCTCATGAACCAACCTTATATCTTGGATGACACCAAGACTGTGGAGCAATTTATTAAGGAGGCGATTGCCAAGACCGGTGAGAATATCACCGTAAGGCAGTTTAAGCGAATTGAGCTTGGTGTCACCGAATAGGGCTCAAAAATAAAAATAGCCTCTTTATAGGGGCTATTTTTATCGTCTACGACCTCGTTACCAAAGGCACCAGTGGGGGTGAGTGCTATGGGACATATAGCGGAGGTACCGGTAGCGGAGCTGGGTATGTAAACTCTTGTATTCATAGCGGGTCTAATGATTATACTAGTGGCAATACAGTATGGTATAACTATGCTACAGCTACTGCAGGAACTGTTAAAAACTCCAGTACTAGTGACACTACCGGCAACATTATTACTGCTACCGAAAGCGTTTGTCCTAAAGGATGGACGTTACCTAGTAGAAAACAAATAGATAGTATAGGAAGTATTAATGGAGAAACTGGGTCTGGTAGTGGAAGCTCTATTTATGTTCCTAATTTTACCCCAGTTATAGGTGGAATTTACAACAATGGCGTTTTAGCTTATGAATCGTATGGATTTTGGTGGGGCTCTACGGCTTTTAACACTGCAGCGCGTTACTATTTAGCGTATGATAGCAGTACTAGTACTTTACAGACCAACCGTGCCGGTGAACGCCACTATGGCTTCTACATCCGCTGCGTTAGTGAGGAAAAGGATGTATCAGACTTAACCTACATGCAGGATATGACGCCGAGTGTAGCAGCGAATACTGCTGAAGGGACCACGGCCAGCCTCACGGACCGCAGGGATGGGAAGGTCTATACCGTCGCGAAGATCAATGGAAACATGTGGATGACACAGAGTTCTTGAAGGATGGTGGGGAGAAAATATGGTATAATGGAAGTATTAAACAAGGAGTTTTTATGTTTGATATCAAGGAAGATCGTAAAAAGATGGAGGAGGCTCTCGAGCGGTTTAAGGGCGAAATGAAAAAGGTGCGTACGGGTAGAGCACATCCAGATATGCTTTCGGGCATCAAGGTAGAAGTCTACGGACAATTTATGCCGCTAAATCAAGCAGCTAATATCACCGCGGCGGATGCTACGCTTCTCGTGATTACGCCGTTTGACCCAGCAAATATCGCGGCAATTGAGTCCGCGATTAGGGCCGATCAGGCTTTGGGACTCAATCCAGCAGATGATGGACGGGTGATTCGGGTACCAATTCCGCCACTAACTGAGGAAAGAAGAAAAGAAATTGTCAAAAACGCCTCGGCCAAGGTAGAAAATGCCAAAGTAGCCTTTAGAAACATCCGTGAAGATGCGAGGAAGGCCGTCAAGATTGCTGAAGAAATGAGCGAAGATGTGAAGAAACGTGCGGAAAAAGAAATCGACGAGCTAACTAAGGAATTTTCGGATAAGGTGGATAGCGAATTCAAAAATAAATCTGATGAAATAATGAAGATATAATTTATGAGTTTGACACATTTAGGAATTATTGCAGATGGGAATCGTCGTTGGGCTAAGGCTAATGGACTCCCCACGATAGAAGGACACAAAAAAGGTCTCGATACGATCGAAGTTCTCGTAAACGCGGCGGATAATGTCGGCATCAAATATCTCACTTTTTACGTTTTTAGCACCGAAAACTGGGGTAGAAGTGCCGATGAAGTTGGCTATATTATGAAGCTCGCCGAAAATCGGATTTTGAAATATGCCGAGAAATTGGCAGCAAATAACGCCAGGATGCTAATTCTCGGTTCAAGAGAAAAAATTGGTAATGGTCTAAATAAATCATTGGATAAAGCCGAGGAGATTACCAAAGATCGTACGGGGATTACAGTATGTTTTTGTTTTAATTATGGTGGCGAGAAGGAAATTGCCGATGCGGCAAACGCAGCGCTGGCCAGCGGGGAAGAAATTACGCCGGAAACGATTAGAGCCCACCTTTATCATCCAGAAGTACCGGATATTGATATGGTGGTGAGAACCTCTGGCGAAGAGAGAATCAGCGGTTTTATGCTGTGGCGCTCATCTTATGCGGAATTTATGTTTGTAAAAAAATATTTTCCAGAGATGAGCGAAGATGATATGCGTGAGATTGTAGAGGAATACGATAAGCGAAATCGTCGATTCGGAAAATAGTTGTGATATAATGGTTTTATGGATATTTTTGTAGGTGTGGTAGTGGGGCTAGTAGTACTGATGCTCCTCGTGGTAGCGCACGAGTTTGGGCATTTTCTGATGTCTAGAAGAAATGGGGTGAGAGTTTTGGAATTTGGGATTGGATTTCCGCCAAGAGCAATAGCGTGGATTAAAGACCCAAAGACACATAAATGGCGCAAACTCAAAAAATCCGAATGGGAGACTGTCAGCATCACCAAAACCGTTGGCATAGAAAAAAATAAATCGACCGCATCTGATACTGACGACAAAAAGCTAATCCAAGATGGACTGATTTTTAGTCTTAACTGGCTGCCGATTGGTGGATTTTGCCAGATGGATGGAGAATCGGCAGAAGATACCAGATCGGGGACTTTTGGTAAGGCGAATTTTTGGAAGAAAACCAAGATATTATTTGGTGGGGTAGCGATGAACTGGCTGGTGGCTTGGTTGATTTTCACAATTCTAGCTTGGGCAGGGATGCCAAATTTCCTTGATGACCAGTTTACGATTGATGCAGATACCCGAATAGAACAAACTCCGGTGAGAGTAAGGGAAGTAAAAGAGAATTCCCCAGCGGAGAAGGCCGGAATAAAAGAAGGCGACTACATCCTCAAGGTAAATGGCGAGACCGTAGGCTATGGTAGCGATATCATGGTGATAAACAAACAGCATGCGGGTGAGACGATAGAATACGTAATCCAAAGAGGGGAGACGAAGGAAACTTTGAGTCCTACTTTGAACCCCGCTGACAGTGATTATCTACTTGGGATTGTAATGGAGTCATCGGAATCTTTGGCTTATTCTACATGGAGTGCGCCGATTGTGGGGGCTGGGCTAACTCTACAACTCACCGGTGAGACATTCAAAGGTCTAGGGGAATTAGTTTGGAATCTCATCTCAGGTACTTTTAGTCAGTTTAGCTTCGACGGAGAAGTGAGAGAAAGTGGAAGAGAAGCGATTAGTACGGTAGGCGATTCGGTAACTGGACCGGTTGGGATTATCGGGGTGCTGTTCCCATCGTTTACGGCGGCGGGACCGTCTAATCTTGCGTTTCTAGCCGCACTCATTTCTGTTTCACTCGCCTGTATGAATGTACTACCGATTCCGGCGCTCGATGGCGGACGATGGCTTTTGATCGGGATTTACAAACTTCGTAAGAAAAAACTCACCAGAGAAACTGAGGAAAAAATTGTAGCAAGAGCTTTTATGATACTGCTAGCATTAGTAGTAATAGTAACAGTCTTAGATATTACGAGGTTCTTCAAATGAAAAAATCGGGTGGCAAGAAGCAGCCTTGGTGGATGACCACACTCTATGTACTAGGGCTTTCGGCTTTTGTGTTTGCGGCGGTGGTTGGCGTCCAGTTTGTACTTAGTTTAATCATTAATTTTTTGCTAGTCAAAATTATATCAGTAGAAGCGCTGACTACACCACTAGCTAATTCGATTTTTTCGGTAATATCCTATGGTTTGTCGCTTCTGATCGTAGTAATATTGCCACCACTATTGTTTAAAGACAAGATTGCCAAAATAACTCGGGAAAGATTGGGGCTTAGAGGTCTTCCGACTTGGACGGATGTAGGATTGGCGCCAGTGGGGTATATAGTTAGTATTTTGATAGCCGCAGGACTAACGGCGCTATTTAATATGATGACTTGGTTTAATGCTAGTGAGACGCAGGATCTGGGGTATAGCTATTACATGCAGGGCTGGGAGCGTGGGCTGGCTTTTATTATGCTTGCGGTGATTGCTCCGATTGTAGAAGAAATTATTTTTCGTGGTTGGTTATATGGCAAATTGCGCATCAAAATTCCAAAATGGGTAGCAATTCTGGTGACTTCGCTATTATTTGGATTAATACATCTCCAATGGAACGTAGGAATTACCGTGTTTGCGATGTCGGTAGTAAATTGTATTTTAAGAGAAGTAACTGGCACAATCTATGCGGGGATGCTCGTACATATGCTAAATAATGGCATTGCGTTTTATCTAGTTTATGTAATGGGGATGAGCTAAAAATTGTTCGGCATGAAAAACCCCGCGACGAAATCGCAGGGTTTGTTTTTGGTTTATCAAGTTTCGCCCGCTTTCCAGGCTCTGATGACACTCTTAGCGTAATTTAACACGCTGGTTTGATCCAGTTCCTGACGAGCGTATTCGTCTAGGGGGAGTGGAAGTCTGGTATTGGCGCGGGTGTTCTTACGGAGATCTTCTGCCGAAACATTACAATGTTCGAATTGGAGAGCGGCGCGAGCGTCGAGGTTCAGAATATCCACAAGGGACAGCTCCTTTTCGCTGGGATTTTTTAGTCCCAACTCCTGACCCTGGTAAAGGCAGACGGCGTGGACTTTTGGTGTAAACATTAAGTCCATAGCCTCCTTGCCAGTAATACTCAGCTGTGAAGTCAGACGCGGAGAATCGTGATTCTCGAGTTCCAACATAAACTTGGGATTCTCACAGCATCTGTTAATTGACTCCTGAATCTTTGGAATCCGAGTGTTTTTAGTAATTTCCGCCTTGAGAAGACGCGATGTGATATATTCTACATCTGTTTCACTCGAATAATACTCCAGAGCACTGCCATCAATGTCGTAGAGATCCAACATTAAAAACGGGCATTTATGAGTGCCACTATAGATGTTGGACAGCTCGTTGATGACAGTAATGGCATTTCTGCCGACATAGGTGCTCTCAAATTCAAAATCTTTTTTGGAAAGATTTTTGTTGAGAGATTGTGCCTGCGCCAGACGAAAACCATCGACACCGTGACTGGTCATCCAGTATCTCATAACGTTCCTAAAATACTCTATTAAAGAGCGATTAGGTACGCCACCGGGGAACCAGTTGAGATCCGCTTGTTTGGGATGACCTAAGTGGAGGTAATATTTGCCCCTGCTAGCGTCAAGCTGCCAAGCCGACTGGCCGTCCATCAGATTGTGCCAATTAGTCACGCTGGTCTCCCATATATACCAATCGGGATTGGTAGTAAACCAGCGGTGCTCGGTGGACGTGGAGTCGATCACGAGTTCCATTATAACCTTGAGCCCAATCGCGTGAGCGGTCCGGACAAACTCGTCAAAGTCCTTGATACTCCCCAGACGGTCGTCTATTGTGTAATAGTCCGACACGTCGTAGCCATGATTATGCCTAGGCGACTGATTGATCGGACTCAGCCATACGTAATCTGCTCCCAATGCTTTGATTTTTGACAAAAATAATGTCATAGCCTTGATGCTCCCCCAGGCTAAAGGCCACAACTGATAAACCAAGATTTTACCCATATTTGACATGTCAACACCTCCAAGAATTTTATAGGCAAAATAAAAAAATAGTAAGTTACTAGGTATCTTATCTATTATAGCACAAGTAGCATACATTGTCAATATATGATATACTTAGGGGTATGAGATTATCAAAGACTTTTATCAAGACTTTAAGGGAGGCGCCAAAAGACGAAATCGCTAAAAACGGAGCTTTGCTCTCCCGGGCGGGATATATTCACAAAGAACTCGCAGGGGTGTATGATTATTTGCCCTTGGGGCTTCTGGTAATCGAAAAGATAAAAGCTATAATTCGCGAGGAACTAAACACCATTGGCTGCGAGGAAGTTTCGATGTCGGCTCTCCAAAATCCAGAACTATGGGAAGCGACCGGAAGATTTTCGGATCAAGAAGTAGATATTTGGTTTAAGACCGAGCTGTCTTCAGGAGGGCTCCTTGGGCTCGCGCCAACTCATGAAGAGCCGATGGTAAACATGATGAAGACTTACATCCATTCTTATAAGGATCTACCAGTATATACTTACCAATTCCAGACTAAATTCAGAAACGAGAAAAGAGCGAAATCTGGGATTATGCGGGGCCGCGAATTTCTAATGAAAGATCTTTATTCTTTCCATACCTCGGAAGAAGATTTGGATAGATTTTATGCGGAAGTGGAGAAAGCTTATGCTCGGATTTTTGAGAGATTGGGGCTCGGAGATTCTACTTATGAGACTTTTGCGAGCGGTGGAATTTTTGCTAAATTCTCGCACGAATATCAGACGATTTTGCCAGTGGGAGAAGACATTATTTATTACAATATAGATAAATCTTTGGTCCTCAATAAAGAGGTGTTTACGCCGGAAGTTTTGGCTGATTTTGGAGCAAATGAGTCGGATTTTGAGGCTACTAAGGCGGCGGAAGTTGGGAATATTTTTAAGCTCAAATACAAATATTCTGAGCCTTTGGGACTAAAATATACCGACGAGTCCAATACCGCTCAGACAGTCTATATGGGATGCTACGGGATTGGCGTATCTCGGGTGATGGGGGTAATTGCGGAGAAGTTTGCAGATGAAAAGGGCTTGGTCTGGCCAGAGGCAGTGGCGCCGTTTAAGTATTATTTAGTGGGGATTGGTGAGAAAGGCTCTTCTAGAGCTTCCGAGGTTTATGCGGGACATGAGGACGAAATTTTGTTTGACGATCGAGATCTTAGGCCGGGAGAGAAATTTGCTGACGCGGAACTAATGGGAATACCTTACCGCGTAGTGATTTCGGATAAAACTTTGGGGTCTGAATCCGCAGAAGTAGTAGATAGAAAGACTGGCGAGAAAAAGTTGGTTGACATTAAAAAGCTTTTCGTGTAGAATATTACTAGTTTAGTGGAGTAATAAATATGGCTAAAAAAGAAGTACACTTGACCCTTGATGGCAAGAAAGATCTGGAAAAAGAACTTGCTGATTTGATTGCGAATCGTCCGGCGATTGCCGAAAAAATTGCGACAGCGAGAGCCTTTGGGGATTTGTCAGAAAATGAAGAATATAGCTCAGCTAGAGCCGAACAAAAGATGAATGAAAATCGAATTCTCGAAATCCAGGATATTCTGAAAAACGCCAAAATAATTCGAGCAGGCAAACGCAATACCATAGCACTGGGCGCCAACGTAAAAATAGACCTTGGCGGCAGAAAGATGGAGTATACCGTGGTAGGGGTGACGGAAGCAAACCCGCTGGAAGGCAAAATCTCTAATGAATCACCTATCGGTAAGGTAATCATGGGGCACAAAGTAGGAGAAACTTTAGATTTCAATGGTCGCAAGGTGAAGATTTTGGAAATCAACTAACTTTATGGTATAATATATTTATGTTACTGGAAGATTACCGAAATGAGAGACTAAAAAAACTTGAGGCTCTGCGGGAGCGGGGGATTGACCCGTATCCATCTAAATCTTCTAGGAATACTTACATCTCTGAAGTAATTAATCATTTTGATGAAAAACAGGGGCAGGAAGTCTGTGTGGCGGGGCGAATCGTAGCGATTCGGTCGTTTGGAAAATTGGTGTTTTTGAAGCTCCGAGATATTACTGGGGAAGTACAGATTTTTATGAAAGCCTCTAGTGAAGCTACGCCGGAAGGTATGCTGGGGGCTAAAGACGTAAAACTGCTAGATACTGGCGATTTTGTAGAAGTTTCTGGCATGGTAGAAAAATCCCAAACTGGGGAAATTTCGGTGTTTTCTGATTTTGTGAGGCTACTTGTCAAAACTCTTCGGCCTCTTCCTGAGAAATTTACCAATAAAGAAGAGCGATACCGCCGGCGTTATGTAGATATGAATGTTAATCCAGAGGTGCGAGAGAGGCTAGTGCGGCGCTCTAAGTTTTGGCAGGCGACACGGGATTTTATGAATAAACACGGATTTGTGGAAGTGAATATCCCAGTCCTTGAGCACACCACCGGTGGAGCAGATGCGACGCCATTTGTCACCCATATGGATGCTCTAGATGAAGATTTTTATCTCAGAATTTCGCACGAGCTACCCCTTAAGAGATTGCTTGGTGGTGGCTTTGAAAAAGTCTATGATATTGGGCCGAGATTTAGAAATGAAGGGATTGACGACGAACATCTGCCGGAACACATTGCTTTTGAAGCTTATGCCGCGTACGAAAATTATGAAGACGGCATGAAGTTTTATGAAGAAATGATCAAATATGTCTGTAAGGAGACTTGGGGGACTTTGAAGTTTAATGTGGGTGGGTTTGAAATTGACCTCGACTGTGAGTGGCCGAGAGTAAAATATGCGGATCTTTTATCTGAAAAATACGGAGTGGACGTGTTTAATCCGGATAGGGAACAACTAGTCAAAGTTCTCCTTGAAAATTGGGATGCGAAGGATCTTTCAAAAGAAGATTTTGTGAAAAAACTTGAAAATACCACGACGCCGCATCTGATTGACGATGTTTGGAAGTTAATTAGAAAAACTTCGGCGGGACCATATTGGGTGATAGAAGAGCCGCTCTCTTTGTCACCGCTAGCTAAAAAATCTTCTGAAAATCCTCTAGTGACAGAGAGATTTCACCCAATAATTGCCGGGACCGAGATGGGTAATGGCTTCTCGGAGTTAAACGATCCTTTGGATCAGTTGGCGCGGTTTGAAGAACAGCAGGCAGCTAGGGACGCCGGAGACGCAGAAGCGCAGATGCTAGATAAAGATTTTGTAGAGATGCTAGAATACGGGATGCCACCGGCTTGTGGCTGGGGTAATAGCGAGAGGAATTTCTGGCTACTTGAAGGTGTACCAGGCAGGGAAGCAGTGCCGTTTCCAACTATGCGCTCCTCTGAAGATTAACCATTGACATTTTGGCCAATCTGTTGTATGATTAATGTTATAAGCGTGTTTTTGGTGGAAATATGCTGGTATCTTAAAGGAGGTGGTGTAATGAAAGCGATGGCAAAAGCAATTCTTCGGCTTGTGTTCGGCGTAGACTTTGAAAATGATTTCGATAGAGATACTATCGGAGCAAAACGATGGAATGATGTAGGAGGTTTTTTTATCGAGCCTATTATAGAACTCATACCGTTTATGTTGGTAGCCGTACTTATCGCCTTGTATTACGTAAAAACTTAATAATCCATCTATCCCCCTTTTTAGGGGGATTTTTCTTGTGGGCGTTTTTGTTGTATAATATTATTATGCCAAGTTTTAAGTTAGTGTCAAAATACCAGCCGACTGGGGATCAGCCACAGGCCATACGACAGCTTGTGGATGGAATTTATAAGGGTGAAAAAGCCCAGACGCTTTTGGGCGTGACTGGGTCAGGCAAGACTTTTACAATGGCAAATATTATCGCTGAGACTCAGAAACCGACTTTGATTCTAGCGCACAATAAGACCTTGGCGGCACAACTTTACTCCGAGTTTCGGGAGTTTTTTCCCGAAAATGAGGTGCATTATTTTGTTTCTTACTTTGACTACTACCAACCGGAGGCCTACATTGCTTCTACTGATACTTATATCGAAAAAGATTCAGCGATAAACGACGAAATTGATCGGCTTAGGCACGGGGCGACGGAGGCTTTGCTCTCTCGCCGAGATGTAATTGTGGTGTCGTCGGTTTCCTGTATTTATGGCATCGGCTCACCAGAAAATTACCTCGCGATGTCTTTTGAAATCGGACTTGATAGCAATATGACGCAGATGGATTTGGTAAAAAAACTAGTGGCGATTCAATATCATCGAAACGACCTGGCGTTTGAGAGAGGGAATTTCCGGGTGATGGGAGATACGATTGACCTTTATCCAGCTAATGGGGAGAAAGCTTATCGGTTTGAATTTGGATTTGATGTTCTCGAGAGTATAAAAATCGTGGATCCTTTGACTTTTGAAGTGAGACAACAACCAGAAAAAGTCCATATTTTTCCAAATACCCACTACGCTACGCCTGAGGAAGATCTCGAAAGAGCGCTAAAATCTATTCGAGCGGAATACGAGGAAAGATTGGCGTATTTTAACGAACATGAGAAGTTTTTGGAAGCGCAACGACTCTCTCAACGCACCAAGTATGATTTAGAAATGCTAGAACAAACTGGTTTTGTGAAGGGAAT
>CAZFVK010000006.1:0-28657 GCA_964522475.1 uncultured Candidatus Saccharibacteria bacterium | reverse complement strand
CCGACGACCTTCTGGACCACAATCAGACGCTCTAACCATCTGAGCTAATCCCACCGTATTGTTAAAATATAGTGTGATTATACATCATTTGACTGTAAAAAGCAAATTTGTTTAGTTAAGACTTCGGTGGTTTAAACATTGACATTTTGAGTAAAGTGTGATATAATGAGGTCATGTAACTTAATAAACGGCCGTTTTTTTAATCTATAGAAGAAAAGGAGGGTGAAAAGATGGCAAAAAAGAAGGAATTGTTGGATAAAATAGCACAGCTTGAAGCAGAAGTAGCAAAGATAGAAGATACCCCTGTGGAAGAGCCGAAGAAGAAGACTTCAGAGAAACAGACTCCGACTCCGGAAGAAGAGCCGGAACTGGTTGTAAAGCCCGACGAGCAGATTGAATCTGAACTGGGGCAGTTGGAGCCTGAACAGCCGGAAGTAGCAGAAGCGCCGGAAGAGAAAGAGCCGGAAGCTGCTGAAGTGAAACCGGAACCGGAAGATGCCGTATCTGAACCTCAGACTCCTGAGGAGATGAGGGCTAAAGCTGAAAGGATGGAAGCTGGTCTCAAGAAGGATATGGAAAGGCTAAACGCAGAGAAAAAGGCTTACGAGGCTAAGATCCAGGAACTCCTAGACAAAGCTGAGGCGATTGAAAAAGCAGAAGCTGAGGCGAAGGCTAAGGCAGAGGCCGAAGAGAAGGCTAGGAAAGAAGCCGAAGAAAAGGCAAAAGCTGAAGCGGAGGCCCAAGAAAAGGCAGAAGCTGAAGCGAAGGCCAAGACCAAGGCGGATCTTCTCGCATCCATCAATAAGGCGGATAAGCCTAGAGTAGGCAAGGCATATAAGTGGTGGGATTATGACACCGCCACCTGGAATATCACTGCCGACGTTTGGAGTGCTAACCAGCTTTCTGACAAATGGGAAGTTGTCTACGTATGGTATCGCAATGGCGAGATCGAGAGACTTCTTAACAAGGAAGAAATGGAAAAGCACTGCCCCAAGTAAGTTACGTACTTTTATTTAAAGCCCCTGATTTTATCAGGGGTTTTTGCTTGGCTTAAGAATGTTTTAGACATAAGCACAAAAAGATGTTAATAGGATTGACAAAAACGGTTATGTGTGATATAATGAAAGTAGTCTGAGTTTTGGGTGTTTTCAAGACAGGAAGCCCATTAACAACCGAATCATCTCAGGTTTCAATTTTGAAACCTGTTTGCCTATATATAAGGGGTTTTATACCCTTACGTCCCTGTTTACTATACAACAACGGGGGCGGAAGCCCCCCATATTTCACTATGGAGGTAAAAGACATGACATTATTTGGATCAATTGTGTTAGGAGTAACGTTGGCTTTTCTGATGACATGGGTTTCTCAGAGATTCTTTGAGGAACCGAGAGAGCTAACAGCTAAGCGTTCGGCGATTGCTGGAGTAGTACTTGTGGTAGCTAATTACACCACAATAAAAGCTCCGGCAGCACTTGCGGTGTTGTTTGTCCCGGTGATGGGATTGGCTATGTTATACATGTATCTCTGGTGGAATGAGGAAGGAAGCTCTGTTAAAGAACTTTTGATTTTTCTCGCCATGGATCTCGTGATAGCCGTAGTTTTGAACAATGCTGCAACAAGAGTGCAGGATTTAACCACTATTAAGTGGATAAATGGAATCGCGAGAAGCCTGTTTGCGATTTCTTTGCTTGTTTCGCTAGGATTTATGATAGCGGATATGGTATGGTTCAAAGATGAGCTGACTGATGGAAAATTTTGGAAGGGAGGTAAGAACGATGAGACTGGACACGGAACAGAATTTGGAAGTGAAAGTAGAGGAGTCGCCGGCAACGCCTAAGATGTTTACAAAACATTGGTTGGGCTATTTTGCGATTGGCTGTTCGTTTGGCCTCTCGCTGTTGGTGCTTATTGCTAACATTGGATCCGCTTATGGATTTAAGATGGCAGCAGCTCCGATAAAGGAAGAAGCGATGGCGGCAGAAATGTCGGTTGACAATGAGCCGATCGTGGTTAGTGCAGATGTGGTGAAAGCCACGGCAAAAGCGCCTGATACTGGTGGTGGTAGTGAAGTCGAGGTAGAAGATTGGCATTATTACAATACTGACCTTCAGGACGACGGAGTTATTCTGAACGACTATAACTTCGGTCCGAATCCGGTGTTAGGTAGTCCGGAAGCCTTAGGGAATTTTGCTAAAATTCTCGATAAAAAAGGTCTCAAGGATACCATCACTATGGAAGAGGTAGCTGGAGAAGTTGATCCGAAGGAGATTGACAAGGATTTTCGCGAAAGAATGCGGAAAGACCCTGCTCTAGGTGCCGCGGACATGGCTTGGGCGGATTCCATTTTAGGAACCAGATATCTGGGTATGTTTTATTCGGAAGCGAAGGAGAAATGGGATGTCGCCATGAACGACGCCAAGGAACATTTCATTAGCGATAAGGACGACTACTACAAGACTCTGGACGCTTTCGAGAAGTACCTTGACTCTGCTACTAAAGTGGAGATTAAGAAGCAGAAGTCTGGGCTGAACGATCAGATGTACATGAATCCTTTTACCAAGGATGAAGTCCCTGACATTATAGTGATGGAATCTGCGGATCATGCCGGGTGGTTCTTGGTATATACTTTTACCATCAAAGAAACTGCTACAAAAGAAATCAAGTTTAGGCTCGATTGCGGCTATCAGCCGACTAACGTGGCGGAGATTATGAAGGTGAAAGCCAAGAAGAATCCCAACAAAAAGTCAAAGACGGTCACCAATAAACCAGTGACTACGACGCCGATAATCACCAATACGGTGCCGTCGGTACCGTCGGTACCGACTGTACCCGGTCATCCTTCAAAGCCGGATAAGCCCGATAGACCGGACAAGCCGGACAATCCGAAGCCTGATCCGGTAAATCCGGATCCGCCTGATCCCAACCCGATTCCGGTGCCGCCGGATCCGACGCCGACGCCGCCGAAAGATCCGACGAACGGAACTTCGGTGCTGCCGGATGATGATCCTGGACCGGGAGAGAATACAAATAATCCGGATAATCCGGATTATTCCACTAAAGACCAGGAAACTAATTCTAATCATATGTCGCCTGAGGATTATGATAAGGCGATGGAGGATAACCATTGGGCGAATGAGTCTGGAAGAGAAGGTGGAGATTCAAATGAGCCTTCAACACCGGCACCATCTTCGGATACCAACGTCGATAGTAATGCTGATGAAGGTACTGGGCATGGTGGAATAGACGAGCCGACGAAAGAGTCGGACAGCTCAGTTAGTCATGATCCTCCTGGCGACCATTGGGACGGGCCGCCAGATTAAGATCGTTATTTATATAGGCAATGGTGGAGCCCAGTGAGCGGGACAGCTCAAGTACTTTATCTTGTCCGGCGACTTTTGAGGTCGCCGGGCTCTACCCAAAATTTGAAATTTGAGATGATTCGGTTGTTTGTTAGATGGAATTTAACAATTCGGCTAGCAATAAAAAAGCTTTTGGTTTTGAATTTTAAGAAACTCTAAATATTATTAACTTTAATTTTAGGAATTTTTAAGAAAGGATTTTTATCATGAATAAATTTGCTAAATCTGCGCTTAGCGTGTCTGCTGCGGTGATTGTGGCGACTGCTACGCTTCTACCGGCTGGCTTGGCAGGTGCTTACGGCGACAATACCGGTACCAAGGAAGGTCGTGCGGTATATACACTTGCTGAGATCAACTCTGGTAAACTTGGTGATACTATCACCTTTAACTCTATTACCAACGGTAAAATTGGTGACGAGCGTAACTTCGTAGGCGCTAAACTTACTTCTGGTAGTGCCAGCGTTTACAATGCTAACGAAATCAACGTAGAAGATGGTCAAACTTATACGATTCGTCTCTATGTACACAACAACAGCCCGAAGGGTACCGATGCGATTGCTAAAGGCGTATCTGTAAACTTCTCTTTGCCTACTACCGTAGCCAAAGAACAGACTGTGATTGGTTATCTTAACTCTTCAAATGCTACTCCAACTCGTTATTTCGATGAAGTGACTTTGAAGTCTTCTGATAACTTTTACATTGAATATGTGAAGGGTTCGGCTCAATACAGAAATACCCAAGGTACTTTTAAATTGGCTGATACTATCATCAATGACAATGTAAATATTGGTTATACTTCTATGAATGGTGAGATTCCTGGCTGTTATGATTATGACGGTGAGGTAACTATTCAGGTGAAGGCTCATACTTCTGTAAGTTCGAAACTTTCCAAGACCGTACGTATCAAGGGTTCTGGTGAGAAATTTGCAGAGAGTGTGGAAGCTAAAATTGGTGATGAAGTAGAGTTCCAAATTGAATACGTGAACTTGCTTGCTGAAACCGTGAAGGACGTGATGATTCGTGACGTGCTTCCTACGAATATGGAATATGTAGAAAATTCTACTTATCTCTATAACTCTAACTACAAAACTGGTAAGCTTTTGCCGGAAAACACGGTAACTACTACTGGTCTAAACATTGGTAGCTACAATGCTCGTGGTAATGCGTATGTTCGCTTTACTGCGAAGGTAGTGGATAAGACTATGGCTTGTGGTTCTAACCAACTCGTAAACTGGGCTTCTTCTACCGTTGACTCCAAAGTCATGAAGGATGATGCTTCAGTAATGGTGACCAAGGAATGTAAGGATGATCCAACTCCTACTCCTACCCCAACCCCTACCCCTACCCCTACCCCAGATACCCCATCTAAGATTGTGGATACTGGCGCTGGTAGCGTGGTAGCTGGTGCACTTGGTGCTGGTGGTATTACCACTCTTGTTGGTTACGCTATTGCTAGCCGCAAAAAATTCTAAGTTCATTGGCCGCTTCAAGCTAGAACTCAGATGAACAAACCCCGTTATTATGACGGGGTTTGTTTTTACTTGGACTTTCTTTTGGGAAAAGAAAGTCCAACAAAGAAAACCAGTAAAAAAATTGAATTGAAAGTGAATTCCAATTCAATTTTGGTTTATGATATAATGGGCTTATGGTAATGCTAAAAAGTAAGGCATTTTTGAGAACGTGTGTGTTTCTGGTGGCGGTGTTTGTGGGGGGGATGGTGTCGGCATCAGTGGGGTGGGCGTTAAATCTTAAATCGGGAGAAGCGGCGCATTATGCAGAAAATAGTATATATTTTTACGATCCAGATGATTGTTTGATTAGAAGGGGTTCAAGCGGTGACGGCGACGGCCCTTTGACCGGTGGTACTCGTGCAGAGAAGGTTTGGAATTATATTGTAGATTTAGGAATAAGTGGAATATCGGATACGCCGGAAGTAATTGCGGGGATAATGGGAAACATGCAGCAAGAGTCTGGATTTAATCCGTTTGTTCAGAATGATGGTGGTTGTACAGGATTAATCCAATGGTGTGGGATGAATAGTTACAACAGTGCCTTTCGGGATTATATGAAGAATAAGGGGCTGTCTGGTTACTACTTCCATAGAGGTTCGGATCCAGGTATTAGCGAGTCGATTATCGAGGAAGGGATTAAGGCCGAATTAGATTATTTATTCACTAGACATAGTAATACAAATAATTTTAAATCTAAGCTAAATGTTCCGACTAGTAAAACTGGCACTAACGGGGCCAGAGCTTATGCGGATCTTTTTTTGGTGATTGTTGAAAGAGCAGTTGGCGGTAGTGATACGATTGAGGATGAGGGTGTTAAATCAGTTGCTAGTAGTACAAGATATCAAGATGCTGAGAAAAGACGAGACTTCGCAGAAAATCTGTACGCACAATTCAGTGGTAATACTGGTGGGGGTGGTGGAGGAGGTGGGGGTGATAGCGATGATGATGTGAATTATTGTGAGGAGGATGACGATGACGATGATGACGATGACGATTACGAGAATCCAAAGGCAGGAGATTTGGTGGATTATGTAAAAAAATGGGCTTGGCCGGATTATCATAGCCCAGTCTATGTACAGAAGATGCCAGCATATGAAAGCTATATACAAACAGCAAGTTATAAAGGTGATAGTTGCTATGGCGGTGGAGTTGATTGTGGGGCATTTGTAGCAAATATCATTAAAGCTAGCGGATGGGATACTAGCTATATACAAGGCGGTACGTCTGCACAGAAGAGCTGGTTACCGAGCCATTGGAAGAAAGTTGAAAACACAGCTAATCTTAAACTTGGTGATGTTGGTGTAAAAAAGACTGGCCACCACGTGATTTTATACGTGGGTGATATTGCTGGATTTAATTCTAAGACTGCTTCGGCCTCGCAGTGTGATAGAGCGCCAATGGCAGGAAGAGAAAGAACTCAAACTTTGAGGCAAAAGTATACCTGGTATAGAAAGAAATAAAATGAAAGAATTATTAAAGAACCTAAAAGTTTGGCAAAAGATATTAATTATTTTGGGCTTTTTGCTAGCAATCACATTAGTAGTAGTAGCGGTGATATATGCAAATAATGTCGAACCAAAAGTGAAAATCGTGTTTGAAAATACGGTAAATATTCCTAGTGATGAGCTAATGGCGATTCGTAAAAAAATGGTGGGAGTGATTGAAGGAAATACAGAAGCTTTTGACGATAATACGATTTATGTAGGGAAGGCGAGGGGTTATCAGGAAGAGACTATTGATGGTGAAACGACGGCGACTTTTGTAGTGGATTTTGATGAAATAAAGCAGTCTTATCAAGTAGAGGTGACTTGGCCGAATCCGGATGATGGTAGTCCGAATATATATATTACGTGTCCACTTCTAGATTCAAAGTATCCAGAAACAAAATGCGCAACAGAATTTAACTCTTCTTCTGATATTATTAGTTATTTGCCATATAGTGGGATGCTAAGTAGCGGTAAAGAATATACGGTGATACCGAATTATGAATACGGAATGCTATATTTAGAAATTCGAGTGGATGCTTGTGGTGATAAAACGGTATTAGATAAGACCTCGGAGGCAGTGAGAGATTGGCTCAGCACTATAAATTTTGATCCGGATGACTATGTGCTGTATGTGGTGCCAAACATTTGCAATGGTGAAGAAATGGATTTTGATTTTGAGAATGATTACGTTAGGGCAAATTACACCAAGACTAACGATCAAAACATCAACAAAATTTTACCATATTATATACCGCATGAATTTTATATTTATCCGGCAGTAGATAACAACAACAATGTAACGTCGGTCAAGGTAAAAGTGGGTGCTTGCCGAGAATATCAAATAGATTTTGCGAAAGATTTTGCGACTAGATATTTGATGGCAAATGGAATAAATTATCCAGTGGAATTTGATGAGTGTGCAGAATAGTATTTTTTAATATATTTTTAATGCTTATGGTATAATAATATATATGGATCCGTCATACGATAAAAGTGGGCAAGATGTTTCGGATGTGCCCGGTGTGAAACCGGGGATAATTGCAAGTGGCCCGGATACACCAGAGCCAGAAGTGCCAGTGCTTAATGTGGGCGTGGATCCACAGAGCCCGAACGGGATTTTTAAGAAACTAACTCGTAAACCAACTGATAATAGACCAATTACGCCGCAACCGATGGACCAAATTGTACTGGATGGCGGTGGCGGTCCACGAAAAACTAAAAGAGGTTTACTAGTAGCTGGAATTGCACTGATTGGCGTAGCACTGATTGCGGGGATAGTGGCATTAATGGTAATGAACAGTAGTGGCGATACGAGTGTAAAAGACGCTTATAATAATGTAGCAAGATATATGTATTTTGGTGATGTAAATAATGAAACAGCTTTTAGCGAAGTGACTCTTGATAACGCGGAGTATATTGATGTTGCCACGACGGGAAATCGCGAGACGGAGAATGAGTTTTTTGATAATTTGGAACAATATCTAAATGCGTTGGCTACGGCGGTGAATAGCAATCAGACGTTGTCTGAAAAAGTAGCAAATTTGGATGATATGGTGGTAATGCTGAGAACGCTTTCGGAAATTGCTTATGCGAACACCTTGTGGCCAGATTATCTAGAGAATGGCAAGTCGGCGATTCAAGCATATTCGGACAAGGTGGAAGCAATTGAGATGGAGGACGAATCTTATACTTCTGTACTAGAAATGGAAAAAATATTAGTAGACAAAACTGGAGAATTATATCAAATTTATACAAACAGTGGTTGTATAAAAAACAAAGTAGCGGATGATGAATGTGTTAATACTGTATTGACGGAGAATGAAAGTGCCAAAAAGATTCAGAGTGCTATGTATAATTTGAGATACAATATATGCCAGTATATTAATACCCTATCAAGGACGATTTTTGCGACGATGGAATCACTAAATAAGGAGATTTTAGGTGAGTAATTTTAAGAAAAAAATATTGTCAGTGTCTGCGCTTACCACGATGATAGTAATTTTGATAACGGCCATAGTAGCCTCTTTTGCTGTAACGAAAAATGCTTCGGCGGCGATGTCGGTGGATGAGATATATAAAAATGTAATGGGAAATTTGATATACAAATGTTATAACGATTCGGAAATGTATTCTACTGTAAGTGGAGCAGACTATAATAGTACGTCTGATAACGCTGATACCGCGTTTGGAAAATTTGTATTGAAAGGTGGTAGCGGGCTTTTTTATATACCTACGGGTGTAGGTCCTGGTAATGAAATAGCTCCGAGTACTTCGGGCGGCACAAGGATTAATTGTAAGCAATTGTTCTTGGGAGGCGATGGGATAAGTCAGGGATTGTTTGCGTTATTCGGTAAGGAAAAGCCATCGCCACATTCTTCTACTTTGAATACAGAACTAAAAAATATTGGGTATACTAAGGAATCTGGTGGTAGTGGTAATACGACTTGTATTAATGCTTATTTTGGCGAGGTTGGTCTTGCTAAAGAAGAAGATTCATCTGCAGGATCGATTTGTTGGAAAGACGATGAAATTGCTGAGAAAATATCCTGGCCAGATTTTGTCGGGGCTGCTAAATTTACATATTCTTCGAATGCTGTATCTGTAGATTCGCTGGTAAATTCTGGGGCATACGGTTCGTATGTAGGGATAAAATTTAAGGATACTTCTACAGGGCATATGTGTGATGTGACGGCTAGTCCTGTGACCGCTTTTAGTAGCAGAACATGGCAAGACGTAATAAATGATTTGGGTGCGGGATCTTGTACTATTAATAATGTGGGGGGTGTTTCTTACGAGATTGCTTTTACTGTGAGCAGGACTGGTGAGGGTTCTGAAATATTCTCCGATTTTAGTTGGCTTAGCCCTGCGGCAGCAGCCAATACAGCAAAAAGTTATTTTACGGGTTTTAACTCGGCTAAAACATTTACGGTTGAAGATAGATATGAACTTTATAAGGCCTATCTTAATAATGTTTATGGGGCATCCTATGGATCTTGTAAACCGAAGTCAGAGCTTAGTGATTGGAGGGTGCCTGACGCAACTGGTGCCACGACTTATTATGTGTATTATGATGGACTATATTATAATGTATCAATACCAGATGATAAAAAGAGTTTGAGGGTTAGTTCTTTTGGAGATGATACAGTATATATGACGGGATATTGGGACTTGGAGACCTTGCTTCAGAGTATATGGAACATGAATTTTGCTGAGACTGGGACTTGTGAGTCTGGTGGAGGGGGTGGAGGTGGTGGAGGGGGAGGTGAACCAGGAATGGAAAAGCCGGGTGATGTGAGTTTAGATTCTAGCGGGATTGTAGATTGTAATCAACTTGAAAATCTTGGGGCGATGCAGTGGCTACTTTGTCCAGTGATGAACAATGAACAATATACGGCATCCTGGATTGATAATATGACACAAGAATGGTTGGAAGTGGATACCGACAAACTCTATAAGGATGATGCGGTTGAAAAAGTATGGAAAAATATTCGAGTTATTGCGAACGTGGTAATGGTTGTATTCTTGCTAGTGATTATATTTTCGCAGGTGACGGGGTATGGGATTGATAATTATGGCGTGAAGAAGATGCTACCGAGATTAATAGTGATGGCCATTATAATTAATCTTAGTTTTGTTATTTGCCAACTAGCAATTGATCTTTCTAATATTGCTGGTGTGGGGCTTAGGAATATGTTTACGAGCATTAGTATGACGAGTGGTTCAGAAATGGCTGGCACCTCATTCCTTGGTGATATGGTGATGGGGTTGTTTGCATCAGCTTCGACTGGTGGTGCTGCGGCGGTATCTGGATTTACGATAGCAGTGACTTTGGGGGCAGAAATTGCAGTTGCGGTGGTAGTTGCGGTCATAGTGCTACTTTTGGTAATTTTGGTGGCGGTAATGGTGCTATTCTTAATGTTGGGGGCGAGGGAAATAATAATTATTGTTTGTATAATTCTGTCGCCGCTAGCTTTTGCTGCGTTTATACTCCCTAATACACAGAATTTGTTTAAGAAGTGGTGGGAACTCTTTAAGGCGGCATTAATCATTTTCCCGATTTGTGGGGCGATGGCAGGTATCAGTAATATGTTGAGGGGTATGTATAGTACTAAAACAGAGCTCCATATGTGGGGATATGCGGTTTTGATGGTGCTACCATATCTTGGTTTTTTCTTGATGCCGATGCTTCTTAAGAACGCGATTTCAGCACTGGGCAAGGTGGGTGGAGCTTTGACTTCGCTCGGAAATACAGTAAAGAATGGTGGCAAAGCGATTGGCCAGGGCGCAATGAAGATTGGGCAAAATACCGAAGCATTCAAAACTATGCAGGCGGAAGCAGCTAGGAGAAGACAGTCGGAAAGTGCGCAAAGGACTATCGACAGAATGAAACGAATACAGGATAAGAATGGATCTTTGAATGATGCGCAAAAGCGTCAGTTGGCTAGAGCACATGAGGTACAACGTAAGCTTGGCAATGAAGATACGGCGGCTGCAACGATATTGGCAGAGAGAGAATATGCTGGACAGTCTCAAGAGGCATTGCTTAAAGATTGGGAAACGGCTTTTGATAGTGGCGATACGGGTAGAATGGATGCGCTTACCAATGTGATAACGTCACGTTATGGGCCGGGTGGGGTGAATTCAATAGCGAAAAGATTTGATGGTAAAGACATTTTTGATGCGGATGGTGAATTTGTGGGTGGTAAAGATGGAAATATTGCAAGATCATTTGCAGCGCTTCAGACTAATATGATGCAAAATAAAGGCTTGGCTACCGCGATGCAAAATAAAGCTTCGGATGTGTATCAGATGATATCTAGTGGTGGTTATGCTGGCGTTTATGATGCTAATGGTGATGAAGTGTTAGGTGATGATGGAAAACAGATTGTAAAACGTCAGAACCTTGCTACACATTCGGCGCATAATTCAATGGCCACTCAAATTAAGGATTGGGCAACACAATCTTCGGCGACTTTGGAGCGGGCGGCAGCGAATGGGGCGTTGACGCCGGATACAATGCGAGAAATTTTGGAGAGTAGCGATCCCGCGGTGCAGTCAGGTATTAAGAGTGACGCTGATAAACGAAAAATTTTGGAGGCTGGGGCGTCTGGATTTAGTGGGAATTGGAAGAATAAGGGTGCTGTTGCTCAGGCGGCTCAACAATATAAATCTAATGTTGAACACGAGAGAGAAGCGAAGGAATATGAACAGACTTGGCAAACTCTGCTGAATCAAAAAGAACAAGCAGAAATGGCTTCTAATGTTTCTAGAATTGCGAGCGCTGTTAGTCCACAAGGTGGTGGAGCGGCTAGAGCGACGGCGGCGGGGGCGCAGAATGCTAGTTTGAATGCAGGTGCTAAAGCTACGGCGTCTGGTGGTGCGACTAATTCGATTAGACCTAGTATTGGGAATTCTAATACTAGTGCGGCGAGGCCGCAGGTGAGTGCTGCGAGCAGTAGCCCTACAGCTGGTGGGTTTGGGACTAGTGGTAATATGCCGTTTGCTAATATTAATAATTACACTCAAGCGCCACAAGTACCGCAAGGAACGGGTGCTCAAGGTACTTCGGGATCTAGAAGTGTTACGCCTCCGCAAGGTGGCAGTATTCCGCGTGAGAATTCGGGGGCTCCCAAGGTAGATTGGAACGCGAGGGCGCGTGGCGACAATAGATCTGACAGAGACAGCAATCCTAATTTTGGTGAAAGTGGGACTAATCATGGTGGTCCAGACAGTTGGACCCGTTCGCAAACTGCTCAGAATGATCAAGCTGGTCGGAATAATCAAAACCGTTAGTGTGATAAAAACTAATACTTAATATGATATAATGGGGATATGAAGTCTTACGAAAATATTTTTATTTCTAGTCTTACTACGATGAGAATTGGGGGGACGGCGCGGCACGTGCTGGAGATTGAGTCAGAAAATGATATTCCGGAGGCTTATAAATTTGCGAGTGCTTATTGGTACCCGACCTACATTATTGGTGGAGGGGCAAATACGATTGGGCGCGATGAGGGGCTAGATGGGGTGATACTGCTTAATCGGTTGCGCGGATTTGAGGAGCATGATGGGATATTTACGATAGCGGCGGGGGAGAACTGGGACGTGGTCGTAGACTATGCTTGTGATAAGGGTTATACAGGGGTAGAGGCACTGTCTAGAATTCCGGGTCTTGTCGGAGCGGCACCAGTGCAGAATATCGGAGCGTATGGACAAGATATATCGGGGGTATTTAAATCGGCGAGAGTATTTGATACGGCGACTAATAATATTATTACACTAGAGAAGAAAGATATGCAGTTTGGCTATCGGAAGAGTATCATGAATACTACGATGAAAGGCAGATTTTTCGTAATATCGGTAACCTTGGAAATGAAGAAAGGACAGATGGAGAGACCTTTCTATAATTCGGTAGAGAGATTTATTGAGGATTATGGTTACACGGATTTTTCGCCGAAGGGAGTAAGGCAGATTGTGTCAGCAATACGAAAAGATAAATTGCCAGATCCGCGGGAAAAGGCAAGTGCTGGATCGTTTTTTAAGAATGTGTATCTTGACCCGATTGAAGCAGAAAAAGCGGAAGAAAAGGGCTATCCAATACATCGAGGCAGAGATGGTAATAAGATAAATTCGGCGTGGTTTATGGAGCAATGTGGATTTAATGGACAGCTCATTAACGGAATAAGAGTGAATCCCTTGGCACCACTAGTGCTAATAAATGAATCGGCGAAGGGTTATGCAGATTTAGCTAAAGCCAGGGCGACAATTACGAGTACAATCTATGACAAGTTTGGTTATTGGTTAGAGCAAGAACCGGTGGAAATTATCAATACTAAAAACCGGGGAGCGCAGCTTTGAAAATTCTTGATGGTAGGGAGCTTGCCGGTTTTATTAAAGAGCGGCAGGCAATGCAAACTAGACAAATGTTTAGTTCTGGTCACGTCCCAAAACTTTTGATTATTCGGGATTCGGACAATCCGGTGATTTTGAAATATGTGAATTTAAAAATTTTGTACGGGAAAGACATAGGAGTAATTGTAGAAGATTATAAAGCGTCTTCTTTTGATGATATTAAGGATAAAATTTTGGCGGCAAATGAAGATTCGGAGATAGACGGGATAATTTTGCAATTGCCGATTACCGAAAAAGAGAGGACGGATGAAGTAACTGATTTGATCGCTCCGTCTAAGGATGTAGATGGTTTGTCTAGTAAAGGCGATTTTGATTCGGCGACAGCGACAGCAATTATGTGGCTTTTGGCGGGGTATGATATTGATTTGAAAGGCCGGAGGATTGCCTTAGTTGGGCGAGGAAAATTGGTGGGGGCGCCGCTTTTTAAGATGCTTTCTAATTCTGGTATGGATGTGGAGATGTTTCATTCGGGGTCGGATTTGTCTGGTCTTCGCGAATTTGATGTGATTATTACGGCGACGGGTAAGCCTGGATTGATTACATCCGAGATGGTGGCTTCGGGTGCGGTGGTGGTGGATGCTGGAACGGCGAGTGAAGGCGGAGTTCTGAAGGGCGATGTGGCTAATGCGGTGCGAGAACGAGAAGATTTGACTGCGATTACGCCGGTGATTGGTGGGGTAGGGCCTCTCACAATTACGTGTCTTTTTGATCATGTAATCCAGGCAGCAGAAAAAGCCTAGGCGGTTTGAAGTTTACCATAAGCAAGAGGTGGGGGGTTGATTTTATTTTTTGAGTGTGCTATAAGAGTGGCGGTTGGATATATTTCCGACTTGGCAGATATATGCTATAATAATATTAATTATAAAGTGAGGTTAAAATGGCGAAAAAAGAAACGCAAGCGGGTGGAGAAAAGACTAATAAAGATGGGAAGAACGAGGCGCTTTCTCTTGCAATAGCGCAGATCACCAAACAATTTGGTGATGGGTCGATTATGAAATTGGGTGAGACGCCAAAGATGGATGTGAAACTTTTGCCATCGGGAGCGCTGTCGCTTGATTTGGCGCTTGGTGGTGGTTGGCCGAAAGGGCGGATTATTGAGATTTATGGTCCGGAATCTTCGGGTAAGACGACTTTGGCACTTCATGCGATTGCGGAAATCCAAAAGCAAGGTGGACAGGCGGCGTTTATTGATGCGGAGCATGCACTGGATCCGGCTTATGCTAAGAGGATTGGTGTAGATACCGGGAATCTTTTGATTTCGCAGCCGGATAATGGTGAACAAGCGTTGGAGATTTGTGAAACGCTGGTTAGGTCTAACGCAGTGGACCTCATTGTAGTAGATTCGGTGGCGGCATTGGTGCCACAGGCAGAAATTGATGGTGACATGGGTGATACGCAAATGGGCTTACAGGCGAGACTAATGTCGCAAGCGATGCGGAAACTTACCGGGATTATTTCTAAGTCCAAAGCTACAGTGATTTTTATCAATCAAATTCGGATGAAGATTGGAGTGATGTTTGGCAATCCGGAGACGACTACTGGAGGTAACGCACTGAAATTCTATGCTTCTGTTAGGGTAGATATTCGGCGGATTGGCCAAATTAAAGATGGGGATGCGGTATCTGGCAATAGAACAAAAATCAAAGTGGTAAAAAACAAAATCGCAGCGCCATTTAGAACGGCGGAGTTTGATATTATGTATAACGAGGGGATTTCGAAAACTGGTGATGTACTAGACCTTGCCGTGGAACATGGAGTGTTAGAAAAAGCTGGTGCGTTTATTAAATACAATGGCGAGACTTTGGGTCAAGGGCGAGAAACCGTGAAGAAATTGTTTAAAGAAAAGCCAGAACTGATGGCAGAAATTGAAAGTAAAGTAAGAGAAAAGTTAGGAATCTGATGCATAAAGACGAGATTTGGCAGCTCTACCAAAAAAATGGAGAGCCGATTAAAGGGGCTGGGTGGCCGGCGGCGCGCAATAATCCGACGGGTGATGATGTAGAAATAGTTGGGGTTTCGATTGTGTTTTTGTTTCGGCGGAATAAGGAGGGGGAGTTGGAACTATTGTGGCAGAGACGGTCTGATACGATAGATCGATATCCGGGGGATTATGACATTTCAGCTGGTGGACATATAAATTTGGGTGAGTCGATTATCGATGCAGCGGTAAGGGAGGCGCGCGAGGAAATTGGTGCGGTGCTTGATTTTTCGGAGCTTGGATTTGTGACGATGTATCCATTTAATAAAAATCGATTTGCGTGGATTTTTGCGGTGGACTGGACTGATAGAGAAGATGCTTTTCACTTTGATGACAAGGAGGTATCTGAAGTAAAGTGGGTTCCTCTAAAAGAGACTGATGAATTTCGGAAAAAATTTGCTAAAAAACCACTCAAAGAAGACCCGGTTACTTTTGAGACACTAAAATATTGGTTTAAAATTCATGGATATCTATAAAATTTCGGAGGAGCTTTCGGAAGAAGAATTTTTTGGTGACCGAGAAGAGATTCGTGAGGACTTTGAGTTGAGAATCACGGATTTGAGGCAGGGGGTAAAAAATCCGGATCGAGTAAATATATATGTGAACGGAAAGTTTGCTTTTTCGCTGGATGTTTCTCAGGTGGTGGATCTTGGAGTAAAGAAGGATTTGGCGATTTCGCTGGAACAGCTAGAAGAATTTAAGAAGGCGTCGGAGTTTGGAAAGCTTTATCAGAGGACACTGGAATGGGTTTTGACGCGACCGCATTCTGAAAGAGAAACACGAGATTATTTATATAAAAAGATTTATGATAAAAAATTAGACAAAAGTTATATTGATAGGATTATTGAAAAGCTGGAATCTAAAGGGTATGTGGATGATCGGAAATTTGCGGAGTATTATGTAGAAAATCGGTTCCTCAAGAAGGGGATTTCAATGCGGCGGCTCCAGATGGAGTTAACGAAAAAGGGGGTATCAAGAGATGTGATTTCGGAGGTTCTAAGTGAGGGTGAAAGAAATGAAAAAGAA
Source organism: uncultured Candidatus Saccharibacteria bacterium (assembly GCA_964522475.1). Classification (GTDB taxonomy): domain Bacteria; phylum Patescibacteriota; class Saccharimonadia; order Saccharimonadales; family Saccharimonadaceae; genus Nanosyncoccus. The sequence goes on along the minus strand of CAZFVK010000006.1, from coordinate 12,384 downwards.
GAGATTTTGAAAGTGATTGCTAAAAAGCGTTCGAAATATGATACGGATGAAAAATTGATTAGTTATCTTCTTCGCCAGGGGTTTCAATATGAGCTTTCGCGGGAGCTTGTTCGCTCTTACGGAAAGGATTAACAAAATTGGGCACAAAATCTTCTTTCATGGCGCGTTCTTTGATGACTTTTTCTTCGTCTCTGACGATTAATTTATAATCGGTAACTTCGGTGATTTCGGCACGGGGGATGATGAGCTCGGGATCTAAGAAACTTTTGATAGCGGGGCGTCTTACGATGATTTGTTGGACGGAGAAATTGTCTTCAGTGACGGTGAAATCAGTGACACGGCCTAGTTTGGAACCTTTTCTGGTTTCGACTTTGAGACCGTTTAAGTTAAAATTGAGGGCGATGACTTTTTCGATTTTGACGACATCTCCTTCAGAAATTAACTCGTCGGCGGAATCGATAACGATGCCGAATTTGGAGTATTCGCGGACGGAACGAGCATCTAAGATGTTGCCGCCTTCGCTATTCACCGCACCATAAACACGAAAAGCGATGATTTTGAGAGAATCAGGATCGATAATAGTGGTCGCGATGCTGCCAATAGGGCCAGAATCTTGGACACTTAAGATAGGTAAATTTATTAGTCTGGAGTTCTGGATTAACATATTTTAATTATACCATAGCTTACGAATAGCATAAACATATTGACATTTTTGATGATCTATGCTATAATTAGAGGTGGAACTAATAATTAGCACCTTTAAAAACGGGGGTAATGAGAATTGGACAATATAGGTAAGGAAAATGGAATTTTGCAGTATGAGTTTGACCAGTATGCTTTGGAGTGTAAGTCGGCGCTTGACCTTGCGATGGTTAGAATCGAAAATGCTCGGAGGATGATTGTGGCGGACCCATTAATGCATGATCCGTTTGACCGTATCGAAGGCAGAATCAAGACCTTTGATAGTATGGTAAGGAAGTGCAACCGGAAAAAATATCCTCTTGATATCGAGGGGATAAAGGAGAATATCAAAGACGTTGCCGGGATTAGAATTATCACGATTTTTCGTGACGAGATATACCAGGTAGCAGATTTGATTGCCAAAATTCCTGGGATGAATGTAGTTTCTAGAGAAGACTATATTAAAAATCCCAAGAAAAATGGGTACTCTTCCTTACATTTGGATGTTCGCGTAGAGATTTATTCGCCGGGTGAAGGCAGTAAACTTGTACCTATTGAGATACAGATTCGCGATAAATCTATGAATATGTGGGCGAGCGTGGAACATGTTGTTAAATATAAGAAGAACAATCATGATCCACAAGCGGAAGATTATTTCAAACAGATGGCAGAAATACTGTTAAAATTTGATGAAATGGCGATAAGGCTTCGTGATTATGGCGAGGTAGCAAATACTAATGAATCTTCTGCTAAAACAGGCAGCCTTACGAAGGTTGCAACAATTCTCTAAAAAATAGCCTCGGTAGTTTGATGCCGAGGCTTTTTTATTTGACTATTTCCTGAGGCCGAGCTTTTGGACAGTCTTCTTGTATAGCTCAAAATCGGTTTCTTCTAGATATTTGAGGAGCTTTTTACGCTTGCCTACCATTTGAATTAAGCCTCTTTTGGCCATAAAGTCATGTTTGTTATTCTTGACGTGCTCAGTCACCTCTTTGATACGAGCGGTCAGAATAGCCACTTGAACTTCAGGAGAACCAACATCGTTTTTACTACGAGCGACGCTGGCAATAGCCTTGTTCTTATTCTCTTTTGTAATCATAGTGCCTCTATTATAGCACAAAAATATGGTATAATCAAGAGGTGAAAAGTAGTGAAAACGAAAATAGAGTGATTTTGATTGACAAACCTAGTGGAATGAGCTCTTTTGGGGTGGTGGCGAGGGTGCGAAGGAAGCTTAGGGATGAATTTGGACACAAGGTAAAGGTGGGGCATACTGGGACTTTAGATCCGTTCGCGACGGGGCTTCTGATTTTGCTCTCTGGCCGATGGACGAAAAAATCTAATGAATTTTTGAAATTGGATAAGGTTTATGAGGCAACGATAAGACTAGGATATATTTCTAATACTGGTGATATTGAAGGAAATATTACAAAAAAAAGTGACAAAAAAGTAAATTTAAAAGAAATAGAGAATATTTTAATACAATTTATTGGAGAAGTAGAACAGAGGCCACCTAAGTTTTCGGCTATCAAAATTAATGGACAAAGAGCTTATAAAATGGCGCGGGCTGGCAAGGAGTTTGAGGTGCCTACTCGTAAAGTGGCAATTTATAATATAAAGGTTTTAGAGTATGAGTATCCGATTCTGAAGATTTGGTGCCATGTATCTTCTGGGACTTATATCCGAACTCTAGCCGAGGATATTGGTGAGGCTTTGGGGACGGGGGCGTATTGCTTGAGCCTTCGGCGGCTCAAAATTGGCGACTATGACGTGAAGGATGCCGAAAAACTCGATTTGTGATATAATAGGGGTATAAGTAAATTAATGTGGAGAAGACCGCAGAGACGATTTACTATATTAATATATAGTGGTTCATCTCTGATGTTTTCTCCCAAAGAAAGGATTTTTTATGGAAATAATAAACCCTAATGGTAAGAAGACTGTATCGGTATCCTGTGACTGGCTTGGGCGAAAACTCACTTTAGAGGTAAATAGAGTAGGATTTCGGACGACTTCTTCGGTACTCGTTACCTATGGTGATACTGTGGTGCTAGGTTCGGTAGTAGTAGGGACGAAACCGGTGGTGCAGGATTTTTTCCCGCTTTCGATTGACTACGAAGAGAAATTTTATGCGGCGGGGAAGATTTCGGCATCTAGATTTATCAAAAGAGAGGGGAAGCCGGCAGATGAGGCGGTACTTGTAGGTCGTCTGATTGATCGGCCGATTCGTCCACTTTTTCCGAAAGGATATCGGCAGGAAATTCAGGTGGTTTGTACAGTGCTTTCGATGGACCCTTCGTTTAGGCCAGATTGCGTGGCGATGATTGCGGCGTCTTCGGCTCTCATGAACGCGGGCGTACCGTTTGATGGACCAATTGCGGGAATTAGGATTGGCAGAATCGGCGGTGAATTTAAAGGATTCCTCTCTCCAGAAGAAAGAGACCAGTCTCCGCTTGATCTCGTGGTAGCTTGTAAAGATGGTAAAGTAGTGATGGTAGAAGCAGGGGCGAAGGAAGTGCCAGAAGATACCATTATTGAGGCGATGCACTGGGCGGTAAAAGAAGTCCAGCCAGTTTTGGATCTTCAAAGAGAGCTCGCTAAGATGGTGAATGCGCCAGAACAAGAATATGAGCTGGTTTTGCCATCTGAGGAAGTGATTGAAGAGGTGGCTAAATGGACCGATGGTAAGTTTGGTTCAAAAATTCGTGGCAATGTGATGGAACGGGCACATCTTCTCGATGACATGAAGTATGCAATGCATGATGAATTTGCGCTTTCTAAGGGGCAAGGTGAAACCGATAATGAAAAAGTAAAATGGTATGATGAAAACTTGCGTGATGTGTATGATCAGGCGTTTGAACTGGCGGTACACAAAGAAGTTCGTCGTGGGATTCTAGAAGAAGGTGTGCGTCCGGATGGGCGGAAACTGACGGAAGTTCGGCCTCTATCTTCTCAGGTTGGAATTTTGCCTCGGGTACATGGTTCTTCTCTATTTACACGTGGCGTAACTCAAGCGATGAATATTGTGACTCTTGCTCCACTTTCTTATTCACAAGAAGTGGATACGATGGAAGTAACGGATGGCAAGAGGCGTTATATGCATCATTACAATGCGCCATCTTATACGGTAGGTGAGCCAGGTCGGCTTGGTTCTCCGGGGCGTCGGGAGATTGGGCACGGTTACCTCGCGGAGAGGGCACTTTTGCCGGTTCTTCCGAGCGAAGAAGATTTTCCTTATGCTATTCGTTCGGTGACTGAGATTATGTCACAAAATGGTTCGACTTCGATGGCAGCGACTTGCTCTTCTTGTATGGCGCTGATGGATGCTGGTGTACCGCTAAAACGTCCGGTATCTGGTGTGGCAATGGGGCTCATGGTAGATGTGCCAAAGGGTCAGCCGATTGAAGCTTCGGATATTGATAAAGCATATGTTCTTACTGATCTCATGGATGCGGAAGATTTTGCGGGAGATATGGATTTCAAGGTGACTGGTACGACGGAAGGCATTACGGCGCTCCAGATGGATATGAAAGTACATGGGCTGCCGGTAGAGATTCTGGAGAAGGCAATTAAACAGAGCCATGAGGGGCGGATGTTTATTCTTGACCATTTGATGTCGGTGATTTCTGAGCCAAGGAAAAAGATTTCGGACTATGCACCAAGGATTGAAAAGGTAAAAATTTCTAAAGATAAAATTGGTGCAGTGATTGGTAAAGGTGGGGAGATGATTAACAAAATCACTTCTGAGACTGGTGCCGGGATTGATATTTCGGAGGACGGTCTCGTGACGGTTTCTGGTACGGATGCGAAGTCGATTGAGATGGCAGTGAAGTGGGTGAAAGACCTCACGGAAGAGCCGGAAGTGGGTAAAATTTATGAAGGTACTGTGGTTTCAATTAAGGATTTCGGGGCGTTTGTGAATATTTTGCCGGGAATTGATGGGATGTTACATATCTCGCAAATTGTGGAAGGCCGGAGATTGAAGTCGGTAGAAGAAGTTCTCCACGTAGGTGACAAAGTGAAAGTGCGATTGGTAGCGATTGAGAAGGGGAAATTGTCGCTATCGATGATAGGTGTTAAGTAAACTTCGCGAGCCTTAAAATAGTGTTGTAAATTTTACAGCACTATTTTTTGTTTTAGTGGGATATGGTATAATGAGGTTAAGGTTAATTAAGGATAATGATGGAAGAAGAAATAAAAGAACGGCCAAAAACAGAACCTGAGCCGGTAAAAGTAAAGAAAAAGGCTAACGTGCCGGCGATAATTTTGGGAATTTTGATGGTGGTGTGCGCGGGGGTGGCGGTGTTTTTTGGAATAAAATATTTTGAACCTAAAGAAAATAGTTGCGAACGGAATTGCCAAAATGAAGTGAATTCTAATAAGTCGGAAGAAGAAGCTGAAAAAGTGACGACGGCGACGATGGCGGAGGATTATAATGAAGTTATGGAATTAATAAGTACTGTGACGGTTGATGTCGGGGATAATAATTGGAGTAATGCCAAAAACAGTAGCGGACTCACTTACAAGCCTGAATGGTTAAATAGTTTTATACCGATGAGATTTGACATTGAAAAGGAAGTTGTTGATCAAAATCGTACTGACTTCGATACTGCTGAATCAAATATGGATACTTTAAAAACAAAACTTGAAAACGTTGGATTTAGCTCGCTTGGAATATTGCCACATCTAGGGTCAGCAGGTCCAGAAATTTATGGTTATTTGAACTCTGATAGTAATATTGTATGTGGAATGTATGGAGATGCTAAGTGGAAAGATGCTGGGGTGATTGATTACTATTATATTTCTTTGGCCTGCGCAAAGACCGATTGGACTTGGTTAACTGATTCCGAGATGGCTTTAGCATCTGAACTTACGACTGCTTATTACGAAAAAGAAGGCGAATATCCGACTGTAATTTATGGTTTAAATAATAGTGTAAAAAATAGTCAATATGCACCATACCAAACTTTGATGGTGGAAGTTGGTGGTGCGGCAGGGCTTTTCTATAGGACTGCTCCGGAGGAAAAGTGGCAATTCTTTGCTGGGACACAATCTCCTTTGGACTGTAGCGATTATAATACTGATGATTTGAAGAAGGCGTATTTAGGTGAAGTTTGTTATAATGGCTCAGTAGAATCTACTGTACAACTATAAAATTTAGCACAAGCGAGGGGTGGGGGGTTGATTTTCTAGTGCGGGTGTGCTAGGGTAAATGATACGGGGTTGACACTTTAAAAACTTGCGGGGAGAAAGGAGGCGGTCTATGGGCTTAGAGATAAACCTTTTATTTGGATTATTCCAGATAAAAATTATTTGCCCCAGAAGAGGCAAATAACATAGTTCCTTAATCTTATTCTACCGTACACTGATTAATTAGTCAACCCCGGTTTTGAAGTTTGGCAAAAACGTTGTATAATATATATAATATATGGAAAAGATTCGGAATTTTTGTATTATTGCGCATATTGACCATGGGAAATCCACGATTGCGGACAGGATGATGGAAATTACGGGGACGGTCTCGAAGCGTGAGATGAAATCGCAGCTTTTGGATTCGATGGATCTTGAACGCGAAAAGGGTATCACTATCAAACTTGCTCCGGTGACGATGAAGTGGAAGGGTTACACCTTGAATTTGATTGATACACCGGGGCACGTGGATTTTTCTTATGAAGTATCGCGGAGCCTTCAGGCGGTGGAAACGGCGGTTCTTGTAGTAGATGCTACGCAAGGGATACAGGCGCAGACACTCGCCAATGTATATTTGGCTCTAGAACAGGATCTTACTATTATCCCGGTGATAAATAAAGTAGATTTGCCGGCGGCGGATGTGGAAGGAGTAGCGTCGCAAATTATTAATTTGCTGGGATGTAGGCGTGAAGATATTATCGAGGCGTCAGGAAAAACCGGATATAATGTAGAATTGATTCTTGACAGATTGATTGACTTAGATATAGAAATTAATACTGATACTAATTTGAAAACCAGGGCTCTAATATTTGATTCATATTTCGATGATTATCGTGGAGTGGTGTTATATGTGCGGGTGTTTGAGGGAGAAATTGATAAAAATGCGGAGATTTTGATGATGGCGGCAGGGACGAAAGGGTTGGCGCTGGAAGTGGGAGTGCTTACTCCTAAGATGACGCCACGAGATTCTCTTAAAGCTGGGGAAATTGGTTATATTGTGACAAACCTCAAAACTACGCGTGAGGCAAGAGTAGGTGATACGGTAACACTCGCAAAAGAGCCGGCGGGTGAAGCTTTGCCAGGGTATAAGAATGTGTTACCGTTTGTATATGCGGGGTTTTTTCCAGTTTCAAATGATCAGTATAAAGATCTCAAGGAAGCGATTGAAAAGTTATCTTTGTCTGATTCGGCTTTGCAGTATGCGCCAGAAAATTCGCCGGTTTTAGGGTTTGGCCTTAGGATTGGATTTCTTGGGCTTCTACATATGGACATTATCAAGGAACGGTTAGAGAGAGAGTTTGGGCTAGACCTCGTCATTACAAACCCATCCACAAATTATGAGGTTTTATTGAATACTGGCGAGCTAATTGAAATAAAATCGGCAAGCGACCTTCCAGACATGACGGAGATTGCGGAGATTCGGGAGCCATGGGTGAAGGGTGAAATCATTGTGCCGCGGGAGATGATTGGAAATGTGCTAAATCTGATTAATGAAAAACGTGGGCATCAGACGAATCTATCTTATATTGAAGAGCGGGCGGTGATTGATTTTGAAGCGCCGATGGCAAATCTTTTGACAGATTTTTATGATCAATTAAAATCAGCGACGAGCGGGTATGCTTCGTTTAATTATGAATTAAATGGTTATAGGGTTGAGGATCTCGTGAGAATAGATTTTCTCGTGGCGGGAGAGAGAATGGACGCTCTGTCTGTAATGGCACACAGGAGTGAGGCGGATGCGATTGGGCGAGAAGTAACCAAAAAATTAAAGGAAGTGATACCTAGGCAAAATTTTGAAGTGGCCCTTCAAGCCGCGATTGGTGCTCGCATTATTGCGCGGGAAACGATTGGGGCTTATCGAAAAGACGTGCTAGTAAAAATCCATACAGGGGACAGAGATAGAAAGGCGAAACTACTTGAAAAACAGAAACGTGGCAAAGCGCGGATGAAGCGTTTTGGCAAGATAGACATACCACCCGAAGCCTTCACCGTGATGTTGAAAAGAAATTAAAAATTTCTTTACATTGCGATTATGGTTGTGCTATAATGGGATAAAACGTAAGCGGAGCATTTGATGAGCAGGGAACGGATTAGACCGATGCCAACAGCGGAACAGAAAGCTCGTGCCAAATTTGAGATGGCGAGTGCTGATCCTTTTGCTTGGGCAATGAAATCGGTAGATGATAAGTTTCCAGATTCGAGAGAAAAAGATCAGAAGACCTTGATAAAAGAGGCCGAGGTGGAGGCGATGGTCCGTAGGATTATGGCAAAAAAGCGCATGGAACAAAGAGCGGCCGCAGAGAAAAAAATAGAAAAGAAGTTAGAACCGGTTGTGCCGGTGGCTTCTGAAGTTTCTAAAGAAACAGTTTTGTCGGAGTCGGCAAAAGTTGAAGAGCCTAAGACCGAGGAAGCCAAGGCAGAAGAAGTGAAAGCAGCAGAGCCGGTGGCGGAAAAACTAACTGTGGAAAAATCAGAAGTAGAAAAAACGGAAGTAGAAAAGCCGGAGGTAGAGAAGTCGGAGACCGAGAAAGCTATCGAAGAGGCTTTTGAAGGAGATGAAGCAGTCACAGACGAAAATCTTAATGATGAATACTATGACGATATTGAAGAGATGGAAGATGGATTTTTGGATGACGAGCCCGTAGATGGCGGCATTATGGATGAAGATGCGATGAAAACTGAGATATTAGATGAGGATATTTTGGGTGATGAACTAGATAAGGCTGAGACTGAAACTAGTGAACCGGAAATTATGGATGATTTTGATGATGAAGTGCCTGCTAGCGATGAGGAAGAACCGGTTAAGGAGGATGTTAATGGCAGACCAGTAAATATGGTGCTTGGCAAAAAGTCGGAAGAATCAGTTGAAGAAGGCGAGATGACGGTAGAAGTAGATCCGATGACGCAGGATATGAAAGACAAGATTAGAGCGAGACAGATGGATTTTGAGGCGGAGGGTGTTACTAAGAACCCATTGATAGATGATGACAAACCAGCGCCTGAAATCAAAAAAGTTGAGCCGGTGGCTGCGCCAAAATCTCAGGTGAAGTTGATGGGGGAAGAAGTCAAGCAAAAGAAGAAGATGATGATTGGAATTATTGCTCTCGCGATACTTGCGCTAGGCGGAGTTTTGTTTGGTGTAGTTGCAATGATTAATCAGGGTAAGGCTTCGGAAGAATTGGCTGAACAAATGGCGGCGATGGTAAGTAGTGCTTCGGCTTCTGACGATATGGACGATGAATATATCTATGTCAAAGATTGGGGTCTCAAAATTAAAATCATTGCGGGGCTAACAGATGTGAGCTACAATGTGGCAAATGATGATTTGGCGGAGGTGATGATTTGGGGAGCAAAGAAAGATAATAATGTGACTTGGACACCGGATTTTGCAAGGCAGGCTAAGAATAGCAATCCACTAGGGACGGTAGTAAGGGTGGCGCGTTATGAAAGAGCGGCAGCAGGGCGATTAATTTGGTATGATGATTATTATAATTATTATTATCAAGGTCCGAGTGGAATCCCTTCTGTGTCTGAGAGTGAGATGAACTGGTGGGTAGAAAGTTATCTTCTCATTAAAGAAATGTTGACGAATGCCGATAATTATACCGCCATGGAAGATGCCAATACGATTGGCCAGCAACAATAGATTTTACAAAAATAAGTGTGATATAATAAGAGTTATGAAGAAAATGGCGCTTTTTGCAATGTCTTTGGTTTTTGGATTGTTTGCAGTGGCCAATGTATGGGCGGAAGGTGAAGAGGGCGAAAGTTTGATTACTGCGGAGCAAAAAACTACGATTGTAGATCATTGCGATGCAATGAAAGATAGTTTGAAATCTTTGCAGCGGACAGATTCTAGAGCGCGGGTATATCTTGGACGGTATTATGAGACGATTCTTTCTAATTTTATTACACCACTGAATATTCGGTTAGTGGAAAATAATATTTCAAATACTAAGCTGCTTGATAATCAGACAAATTTTGCGGCGAGAAGGACGAATTTTAATGATGATTATATTTCTTATCAGCAGTCTCTAGAAGAGCTAGTAAACATAAATTGTAAATCTGAGCCGGAAAAATTTTATGAAAAACTGTTGGTGACCAGAGAGAAACGTAAGATAGTAAAAAAAGATGTCTCGAAAATGAGAGGATTAACTGATGAGCAGAAAAAATTAGTGGAGGAGTTGAGGGATGGAACAGGACAATAGTACGACATGGCTGACTAAAGGTGGACGAAATTTGATACTCCTTGCTGTAATTGCGATTGCGATATCGACGGGACTGACGGCGGCGTCGCTGGCGATTTACCATTATTCAGGGGATATTTATCTTGATAGGTCACGGCCTGGATATTTGCCGGACACAGAAGAGATAGAAACAGAAGAAGAGACGGAGGAGGGGGTATATAGTTTTGAGAAGACTGGGCCGATTACAAGAGAGGTTTTGGATGAATATCTCAAGAAATTACAAATAGAAATTGATGCCTTGAATGATTATCAGGATCCTTTCGGCGACGAAGCATTATCAAACGAACATTTTGGTTTGTAAAAACGTTGACAAGCATGACCATATTCGCTATAATGGTCTGTAAGAAAGGTCATACAAATGAAAAAAGAGAAGGGGATATTGGGAAAATTGCTTGCTAGTGTTGGCGTTTTGCTGGTGATAGTAGGTGTTTTTGTATTTCAAGGAATTACTCATGCGGAGGACGGAGTTGATCCGACTGATGGCGAGGGCGCCGGAGTGGTAGTTGGGGGTGCTGAAGGGGAAGGCACAGAAGGCGGAGATCCGGAGGGGGTTAATCCGGAAGGCGCTGATCCAGAAGGCACTGATCCAGAAGGTACTGATCCAGAAGAGCCGGGTGGTACGGATGAGCCGGTTGAACCAGCGACTTTACATGCTTATATAGTCGATTATTATTCTAACAAAAATGACTTGAGACCACTTGAAACTCAAAATGCGGCGTCGACAGAGGATACTTATATCTTTACGATTGTAAACACTGTACCAGATGGCAATGGAAGGTTCCTTGGTTGGTATGATGAAAGAACCAAAAAAGTTTATAAAGCAGGTGAGCAAATCGAGCTTTCGAGTGAGACTTCTAGTGTGGCTTTGGTGGCAAGATTTGAAGTAAGAGAAGGGTTTACGCTTAGATATAATGCGAATGGCGGTCATGGTGCGCCGGCTACTCAAGTGGCAGAATCTTATGATGGATATTATGATTTTACAGTTTCTAATGTGACGCCAATAAGGGAAGGCTTTGAGTTTAGAGGTTGGGCAAAAGATGGAGACGAATCGCAACTTTATCAAGCGGGCAACGTAGTTAAGAACGATAATTCGTCCGAACCTTTGACGCTTTATGCGGTATGGGCAGAGATTAAGACTTATACTCTCATGTATGACATCACTGGTGGTTCGGGTGCACCAGAGGTACAAGCTTGTAAAAGTGCGACTGGGCGCTGTACTTTTGTAGTATCATCGGCAACGCCAAGTAGGACTGGGTTTGAATTCCTAGGCTGGAGGAGAGGTGAAGAAAGTCTGACGGGTGGTATGGAAATTATCGTAACGGAAACGAACACAATATTACTAGCTGATTGGAATCCAATTTATACATTTACTTTGACTTATACCTCGGAGGAAGGAACAAAAGATTTGCCAGAACCACAGAAGTGTGAGACTTCGCTTGGAACTTGTACATTTATTGTAACTTCTAAAGAACCAACTCGTGAAGGATATATCTTCCTCGGTTGGCGTTGGGCAGATAAAGAAGATATGAAAGCTAAAGTAGGCGATGAATTGGTGGTAGGAATTGATGGACCGACCGATCTTAAGATTTTGGCAGTTTGGTCGAAGATCTATACTGTGCTTAATTCGGGTGAGGTATTTGGTGCTGGCGAGAGAGTAATCCTTCGAACAGCGGGTGAATATCATAATTTTCAGAAATTAGTGATTGATTCCGTGGAAGTACCGGCAGAATATTATGCGGTGAGCGAAGGTGAAACTACTTCGATTGTACTTAGCAATGCATTTGCCCAATCACTAAATAGTGGTGAACACGCTTTTGTAATTACCTGGGGCAATGGTGAGGCGTCTGGGATTATTTCGGTATCTCAAAATGAAGATGGGACTAAGAGATTTGTGGTGGTAGATGGTAATAGCAGTGTAGACAGTGTGAACTTGATGTATAGGCCAAAGGCCGGCGCGGTATCGAAAGAATCGAGCGGCGTGGCAGAAGATGCGGCGACAGACAACAAAGAATCGGGATTTGATGCGGTAAGGACTTTGATTATTGTAGCAGTGGCAGCGTTTGTGGTGGTATATGTTGTAAATAAATTCTACGTCAAAAGGCGGATGGATTTCATTGAAAATCTATAATCCTGTGATATAATACAGGTATTATGAAAATTTCGAAAGCGATTATTCCGGTGGCAGGATGGGGCACTAGGAGACTTCCAATTACTAAGATTATTGAAAAATCGATGTTGCCGGTGGGGAATCGGCCTCTGGTGGATT
>CAZFVK010000005.1:0-30688 GCA_964522475.1 uncultured Candidatus Saccharibacteria bacterium | reverse complement strand
AACGCACCAAGTATGATTTAGAAATGCTAGAACAAACTGGTTTTGTGAAGGGAATTGAAAATTATTCTAGGCATCTAGAAGGGCGAAAAGCCGGCGAACCGCCACATACATTGATTGACTTTTTCCCGAAAGATTTTCTCCTCATTGTAGACGAGTCGCACATGACTCTGCCACAGGTAAGAGGTATGTATAATGGTGACCATGCTAGGAAGCAAAATTTGGTGGATTTTGGGTTCCGTCTGCCATCAGCATTAGATAATAGACCGTTAACCTTTGGGGAATTTGATTCTAAAATCAATCAAGCGATTTTTGTATCGGCTACACCGGGAGAATATGAGCTTGAAAATACGCCAAAACCAGCAGAACAGATTATTCGACCGACCGGGCTGCTTGATCCAGAGATAGAAGTAAGAAAAACTGATGGCCAGATCGATGACCTGATGGAAGAGATTGATAAAAGGATTGCCAAGGGGCAGAGAACTCTCATTACTACTCTCACCAAACGGATGGCGGAGGATTTGACTGACCATTTGAAAGAGCGCGGAGTAAAAACTGCCTACATTCACTCAGATATTGATACGCTGGAGCGAGGCGATATTTTGAAGGATCTCCGCGAGGGGGTAGTGGATGTGCTGGTGGGAATCAATCTACTTCGGGAAGGCCTGGATCTACCTGAAGTGTCGTTGGTTGCAATTCTCGATGCGGATAAAGAGGGGTTTTTACGCTCCGAGTCGGCTCTCATTCAGACGATTGGGCGGGCGGCTAGACACGTAGAAGGTAAGGTGATTATGTACGCCGATTATATCACTGAAAGTATGGAAAAGGCGATTTCCGAGACTAACCGACGGCGCGAAATTCAAAAGGAATATAACTTCAAACATCACATTGTGCCTACCTCAATTAAAAAAGAGATTTCTCTGGGACTTCGGGCAATTATTCCAGAAGAGAAAAAGGAAGATAAACTTGACATTAAGAGAATTCCAAAAGACGAGCTACCGGGACTTATTAAATCCTTACAATCAGAGATGCAACTAGCGGCAGCAAACCTAGAGTTTGAAAAGGCGGCAGCGCTTAGAGATGAGATTGATAAAATCAAAGAAGTAACTGGATAAGCTTGACTTTTTTGGTAAAGTGTGCTATAATAAAGGTAAGTGAGTGCCTATTTTGGCACTAGAAAATTAAAAAGCTAAAAGGATATTTCACTATGGGAGGTGAACAAAATGGATAAGATGAACGACGAGAAGAAAAGTGCGGTAATATTAGCTTCGTTGTTTGCGATGTTTGCAATAATCGTGGTGTTGATAGCTGTAATAGTTCTCCAAAAAAGAGAACTTAAGGAAAAAGAAATACCGGCGACACCCCCGCAACTTGAGGCTGGCGAAGCTACGGTAGCTTGGGATTTAGAACCTACAGAACCCGCGATCCAGCCGACTTATGAGTCGGCGGAGCCGCAGGAAGAAGAAGTAGACGATGTAACCGAAGAAGTTCCAGGAATAGCTGCTCCTGTCGAGCCGCCCAGAGAACCAATCGTTGAAGAAAAAGATCCTTACGAGATTTTTGTAACCGACGAAGACTGGGTGAAGGAAACTAACGGCTATGCCGTTGAAAGAAACGGCAAACTCTACACATTGAGTGCCCTGATGCCATCCACAGTGATAACTGAATACGGCTGTGGCTATCAGACTGGTGGAGAGTTTGAGGAAGGTAGAGGCTCAGACCTTTATCTCTACGATCAGAGAGAAATCTCTGATGTGCCGACCAAGGCTACTAATGCTCTAATCTCAATCGGTGATTTTCCGATCTACTATGTAGATTCAGGAGAGGAGCTGAGGGTTTATAGCGACGAGCCTCTGGAAGAAGTAGAGATTAAGCAAGCCGAATTTTACGGCTATACCATTCCGGCGACTGGTCGCCAGGTGACATATTTCCCGATTCAGGACTACATTTATGAAGGACTGGATGGAAATATCACAGATCCGGCTGTTTTGACGGCTGACGGAAACCCCGTCGAAGACGTCAGAAAGCTAGAGTACGGTAAGCAGTACATGTTTGAATGGTATGAGGGAATGGATTATCATAGTCAAACCTTGGCAGCGACTAGTCGTTGCTATCTGGTAGACGATGATAATTTAGCCATCAAAGTGCCGGTCAAAAAGACCAAAGAAGGCTACGGCATAGTTGATTTAAGTGAAGTTGAGCCCGGTAATTGTTATACAATTAGCAACGTGCTCGGTGTATTTGAGTTAAGATAACAATCCTTTTAGCTAAGCGCGTCCAAGTTTACAAACTAGGGCGCGTTTTTTATGCTGGTTTTTCAATTTTTCTATGGACATTTGATTTTTTGTGCTATATAATATAAACATGAGCGGAGTGGGCATGGATAAATCAGAATATATCAAAAAACGAATCAGAGCCTGCGACTATATGTGTGTAGCGCAGCTTTTCTTAAGTGACGACTTTTTACTGGAGCGACCTCTCGGATTTGACGATGTAAAACCGAGGCTCCTAGGGCACTGGGGAACTTGCCACGGAATTAACGTAGCTTATGCTAATCTTAAGACTTTTTATGAAGGAAATGATAATTTTAGTTTTGTCCTTGGGCCCGGCCATGGATTTCCAGCGCTCCAAGCTAACCTCTTCTTTGATGGAGAACTCGAAAAAGTAGATCCAAATGCCACTAGAGACCTCCGTGGTCTTTCGTATGTCTGTCATAACTTTTCTTGGCCAGATGGTTTTCCGTCTCACGCTAGTCCTTATACACCAGGCACAATCGTAGAAGGCGGTGAACTTGGCTACGCACTTGCGAATGCCTATGGTATGGCGCTTGGCCATCCGGAAAAGATTATCGCGGTGCTTGTGGGTGACGGAGAGCTCGAAACCGCTACCGCGCTTGATTCTTTGAACTTAAGAGCCCTTCTTTGTGGACCAAAAAATGGCAAGATTCTGCCAGTCCTACATCTTAATGGTTATAAGATTTCGGCTCCGTCGCTTTATGCGAGACGATCTGAGAGGGAACTAAATGAGATGATTCGTGGGTTTGGCTTTACCCCAGTAATGATTGACGGCGATGATCCAGAAGCATTCCAAAATGCCCTGAAACAAAAAGTCGATTTTCCGTTCTATATCTTGAAGACCGAAAAAGGTGCGGGTGGACCAAATCGTCATCATGAGTCACATCAGATTCCTTTGAAGAGCCCAATGAATAATTCTAATGATTTGAGAGCTCTAGAAGAGTGGCTTCAAAGCTACAACTTCAAAGATTTATTTGACGCAGAGAAAGGATTTGTATTATGATAGATCACGTAGAAAACCCTGGGGTAGAATACTACTCGCCAGCCAAAAAAGTCGGAGAGCTTCTAGCTGAGCAATTCAAGAAGGATTCGAATTTTTACTTTTTCTCACCAGATGAAACTACATCCAATCGTTTTGGTTCGGTGTTTTCAGCTGAAAAACGGGCTTGGGGCGATCTTGCCCGTGAGAACTGGGATCTTCCAGCAGGACCAGATGGTAGAATTGTAGAGATGCTATCAGAAAACGTACTCTTTTCAGTGATGACGGGTCATCTCATGAACGGGGAACAAGCGATGATGGGTAGTTACGAAGCGTTTCTACCAATTATCACCTCGCAAATTTTACAACATCTTAAATTTGTCAAACAATCCCGTGAGGTAGAGTGGCGGGAGCCACTTCCAGCAGTAAATTTACTGTCGACCTCTACTTGTTGGCGGCAGGATCATAATGGATTTACCCACCAATCACCAGCCCTGATTTCGACGCTTCTCACGCTACCGACTAATCTTTGCAACTGTTTATTCCCAGTGGATGATGTGGCGGCAGAGACAGCGTTTGATTTTATGTTAAAATCTCGCGATGTAGTAAATCTCACGACTTTCAACAAAAACGAAATGCCACGTTATATTGATTCTAAGCACGCTGCTTTCCAATATGAAAATGGTGGGGCGAGTGTTTATGAATTTGCTTCGGACGAAAACCCGGATTTTGTAATGACAGCAGCAGGTGATGTCCAGACTACAGAAACTTTGGAAGCGATGAAGATTTTGCGCCGAGATCTTCCGGGAGTAAAATTGAAATTCGTAGGGATTAATGCTTTGTCTTATCGAGCGATTGGCACAACCGACAACAAACTTTCTAAGTCTCGTTTTGAAGAATTATATACCGCGGATAAACCGATTATTGCGAGCTTCCATGGTTATCCAGAGACTTTGGCTGCTATCTTTGAAAATTACACCGCAAGAGGCAGAGTGAGAGTACATGGATTTAACGAGGAAGGTGCTACCACTACACCGTTTGAAATGCTTCGAAAGAATGCGGCTTCGCGTTATGACATTGCGGCAGACGTAGCAAAAGTGCTTGGACGTACTAAGCTCGTGGAGAAATACTACGATTTGCTTAACGAAAACCACAACACAGCTGTAAAGTTTGGCGAAGATTTGATAAAATAACAAAAAAATAAATTTGGCTGCCGTGCTCACGCAAGAGGCAGTCAAATTTATTTTTTTGCTATTTGGTAATCTTGGCAAAAATCATACGGCCGGAGGAGGTTTCGAGGTAGTTCATCAATTTAACATTAACTTCTTCACCGACTTTGGTGGCGGCTTTTTCGACTACCACCATGGTACCATCAGGGAGATGTCCAACACCTTGACCGCGGTTAGCGCCTTTTTCTAGAATCTTAATCTTGAAACGTTCGCCGGGTTTGTGCTCGGTACGAACGCTAAGCGCAAGGTCGTTAATATTGAGAGTCTCAATCTTTTCAGCCTCAGCTACTTTGAGAAGATTATAATCGATTGTCATGATGACGCCACGAGATTCTTTGGCAACTTTCAAAAGCTCTTCGTCGACCTTTTTGAGCCCACCAGTATCATCCACAATCTCCGTATTAATATTTACTACGCGTTCTAGTTCTGCGGCAGTTTCGAGACCGGCGCGGGCTTTGGCACGTTTGTCGATGTCTTTGCTATCGGCGATCAGTTGAAGCTCTAAAAGTACGCTCTTTAAAATAACCAAATCACCATCCAAAAAACCAGTTCTCGCAATGCCCACGATACGTCCGTCGATTAAAACGGAAGTATCGACGTAGATTTTGCGTTTACTAGATAGGCGAGGATGAATTTTTCTAAAAACCAGAACGGAAGTTTCTATCAAAATTGCTAGGCTAATAATAAGTATTGTGATTTCCATAGGGTAGTTAATTAGTGGTTTTCTTTTTCTCGGTATCGCTGCTGGGGGTAAGAGTAGCTTCGGCAGTAGTAGCATAACCGGCAGAGTCAGTTACAACTAGCTTTATTGAGGTTTCGTCGCCATTTAATGCGTACCCAGAAACTACGCCCTTGCTATTGACGGAGATACCAGATTGCTCAATGCCATCTACGTATAACGTGTAGCCAACGATATCGTAGGTACCTTTCTTGATGTTAGCAATAATATTTGGGCCAGAAGTAGTGATAGAGATTGTAGGTGGTTTGTAATCGCAGGTATCTTTGGTGTCTTTATTCCAAGGTTCTGGCACGTTATAAACAGCTTCGCCAGTCATCGGGTCAATAGTTTTAGTTACCTCAATCTGAATTTTATAATCTTCGGCGGTACATTCAGAAGCTAAGAGATGATTGTATTTGTTGAAGGTGAGAGATTCTTTGGAAACGCCGGAGTTTTTGCTAGCATTGTACCAGCTTGGCCAAATGTCGGTTTGGCCGTTAACGGTAAGACGCTGCATGCCGGCTGGCTGAATTGGCTGGTCGCCGCTATGCCATCTACCATCCGGTTCGTAAACTTCTTTGTGGACACGTTCCATATAGTGGCCGATAGTATAACGCACGACGTTGTTTGAGTTGGAGGTGAGGCCAGAGCCGTCGTGATTACCGTTCCATACTAAGGTAGAAACAGCAGTAGAATAACTCTCCATCAAAGAGTCTTTAGTAACGGCAGAGTTGGTAGTGGTAGTAGTACCAGTCTTAGTAGCAGTCCAAACACCTGGTACGACAAAACCTTCATTATTAAACCAACGAGCAGAGCGATCGGAAAGGATGCTTGAAAGCATGTAGGCAACTTGGTCATCTACCACACGAACGGCTGGGGTATCGGTCCAAGTTTCTACGATATCGCCGGAGGAATTTTTGAGTTCGAGAACATAGGTCAAATCTTTATAAGAACCGCCACGAGCAAGAGAGGCATAAGCATTAGCATGCTCTACCATCTTGACACCACAACCAGAACCAATGGCAATGGAAAGACCATAGCCTTCACGATCCTTACAATAGGTTTGATCACCAAGAGCGTGAGCGATTTCGAGAGAATTATCAATGCCGTTAATATAGAGGGCTTTTACAGCGGCAATGTTAAGTGAGTGACCGAGGGAGAATCTAATAGTAACGTCGCCATAGAAAGTACCCGTAGCGTTGGTAAGAGAACAGCTACCGGTGTAACCCGCACAATATAGCTTGTTGATATTTTCATCTTTTAAGATTGAGCCTGGACCGTAATTAATACCACTGCGCTGCATGAAGAGAGCAGAATAATCGAGAATCGGCTTGATAGTAGAACCTGGCTCAATCAGGGAATCAGTAGTAGCGTTAAGCTCGCCGTAAGCAGCGTTATTGAAGTCGATTGAACCGACCATAGCAATAACTTGAGAAGTTTCTACATCGATTGAAACTAGGGCGATATCGTCACTATGATTGACATAGGTATAGGCGGCACCAGTAGCAACGGCGTCTTCGGCAATCTTTTGAGCACGATAGTCAAGAGAGGTCTTGATAGTCCAGCCACCAGCTCGCATGGTGGAAATGCCGTATTTATCTTCTAGTTGTTTTCTAACTTCTAGGACAAAATGCGGAGCCAAAATGTCTGAATATTGACTAGATTCTGGTAAAATTCGATCTAAAATATTAACCGATTTGGCAGCTTCGGCTTCTTCCTTGGTAACAAAGCCCATTTCGGCCATAATATCCAAGGTGTAGCGTTGACGCTGGAGTAAACCTTCGTGACCGTATTCATTATATGGATTATACACACCTGGATTGTTTGGGATAGCAGCGAGCAAGGCCGATTCAGCAAGATCAAGGTCTTTGGCAGCTTTGCCAAAATAGGTCCTTGCGGCAGATTCTACACCATTACGACGGCCGCCGTAAGGTGATTGGTTGAGATACATTGTAAGAATCTCGTCTTTGCTATACATCCGCTCAAGCTCAATCGCGAGAATCAACTCCTTGATTTTACGAGCAATACCACCACGGTTTTCACTCTGAGCTTCATCAGCAAAATAAACTTGCTTAATTAGCTGCTGAGTAAGAGTAGAACCACCCTGAACGCCATGACCGCCAAGGGTAGAGAAAGTAGCGCGGATAAGAGCACCGAAGTCCACGCCAATATGATCGTAGAAGTTGCGATCTTCAATAGCAATAGTAGCCCATCGCATATAGTCTGGGATATCTTCGTCTTTGACTACTAAACGATAGTTGTCGGAGCCGGTGTCTTTCCAGAGTACCGTACCATTTCTGTCTAGGTAAGTATTGACGGTGTCAGAAATATTGATTTCATCAAGTTTTAAGCCTTCGATATCTTTTTTGTAATACAAGAATAGGCCACCGATACCGATAATACAAATCAGAAC
Source organism: uncultured Candidatus Saccharibacteria bacterium (assembly GCA_964522475.1). Classification (GTDB taxonomy): domain Bacteria; phylum Patescibacteriota; class Saccharimonadia; order Saccharimonadales; family Saccharimonadaceae; genus Nanosyncoccus. The sequence goes on along the minus strand of CAZFVK010000005.1, from coordinate 23,058 downwards.
AATAGCAGCTGTGACTTTTAGGATGGTTTTTTGGCCACGCCAAGAAAACCACCATTTGAAAACTCGCTTAGGATGAAGCCTAGCAAAAAATCTTTTGACTGGCTCTTTTGGTAGAGTCGCCAAATCTTCTGCCCGTTTACGCGCAGCAGCGTCTTTTTTGGACTGATGTCTAGTACTTAGATTAGAATATAATTTGAGTTTGCGCCTAGAACGGGTCTTTTTGACTTGTTTAGGCATATCTGTTTTCTTCGCAGTTTTCCCCACTACTTTCTTTTTAGCCATACAAATATTATACCACGTGTTATAATGAATTTATGAAAAAGTTCCATTTTAAGTCCGTGACTCAAATTGCGAACCTAAAATTGTCGGTAAAATCAGCTGCGATTGTCCTAGCGTCTTCGTCTCTCATGTCGGCACTTTTGGGCCTTTTTCGGGACCGTTTATTAAACTCATATTATTTAGGGACGTATCCGACTGGAATTGATGCCTATACGGCCGCTTTTACAGTGCCGGATTTTATGTTTTTTATTTTGACATCTGGAGCGCTTGCGGTATCGTTTATTCCGGTGTTTAACCAGAGATTGGCATCGGGCAATAAAAAATCCGCGTGGGAACTGTCTTATTCGCTTTTGAATTTACTAGCAATTTTGTCATTAATCGTAAGCGTTCTTATCATGGTATTTGCGGATCCTTTGATTCGCTATGTGGTGTCGCCAGGTCTGGATGAGTCAGGGACGATTCTAGCGATCAATATGACTAGAGTGATTGCGATAAATCCGTTTCTTTTTTCAATTACTACAGTGCTTACCTCGATGCAGCAAGCGACGAGAAGATTTGTATTTTATGCCTTTGCGCCGACTATATATAATATAGGAATTATTATTGGTATTACCTGCTTTACTGGCGGGATCAACTTGTTTGGAGTACAGGTTTTTGAAGGTGGTATCATGGGGGTAGCACTCGGTGTAGTACTAGGTGCGATTCTGCAGCTTATTGTGTCACTGATTGGAATGTTTGGCCTTGGGTTTGATTATGAATTTAAGATTAATTGGAAAAATCAAGGGTTCCGGACAATTCTTAAACTTTTGCCGCCGCGATCTCTAGATCAGGGAATAGATTATGTAAACTCGATTGTATCGACTAACTTGTCTTCTCGGATGGGGCCGGGAGCAGTACGGTCGTTTGACCAGGCCACTACGCTTCATACGGTGCCGGTAAGCTTGATTGGTGTGGCAATTTCGACAGCGTTTTTCCCGAAATTAACAGAAGAACTAGGTACAGGAAACAAAAAAGATTTTTATAACACCTTTCGGCAGGCACTCCGTACGATTACTTGGATTGCTCTGCCGGTTTCAATTATCGCGTTCTTTGGGCGAGGGTATGTAGTGTCCTTTATTTCTAATATCGGTAATAACGATAGCAACGGCACGATGGCATCGATTCTTGGAACTCTTTGTATTGCGATTTTTGCACGCTCGGTGTTTCATATTGCATCGCGTGGGTTTTACGCTTATCAGGATACCAAAACACCGTTTATTGTGTCAATTGCAGCGATTGGACTCACGGTAATTTTGTCTGTAGTAGCCTATTTTGCGGGTTGGGGAGTAGATGGGCTGGGTATTGCGCAGTCAATCGGGGCATTAGTGGAAATTGTGATTTTGCTTTCGATTTTACAGAAACGCTCAGGTGGAGAGATTCTAGATAAAGAGTTTTGGAAGGCGTTGGGGCGGATGCTATTTGCGACTTTGATTTGTGGGTGTATCGCATTTTCTCTCACTAAGTTTATTCCTTTGATGGCTACTGATACTTCTCTCGTAATCACAATTCCGAAGTTCCTTTTGATTGGGGTGCTGTCGTTTGCGGCTTACGTAATTGCAAGCTTTTTCTTAAATCTCGAAGAAGCAACACCGATAATTAATTATATCAAGAAAATATTGTTTAAAAATGTCAAATAAGACATTTGGCGTGGTATAATAGTTCTATGGAAGTAGATGTGGAAACTATTCATCATTTGGCTGAGCTGTCAAATTTTTCGGTTTCTGATGAACAGACAGAATCTTTAAAAAAAGATCTCGGGGAAATTCTGAAGTATATTTCACAGCTTAGTGAGGTAGACGTGGAAGGTGTAGAACCGACCTATCAGGTGTTTGAAATGGAAAACGTATGGCGAGATGATAAAATTTTGGAGCAAGACGCCACGAGTGAGGAATTACTTGCTCTATCTTATGAGCAAAAAGATAATCAAATAAAGGTACCGAAAGTATTATGAAGACTGCGAACAAAAAAGTAACTGCGGTAAGACTCGTGGAAGATGCGCTTAAAAAAGCGCATGAATTTGAAGATTATAACATTTTTACGTTTATTAACGACGAAGGGGCTTTGAAAAGAGCCCGTGAAATCGATGCAAAGATTGCAGCTGGAGAAAGCGTAGGGCGACTCGCGGGTGTGCCGTATGCCTTAAAAGACAATTTTCTAGCACCGGCAGGCGAAACCACTGCTTCGGCACATATTTTACAAGGTTTTGATTCGCCGATTACGGCTACGGCGGTAGCTAAATTAGAGGCTGAGGGTGCGATTATGATTGGGCGGACCAATCTAGACGCGTTTGCGCACGGTTCTTCTACCGAGAATTCATATTTTGGGCCAACCTTGAACAGTCATGACAAGACACGCGTGGCGGGTGGCTCTTCCGGTGGCTCGGCAGTAGCAGTAGCGCTGGATATTGTAGAATTTGCGACTGGCACCGATACGGGCGGTTCGATTAGACAACCAGCATCGTTTAATGGTGTATATGGGTTTAAGCCGACTTTTGGGTGTATTTCTAGATACGGAGTGGTGGCGATGGCGTCTTCTACGGATTGTGTTGGGTTCTTTACTAAAAGTCCGGAAGATATGGATTTACTGATGAAAATTGCCAGCGGTAAAGATGGTAAAGATTTGACAACTCTTGATGATTATTATAATGACAGTGAAGTCAAAAAGGCCAAAAAAGTTGGGGTAATCAAAGAGTTTGATAATAAGAGCGTGGATGCGGAAATTCGAAAGGCGCTCGAAAAGAAGTGCGACCTCTTAAAATCTAAGGGTTATGAAATTGTAGAGCTAGATATGCCAGCACTTAAATATGCGCTTGCAGCATATTATATTATTGTACCAGCAGAAGTAGCCTCTAATCTTTCGCGTTATGATGGGGTGCGGTACGGGTTTCGATCGGAAAATTCAAAAGATTTAAATGGGCTCTATGCTAATACGCGCGAAGAAGGCTTTATGCCAGAAAACAAGCGTCGAATTATGATTGGGAATTTTGTGCTGTCAAGCGGATTTTATGATGCATATTTCTTGAAGGCAGCAAAGACTCGAACTTTGATTGTAAAAGAATACGAAAAAGCATTTTCTAGCTGTGATTCTATATTGACTCCGGTTTCGCCAAACCCAGCCTTTAAGCTTGGCGAGAAGGTAAATGATCCAGTAGCGATGTATCTTGAGGATTTGATGAGTGTGTCTCTCAACCTTGCCGGCGTACCAGGACTCGCGATTCCAGCAGGAAAAACTTCTACGGGTCTTCCGATTGGTTTACAAATTGTAGGGCCAAGAAGAAGTGACAAGAGCTTGATTGAATTTGCTAAAGTTTTGGAGGATGAAAAATAATGGAGGGTGGAGCAACGCCGTTTGTTTTGGCAATTCTAATAGTAGCCGCTATGGTGCTACTTGCAATGATGGCAACCAAAAAGCGCCAGCACAAATTTGACAAAGAAAAATATCAGACAAGGTTTCTTTCAATTGAAAACCATTTTGTCAAAAACAACCCAGCAACTTTTATGAAAACTGTGATTGATGGCGACAAATTACTTGATAAAGCGATGATGGAGCTAGGAATACCTGGCAAAAATATGGGGGAGAGACTGAAACATTCTAAGGATAAATTTACCGATATTAATGCGGTGTGGCGCGCTCACAAACTTCGTAATGCTTTGGCGCATGAGGATGATCTTGAGATTACCTACCGACAAGCGGCGACAGCACTCGCAATATACAAGCAAGCTTTAAAAGACTTAGGAGCGATCTAATGAAATATATACCGACAATTGGAATTGAATGCCACGTACAACTCTCAACCAAAACTAAGCTTTTTTCGGAAGTTGATAATGATGCTCGGGGGAAAGAGCCTAATTCTTGTGTGTCACCGGTAGATTATGCTTTGCCTGGAATGTTACCACGCCTAAATGGGGAAGCAGTGAGATTTTGTATTTTGGCCGGAAAGGCAATGAATTGTGAAATTAACAGGTTTTCTAGGTTTGATCGCAAACATTATTTTTATCCAGATTCGCCGAAAGGTTACCAAATTACACAGTTTTATCAGCCAATTATCGGGGCTGGTTATGTGGAGCTCCCGTCTGGAACAAAAGTACGGATTAATCACGCGCATCTAGAAGGCGATGCAGGCAAACTCACACATTTTGATACCTATTCCTTGGTAGATTTGAACCGAGTAGATACGCCTCTCATCGAAATCGTGAGCGAACCGGATATTCATTCGAGTAAAGACGCGCACGATTATTGTAAAGAGCTGTGGAGGCTAATGTGCCACGCGGGAGTAACTTATGGCGATCTTTATAACGGCAATATGAGATTTGATGTAAATGTATCGATTGCACCGGAGGGCTCTGACACACTTGGAACTCGGACAGAAGTTAAGAATTTAAACTCGTTTAGAAGCGTAGAGCGCGCAGTAGAGTATGAAATTTCTCGTCAATCCAAAATTCTAGACAATGGCGAAAAAGTAATTCAAGAGACTTTGGGCTGGAATGACGCAACAGGGGTAACAACTGGACAAAGATCTAAGGAAGAGGCAAAAGATTATCGTTATATGCCGGAGCCGGATTTACCACCGATTAATCTGTCTGATGAATTTATCACCGCGGAGGCAGCCAAGCTTCCAATGATGCCGAAAGATTATCGGGAAAAGTTTGGCAAAATTATCAAGGAAGATATTTTGGAAATTCTCCTCGATTATCCGGCACTAATGCAAAAAATAAACGAACTCTCGACGGGTCCTGCCGCCGCATCTTCCCCCACGTCGGCTAAGGCCTCCGCGGGGGTCCCCCAAGCGGCGTCACCCGTCGATGTTACGCTTATATCTAACCTATTTGCGTCGGTTTTGCTCGCGGAAGAGAAGTCGGCGGAATACCTGAATGATTTGCCAACTGCTGCGCAGCTCGCTGAGCTTGCCAAAATGAATGAGAAGAAGGAACTATCGTCCACAGCAACCAAAGAAGTGTTTCTCAAGATGTTTGACCCACAGATGAAAGGGAAAGATACTAGAACTATCGCTAAAGAGCTCGGCGTGGTTCAGGAGAATGATCTTGGGGCTCTCGAAGCAATTGTAGATACAGTACTCGCGAAGCCAGAAACCAAAAAAGCGCAAGAAGATTTTAGAGCTGGACAAGAAAAAGTAATTGGTTTCTTGGTAGGGCAGGTAATGAAAGAATCCCATGGCAAGGCCAACCCTTCAGCCGTTCAGGAAATTTTGAGAAAAAAGTTGAGCTAAAAATGCCCGCTTCCAAAGCGGGTATTTTTAGACTGTCGACGATTATAGTTTTGTGAAAGTAATCATGGTAGCAGTTGGTACTTCGTTATAGGTGTCGAGAGCATATTCGGCACCAAATTTCATACCTTCGGACCAAAGTTTTTTACGCACTTTTTCTACCACGTCGATAGCCGCAGCGATATTGTCTTTTAGCTTCATCGGTGGCCAATCAAAGATTTTGACACTACGCTGAAGATATGGGCAGTTGATTTGAAGGTCAAAATAGAGTACACCGCCGGTTTTTAATAGTTGGTAGACTGGCGCAATGATTGTGCTAGCAAATAACTCCATTGGATAATAAGTAGCTACGCCACCGAGCATAATGAGATCTGCGTCTTTACATTTTGGACTTCTTAGTTGCTCAGCCATGTCAAGAGTTTCGTATTCGAGGCCTAAGTCAGAAATATTCTGATCAAAAAGTTTCTTAATATCAATAGTGGCATCGCGATCGGCAGCGTAGATAGATTGGATTTCGGGTTTGAATTGGAATCCATGCCAGCGTGCCCAAGCCATCCGACCAGCACCGATATCGACGATTTTGGTTTTGCGTTCTTTGCTAGAGCGTTCCTGAAAACTCGTTACGAGGTCTGCTACAAATAGTTGTCGTTCACGATTGTAGACAAAAGTCGGATCGTTTCTGACAAAAGTGTCAATTTTGTCGTCCTCGGGGACAGACATCACCCATTTACCAGTAAGGTCATTACCGGCACCGTAAGACATTTCTAGAGCCTTAGACGGGGAAGTATAAACACTGATAAGCCACGGGAAGAAAAAGTCGGATTCTGCTCCGCCGTAATCTAAGGTAAATTCGGCAAGACCAGCATTCTGCTCGATTTTGGGGCCGACAAATTCCCAAATTTTATCCAGCTTTTCTTGGTCAATGGTTTGATGAGTGGAATAAAAAATGTCTCGGATTTTTTCTACTTTCCCCGGATCGGTTGACTGATCTTTCTTTTGGGCATCCCGAATTTTGACATATTTGGTAAATTCGGACTCTTTCATGTCTTTGGTACGTTTGACTGGGTCATACAGTTCGTCATGGACTAACATTTGATCTCCTCATTATTAATGTTTATGCTATTTTATGAAATTATACCACACTTGTGTTTGGCATGCGGTTACAAAGAGGTCGGTTTATTTTTTTAAATATGCCAAAAGTATGGTATAATAGTACGGATATGTCTTTTTGAGTGTGGAACTCTTAGACTAAAATAATAATTATTAAAAGGAGCATATGGCTACTAACGATTTAAGCAAACTGCGGAATATTGGTATTATTGCCCATATTGACGCAGGGAAGACCACAACTTCGGAGGCGATTCTTTACCGGACTGGTCTCAAACACAAAATTGACCTGGTAAAGGGCGGCACCGGTGGTGCTGATACTGACTGGATGGAGCAAGAGAAGGAACGTGGTATCACGATTACTTCTGCTGCAGTAACCGTTTACTGGAAAAATCATCAAATTAACATTATCGATACCCCGGGGCATATCGACTTTACCGCTGAGGTAGAGCGATCTCTACGTGTTCTTGATGGCGCAGTGGTGGTGTTTGACGGTAAAATGGGCGTAGAAGCTCAGTCTGAAACAGTATGGCGCCAGGCGACCAAATATGGTGTACCACGCATTTGTTTTGTAAACAAAATCAACCAAATCGGTGGCGATTTTTACAAATCTCTCGATTCTATCCACAAACGTCTTTCTAAAAACGCTGTGGCGATTCATCTCCCGATTGGGTTTGAAAAGGATATTTGCGGTGTAGTAGACCTTATCGATATGAAAGCTTACACCTACAAAGATTATGCCGACCATGAACTCACCGTGGGTGAGATTCCTGAAGACATGAAAGAAAAGGCCAAGAATGCTCGCTCGATGCTAGTAGAAGAGGCTGTTCAAGCTGACGAAAAGTTAATGGACAAATACTTCTCTGAAGGTGAAGACGCCATCACTGTAGATGAACTAAAAGCGGCACTTCGAAAGCGCGTACTTGATGGTGATTTCTTCCTAGTGACTGGCGGTGATGGTCGTGGCGTGATTGTAGAAAAAGTGCTTGACCTCATGACCGATTATCTTCCTTCACCGCTTGATCGTGATCAAGGTCAAACTGTAGGTACCGATCCTAAGACTGGCGATCAAGTTGTCCGCAAGGCCGACGATAAAGAGCCGCTCACTGCTCTTGCATTTAAGATTGCCACTGATCCATTTGTAGGTAAACTCATCTTTATCCGCGTATATGCTGGTAAGCTAAAATCTGGTGATACTGTGATGAACGCTACCACTGGTGATAAGGAAAGAGTCGGGCGTCTAGTACGGATGCATGCTAATGACCGAAAAGATATTTCGGAAATTGGCGCCGGTGATATTGCTGCAGTAGTGGGGCTTAAGAACTGTACTACTGGTACTACAATTTGCGATCCAGCACATCCGATTCTACTTGAATCAATTGAATTCCCAGATCCACCAGTATCAATTGCAGTAGAACCAAAGACTAAGGCAGACCAAGAGAAAATGGGTATCGGTCTTTCGAAGATGGCAGAAGAAGATCCAACCTTCCGTGTACATACCGATGAAGAAACTGGTCAAACTATTATTTCTGGTATGGGTGAGCTACATCTAGAGATTATCATTGACCGTCTTAAACGTGAACATGGCGTAGAAGCCAATACTGGTGCACCTCAGGTAGCATACCGCGAAACCATCCGTGGTACCGCCGAAGCTCAAGGTAAGCACATCAAACAGTCTGGTGGTAGAGGTCAGTATGGCGACGTATGGATTAAGTTTGAGCCAAACGAAACCGGTAAAGGCTTTGAATTTATCGACCAAATTAAAGGTGGTGTGGTGCCGCAGGAATACCGTAAGCCAGTCCAAAAGGGTGTGGAAGACACTTTGGCTGGTGGTGTAATTGCTGGTTACCCAGTAGTAGATGTAAAGGCTACGCTCTATGATGGTTCTTACCATGATGTGGACTCAAGCGAACTCGCCTTTACCCTCGCCGGTGCTCTTGCGACTCGCGAAGGTATCGCGAAGGCAAACCCAGTACTACTTGAGCCAGTGATGAAGATGGAAATTACTACTCCAGAAGAATTTATGGGTGACGTAATCGGCGACATTAACTCGCGTAGAGGCCGCATTGATGAGATGGAAGATCTTAACGGTGGCGCTAAGCTGATTAAAGCCTTCTGTCCACTTGCTAACCTCTTTGGTTACACTGGCGACCTTCGTGGGATGACTCAGGGCCGGGCAGCAAGCTCAATGGAACTCTATGGCTACGAGGAAGTACCACCAAACGTAGCGCAAGAGATTATCGAGGCTCGTAATTCTAAGTAGATTCGCGACGACCAGATAAAGATAAGCCTCGTGGAAGGCTTATCTTTGTTTTGTTGTTTATATTTACAGTTTACATCTTTCTTTTTATTGATTTGCTGAGTACAAATAGTATTACAGCGAGTATTGCTCCGCTAAACACTGCTGTTATATTCGTCGGTTCTGCACTACTTGTACCCGCCGTAGATGCACCCGTATTTGGTATTGGCACCGCCTCTTCACCTTCCTCATTCTTTTCTGCTTCTAGAATAGCGAATGTAGCTCTTGCAATTCCAGCCACACCTGTGTCAAAGAAATATATTTCAAGTCTATGCTCGCCAAGAGCTAGCGTGTTCAAATACCCGTCAAGAAGCACAACCATTTGTGTTTCTGGCTCCACTATACTATCATCTTCCAAATCTATATATTCACCATCCACCATTATACTCACCATCCCACTAGTATAGCTAGCCGGGTCTTTATCGACCACAAACGCCAAATCCTTCCCACTATTAATCCTATGCTCACCCCCATCACCATCAGTCACTGAGTAGAAAGGACGAAACGCCACCACAATTTCAGCATCCTCATTTACACCCGTCAGATCAAGAGAGGAATCGTCATTCAGAGCATCCGTCACGTCATCCCCATTGTATTCCACCCACATTATTTCATGCCCCTCTGATGGCACAATATCAACATGGAGATCACCACCCTTATCGATATACCGTGGTGCGGAGACTTCGCCGTGACCACTCCATACACTAGTGTCGACCGTTATATAATCTTTAATGGCAAAAGGTACTCTGAGTGATGTTCTGTAATTATCATTTTCAAAGTTATATTCTACTAAATAGAACTCCCCTGGGTCAATCGGTCGGTCAATCGGTGTAAAAGACAAATCAGAGTCGTCATATATATAATATTGCTCCGTCAAATCTGCCGCTGTAATACCGTCATCATTCTCTTCTACCGTTAATTCACCTTCAAGCACCACCGGCATACCGGTATAAGATACATCTTGTTTTTCTACCCCACTAATCATTAGTGTATCTTTGTCAGAGTCCGGCGCTTTGACTAACACGGAGTCAAATACCAAATTTTTAATTTCTTTCATCTCTCCATCCACTTCATAGTGAGCAGAGTTAATCGTTATCGGCATATTACGCTTAAATGTCGCTGGTGGATTCAAGCTCGACATTGGCACTACATACCAATATCCAAATATGTCGTCCCCCGAATCATCTGGACTAAGCTCAACATAGTCAACATCCTCTCGCTCGTCTTCGCTTCCGCTCCACCATACCCGTAATCCACGGTCTTTGACATTAGTAAGGTCATCACTGTTGTCCGAATGAAACGGTATCAGGCCTTCGACAGCATCTATATCAGAAAAACTCACATCTAGATCGTACAGTTTTATTTCACAGACACTACCAACCCTCACATAAAAAACGTCAGTATGAAGTGGATCACTCCATATAATCTCCTGATATGATGTCGCAATAAAACAGCTATCCGCCGCATGCGCCTTCGGCAGCGGTGCCATTGACAGCGCCAGAGCACCAATCAGCCCACATATTAACATTTTTATTTTTTTACTATTTGTTCGAAACATAAAATATCCTTTATTGTATGACCTATTTAGTCCATTATAGCACAAACAATATGTTATAATAATAAAATTGTCTTAAGTTTTTTGGCTCTAAATAACTCTTTACATTTTATGAAAAATAAGCTAGAATATATATGTAGAGTCTTGGAGCTGGTTTTTATTAGCGCTCCAACCGTAATAACAAATAAAGGAGAATGAATGGCAAATTTTGACCGTTCCAAGCCGCATATTAATGTCGGCACCATGGGTCACGTCGACCATGGAAAAACCACTTTAACTGCAGCGATTACTAACGTTCTCGCAAAAAGACTACCTAGTGATGTAAACAAGGCAGTCGCATATGATCAAATCGATAACGCTCCAGAAGAAAAAGCACGTGGTATTACCATTGCTACTTCTCACCAGGAGTATGAGTCTGAAAAGCGCCACTACGCACACGTAGATATGCCAGGCCACGCAGACTACATTAAAAACATGATTACCGGTGCAGCACAGGTAGATGGTGCTATTCTCGTAGTCGCAGCGAACGATGGTCCTTTGCCACAGACTCGTGAGCACGTGCTCCTAGCGCACCAGGTGAACGTACCAAAGATTATCGTCTTCCTTAACAAGATGGACCTTGCTGATCCAGAACTCGTTGAGCTCGTTGAGATGGACGTACGCGACCTTCTTAACAAGTACGGCTTCGATGGCGACAATGCTCCTATCATCAAGGGTTCTGCTACTAAGGCTCTTGAAGGTGATAAGGAAGCCGAAGATGCCATCATGGAACTCGTTCATGCTATGGATGAGTACTTTGATATTCCAGAACATGATCTTGACAAACCGTTCCTCATGCCAATCGAGGATGTGTTCTCGATTAAGGGTCGTGGTACTGTGGCTACCGGCCGTATCGAGCAAGGTGTCGTGAAACTTAACGACGAAGTTGAAATCGTTGGCCTGAAAGACACTCAAAAGTCGGTTGTGACTGGTATTGAGGCCTTCCACAAGACTCTCGACCAAGGTCAAGCCGGCGATAACGCAGGGTTGCTCCTTCGTGGCATCGAGCGCGACCAAATTGAACGTGGTCAGGTGATTGCCAAGCCAGGTTCGATTACTCCACATACCGAATTTGAAGCTCAGGTTTATATCTTGAAGAAAGAGGAAGGCGGTCGCCACACTCCATTCTCCAAGGGTTACAAGCCACAATTCTACTTCCGTACTACGGACGTAACTGGCGAAGTCGAGCTTCCAGCTGATAAGGAAATCGTCATGCCAGGCGATCAGGTCACCTTCAAGGTGAAACTCCTCGCTCCTGTGGCTATGAACGAACAAGACCGCTTCGCTATCCGCGAAGGTGGCAAGACGGTTGGCTCCGGCGTGATCACTAAGGTGATTAAATAATCACTAGCGAACTCGAAAAAATCCCCGCTATCGTGCGGGGATTTTTGGGTCAGTTTTGTTAGTAGTACCGTTGAAATTGGCGGATCAAATCCGCGTTAGGATTCTCATCTTTTTCGGATTCTTTATTAAAAGGCCCCTTTCTCTTGCCAATATCCCGCGAAGGTTGCTCAGTCTTTTTCAGCGGAATCTCGCCGAGAAAGGTTTTAACGTAGATATTGGCCTGAGAAATTACCTTAATAGCTTCAAGCTCATGAAGAATCCCAGCCAGTTCACTCGTATTAGCGTGTAGCTTTTGTAGCTCCATATTGCTTAGGTTGCGACAAACAAAATGCGCCACTGCTTTTGTACGATTTTCAGCGTTGCGGTATGGGTTATAGACGTCGAGCTCTCTTACGAAAAGAATTTGTTTTGGCTCGACCAAACTCTCCCTTCTTATCATCGATGCAATATCGGCTTCTAAAACCCTACTACGGTTCGCAATCCAATGTTCGTCGTGGCGACCTTTCGCAAGAAGAAGCAGACCACTTACCGGCGAGATTTCTTGAGAGCGTTTAAGCCACAACAAATAATTTGCGGATGCCCCACCAAAAACAGATGTCATCATTCTACCTTTAAAACTGTAATGTCCATCCCCATTTGGGGAAATATCCATCATCTTTGGGAGTGGCCCAGGATTCATGGAGAGCACATTAAACATCAAAAATCCCCCTTTCATGTACTCATCTATTAATTATACCACATTTTTTGATAAACACAAAATCGCAAACCCATCATAATATCGCTGCATTCTTTTGGGGTCGGTTTGCCAGGAGTTGTTGTTAAAGAAATAGTCGCAAAATTCCTCTCTGGCAATCAGCAATTCACGTAAGCGTGCAGGATTTTTCGCATTACATTCAATGGTAAGATCAAAAAGCTCTAGTGCCCGGTCGATTGCGGCGGCGGAACGCTTTTGGTCATTCCTTTTGGTCCATTTAAGCGAGCGAGAGACCTCACTCCCGATGTTTCCCATCTGGTATTCGATAGAGTGTTTTGGCCAATCCAACCGGGTTTCCTCGCTATGGATGTACTTCATTTGATCCATTTTAGAACTACTTTCTTGATTTTTGCTTGTATGGCTTCATCTTCGACGCTGCGACTTCGGTTGTTTTGGGTTGGGCGAATGTTAATCATTGAATCAAATTCTACTAAATCATCAATATCATTCTCGTCAAGATACAGATTAATACCCCAGATGTCCGACTGAGCCGAGCCGTTTTCTATAAGTAATTGTTCGCAATCATAATGCATTGGCGAATCTACCGCTATGATCTCTCGTTCTATATCTACCGCCGCTTTTATGGTATTTTCTTCGATAAAATTCGACGATTCTTTAATAAGTTCGGTTTTTTGAATAGGCGATTCTAAGATTCTCATATTAAAATTATATCACAGTGACGTTTTTTTGGTTTACGCGTATTGCGCAAAAAAGCACCCGCTTGGGGTGCTTTTTTAATTACATCCGGATTTCGGCATCAACGCCGGCAGGGAGAGAGAGGTTTTGAAGGCTCTCAATCGTCTTAGGATTGGCGTTTAGGATGTCAATTAGACGCTTATGGACCTTCATCTCAAACGCTTCACCACCGGTCTTATAGACGTGTGGGGACTTCACAACAGTAAAAGTACTGCGTTTAGTCGGCAAAGGGATTGGGCCAGACACGCTCGCGCCGGTCCGAATTGCGGTTTCGACAATTTGACGAGCGGATTGATCAATCACGCGATGGTCGTAGGCCTTCAAACGAATGCGAATCGTAAGACCTTCTTGTTTTTTGGCTTCTGCCATATTGTCCTTTCTTCTCTATAACTTCAGATAGTCACTTAGATGGACTGTCAATGAGTTTTTAGAGATAGATAATTAATGTTAATATACTTCCATTATAGCACATTTTGCTAAAAAAAGCAATATGCGATATAATAGACATATGAGTGTTTCTGAACTCAAGAAAAAGTTTTATTTCAATGCGGCAGATTATTTTCGGTTTTTTGCTAAATTAGTTTTGAAACGCTGGCATCCGCGGGTGATTGCGGTGACTGGTTCGGCGGGAAAAACAACGATGCTGACGATGCTTGAGCACGAAATGGGGAAAAAGGCGCATTATTCACATGACGCGAATTCGGCTTTTGGAGTACCTTTTGATATTTTGGGGCTGAAAGGAATTCATGGTTCGAAACTACGCTGGATTTGGTTGTTCATCGCGGCGCCGTTTTTTGGGGTTTTTCGGGTACGAAAACAGCCGTTTTATGTAGTAGAAATTGATGGGGAGCGCCCACACGAAGCAGAATTTATCGCAAAATGGCTAAAGCCTGAGGTGACGATTTGGGTGTCCATAGGGACAAGCCATGCGGTCCAATTTGAAAAAGAGGTAAAGGCGGGGAAATATAAAGATGTAAATGAGGCGATTACTGCAGAATTTGCCAATTTGCCGGCGAATACATTAAAGCGCGTATATATTGATGCAAGTTCAGAGGAAATGGTTGAGGCGACAAAAAACATTAGCGCAAAAGTTATCCCGATAAAAAAATCTTTGATGAAAAAATACGTGGTTTACCCGGATTCGACCGACTTTACCTATGGGGATACGACTTTTCATTTTAACCATCCAGAGCCGAAGGACGTGGCGTTTAATCTGTTTGTTTTACAGGATTTGATGAAGTACTTAAACCTGCCGTTTAATCCGGATTTTACCAAAATGCGGATTGCGCCAGGGAGATGTGCGTATTTTAAGGGGAAAAATGGGATGGATATTGTAGATAGTAGCTACAATGCACACATGATTTCAATGGCTTCAGCGCTAGATATGATGAAGCGGATGCATGCGGACCATAAATGGCTAATCATTGGCGATATTGTAGATCAGGGAGAAATGGAGGAAGCGGAGCATAAGAGATTAGCTGAGTTAATTGCTGAGGTAGAGCCGGAGCGGGTGGTTTTAGTGGGGCGGCGGACAAAGGAATGGACGGCGCCAAGATTGAAAGAACTAGGAGTATCTGCGGTAGCGACGACCGATCCGCGAAAGGCCTTAGCGTTTATCGAGAAGCGAACTAGGGGTCGTGAAACGCTGTTTTTTAAGGGGAGCCAGTATCTTGAATGGATTATTGAAAAATTGCTCGCCGATCCGAAGGATGCCAAAAAACTATGCCGTAGAGATAAGGCTGCGGTGGCGAGACGCAAAAAATGGGGGTTAGACTCATGAGCAAAGAAGAAATTGCGCTAGGCGAGAAAAAGCACGATGGACGGATGGCCGACCTCTATATTATTCATGGCTGGACTTATACGGTGGAGCCATGGAAAACAACTCTTGCAATTTTAAGGCGGAACGGACTAAAGGTAAAAATGCTGAATGTACCGGGGCTAACAGCGCCAAGCGATAAGGTTTGGACGGTTGAGGACTATGTTAAATGGGCGGATTTGGAAATCCCAGAGGGCGCGATTGCGTTAGGACATTCCAACGGAGGTAGGATTTTACTAAATCTTTGCTCGGAAAAACCAGAGAAGCTCAAATACTTGATTTTACTAGATAGTGCGGGGATTTATGAGCCGTCGAAAAAGAAGCAATTAATTCAGAAAATCGCCAAAATGGGGCGACCACTGAAGAAAATTCCGCTCGTCAATAAGGCATTCCATCGCCTGACTGGAACTACGGATTACTCCCATGCGCCGTCCAACATGAAAAAAACTTTAGTGAATATGCTAGAGTCTGACCGGGATTTGGATTTTTCAAAAGTTACGACAAAAAGTTTTCTGCTTTGGGGCAAAAAGGACACCACAACGCCACCTAGACAGGCGACAGAAATGTACGAGAAGTTACCAAATGCCGAACTGAAATTTTATGCGAACTGGACTCATGCACCTTATATTTCCGACCCAGAAGGACTCGCAAGAACATTAACATCCCTCGTGATGAGGATGCGGAAATAGGCAGGATGCGGTTTTTGAGTAAAAAGGTGGCAGACAGATGAAAAAGCATTACTATCTAGGGCTAAACGCAAGGAGAAAGCACGCTTGGCGTCATCTGTTCTCAAAAGGACGAGAAAGCGACGCAGCGGCGCTAAAAAAGGCGTTAGAAAAAAAGTGCGGTGGGACAGCGGTTCTAACCAAAAACGGCAGGACGGGGCTTGCCATGGCCTTAAAAGCCTATTTTACGCCAGGAGATGCGGTAATTGTCAATGGTTTTACCTGTTTTGCGGTAATTGAAGCAATCAAGGCGGCGGGGCTAGTGCCAGTTTACGCAGATATATCAAGAAAAACGCTGAATTTTAGCGAAAAATCTTTAAGAGAAACGATTAAAAGACCCATGAAAAACATTATCTCTGGGATTATCGTACAAAATACGCTGGGGAATCCCGTTGATATGCAGATGGTCGAGCGATTTGCCGGAAGAAACGGGTTGATTATTATCGAGGATTTGGCACATTCAGTAGGAGTAAAATACCCAGATGGGCGTGAAGCGGGGACAGTAGGAGCAGCGGTGGTATATTCCTTTGGAAAAGATAAGGCAATAGATACGATTTCGGGTGGAGCAGTAGTATTTCGCCACCCCTGTAAAAATGCAGTAAAAGCGCCAGAACTGCCGCCGCGTAAATCTGATAATACAAGGGAGAGATTATACCCGTTGCTGGCAGGGATGGTTAGAGGTTTTACTCATTTTCACCTGGGCGGGGTTTTAATGCGAGCGTTTTTGAAGCTACGTCTTATAGAGAGGTCGGCGGATAACCGATTGGATTTCGAGCGAAAAATGCCAAATTTTGAAGCGAAAAGTGCATTTTCGCAGTTTAGGACTGCATATGGGGTAGAAAGAGAGTTTGAACTAGTAAGTGACAGGGCAAAATGCCTAGAGGAGCTGAAGGTAGCGGGTTATCATTTTGCGGGATACTGGTATGAAAAACCCATTGCACCAGAGAGATACTACAAAAAAGCCGGTTTTGTTGAAGAAAATTGCCCAGAAGCGACTTTCGTGGCGGAACATATCATCAATATTCCCACCTATTACAGTGAAGATCAGCTAAAAAGAGCGCGGGAGATCATCAGGAAGCACGTTCTAAAGGAGAAGGAAGATGAATAGGGAGAATGTAAGTGTAATTACCCCTGAGATTTGCGAAAAATGGCAAAGGGTTTTGGAGACTTTCCCAGAGGCGAATTTTCTGCAGTCGCCAAAATACGGCAAAATGAACGAATTGATCGGCGCCAAAGTGATAATTGAGGAGTTCAAGGGGACGGGGTGGGCGCTGATGATTGTGAGAGACGCAAAGCGGGGGCGGTATCTGGAAATCCCCTGTGGACCACTCTGTAATTATCGGGACGAGAAGTTAGTGAAAGAGGTGATAGAGAGGATAGGACAAATCGCGCGGCAAGAGAAGTGCGTTTTCGTGCGTATGCGGCCGCAAATTCGCGCCACAAGCGAAAATTTGGCACTTTTAAGGCGTTTAGGACTAAAACAGGCTCCTATGCACCTCGCGGCGGAAAATACGGTTATACTTGATTTAACGCGGTCACTAGAGGAATTGCTAGCTGATATGAGGCGACAAACGAGATATGAAGTGCGCCGGAGTGCAAAAATGGGAATTACGGTGTCAAAAGGCAGAGCAGAGAAGGATTTTCGAGAATTTCACGAAGTTCAGGTCGAAACGGCCAAACGCCAAGATTTTGTACCGCCATCTTTTAAGGTGCTTCTGGCAGAAAAAGAGGCTTTTCTTGATGATATTTGGATCTACAAGGCTGAAACAGAAAACAAAAAGCCGGTGGCTTATGGTTTAATCATCAGAGGTGGTAAGGAAGGGGATTATTACGAGGCGGCATCTTCAGAATTAAACCGTAAGCTACCGGGGGCGTATGCGTTACTGTGGCAAGCAATACAAGATTTGAAGGCGGAGGGCTATGAGCGTTTTAATCTTTGGGGGATTGCGCCGGCAGGACAGCCGCATCATAGATACGCTGGCGTAACTACCTTTAAAACTGGTTTCGGCGGAGAAATCGTAGAATTTGTCCCGGCGCACGATTTGGTGATTTCAAAAATGAAATACATGAAAGATTTGTTGGTAGAAACTGCCCGAAAAAAAAGGAGGCATTTATGACAATGGTTGATGCAACCTCAAAAAGTGAATGGGATGGGTATGTAGCGGCGCAAGAAGAGGCCAATTTCCTACAATCGTGGGACTTTTACGAATTTCATCTTGCGCGCGGAAAAAAAGTCGTGCGGCGGCTCCTAAAACAAGGAGAGAAGATTGTGGGGGCTTATGCCGGTGTAGTAGAAACGGCAAAACGGGGGCGGTATTTGGCGATTGCGGGCGGGCCACTAATTAATTGGCACGAAAAAAGTGCGATTTCGGCAGTTTTTAACGATATCCGCGAGCAGGGGACGAAGCATAATTGTGCGTTCGTGAGAGTACGACCGCAGGCGGAATGGTCTGAAAACATGGCGAAAATCCTGAAAGAACAGGGATTAAGGCGAGCGCCGATGTATTTATCTGTAGAATATGCGGGGATTTTGGATCTAAGGAAGTCTGAAGCGGAAATCTTAGCGGGCGCTTCGCAAGGTTTTAGGAGAAAACTGCGCAAGGCGGAAAAATTAGAGATTACACTCGAAAGTAGCGATGCAGATACAGCGATTGATGAGTTTTGTCGGTTGGAAAAACTACATGCCGCGCGGCAAAATTATGTAGCGTTTTCTGGTGATTTTTTGAAAAAGCAATTCGAGGCTTTTCGGAAAGGTGGGGAGGTTTTGATTTATACTGCGAAGTTTAACGGTGAGATTTTGGCACAAAATTTTATGATTTTTTACGGGAAGGAAGCGAGTTACCATTATGGGGTTTCGTCGGAACTTGGGACAAAATACTCGGCGGCGCCGCTATTACATCTTAAAGCGATGGAAGAAGCAAGAAGGCGGGGGCAAACGAGGTATAATTTGTGGGGAATCGTAGGAACAGATGAGAAGTCACACCGTTTTTATGGCGTGTCAGAGTTCAAACGGTCGTTTGGTTGCGATGAATACAAATACACCCCGGCGCATGATATGGTTTTGAAGCCTTTGAACTATGGTTTGACTTGGATAGTAGAGACAGTGCGCAAGAAAAAACGCCATGTTTAACATTTTTTCGTGAAAATGTGCTATAATAAGCGTAAGTAATATAAGGATTATTTATGGCACATATAAATAGAAGGTTTATTGATAAACACTGGTTCGTGTTTGTGCTCAGAGGTGGGCTTGCGGCGGTGTTTGGGTTTATTCTGCTGTTTGGCGGGATGAAAAGCTTTGAGATTATTATTTCTACCACGAGCGTCTTTTTACTCGGAATGGGAATAATTGATTCGCTCTCGGCGCTGTATGGTTCAACTCGTCAGCGCGGATGGTTCAATTCAGTGATCGATGCAATGGTGGATGTTGCAGCGGCGCTAGCGCTTCTATTTGCAACTCAAAACGATTTAGTACTAGCATTATCTGTTGTGGCGCTTTACGTGTTCCTGAGCGGGGTGATTGACCTTTTTCATGGGTTTTTGTCCACTGTCGATCCAACCGACCGTTTCATCCGCGTTCTTGCGGGGGTAATTGGATGTGTGATGGGACTAGTGATTTTGAACGCTGGGTCGTTTGAGGTGTTAACTTTCCTCAGGTTTTTCGGGGCATACATGCTGGTTGTGGGGACTACCAGCTTGATTTATGGCGTCCATAACCGCTCGCAACAGGTAGAAGATTCGGTGGCGAGAAGCGAGGCGCGCGAGAAGAAAACCGTTCGTAAAAAAGCAGCTCCAGCTAAGAAGACCGCTAAAAAGTCCGTAGCGAAAAAGAACACAAAAAAGACTAAATAATCCTGAAAATCAACACCAAAATAGCCCCATGATTAGGTAAGGGTGGGCATCACCTAATCATGGGGCTGTTTTGGCCCTTTAACGCTTCTCACTATACCGTGTAACCCACGGAAGCGTAACCCACCTCACACAAATCGGGGCCCGCCGGTTAAAGGGATTGCTAAGCCTTCGAAATTTGTCCTTCAAAGTGGAGGTAATACTTATAACAATAAACCATGAAGAAATTTATTGCCCGAAGGTCTTTCAAAAGCTCGCAATTTCTGCTATACTAAGATTGTATAGCGAAATTATAACTTATTTAGGTGCGGTGTAGGGCTTTTTTATTGCCCTAACTATTATCATTATATCACACAGGAGAATAAATGTCAATACTTTTTTCACACTTTTTTCAAAAAATCAACCAAATCACGCCCCTAGAAGCCGATTTTACAGAGGTGTTGGACGCTATTGCGGTTAAGCCTAAAATGTTGTATTTTTATGGTAAAATGCCGGAAAATGTGGTAAAAAACGAAAAATCAGACAGCTCTGGACGACCGAAAACGGTGGCAATTGTGGGGTCAAGACATAACACGAAATACGGCGAAGAGGTGGCGTATAAACTAGCTTATGAGCTAGGTAAACGCGGAGTGGTAGTGGTTTCGGGGTTGGCGTATGGGATTGATAGTATTGCACATCGAGGATGTTTGGACGCGGGCGGAGTAACGGTGGCGATACTAGGGACGAGAATTAACGAAATTTACCCCAGGACACATGTGCCTTTGGCAGAAGAAATCGTGAGAAAGGGTGGGGCGATTATCTCGGAGTATGCGCCAGCTTCCGACCTTAATGCGCCGCTAGGTCCGGCGGAGGCGGGATTTGATGGGGAAAAATGGGTGAGTGATGGGGTAAGTGAAAGAGCGAATGATGCGGCGAGTGTGGGGACGGACACAAATGTGGACGGAGAAATAAGCGAGAGAGCAAGCGGGAAAACATTCGTGAAACGGCGGCTAGACCAAAAACTAAGTTTCTTACAGAGGAATCGATTAATTTCTGGACTGGCGGACATCGTGGTGGTAGTAGAAGCCGCCGAGAAATCTGGAACTCTGTCCACTGCGGCGCATGCGCTGGCGCAGGGGCGGGATGTGTATGCGGTACCTGGTAATATTTCAAGCGTTTATTCGCAAGGGTGTAACAAGTTAATTCGTCAGGGGGCAATACCCTATACTGAGCCTGATGATTTACTTAAGGAACTATTTCCGGAGGAGTTTTTGAAGCGGCATCGTGCAAATAAGCGTGCAAAACTATACGGAGATAGCGATATCGAAACAAAAATTTTACAGGCGCTTGCAAAAGGGGCGCGTTCTGGCGATCAAATTGCCGAAATGACGCTACTGCCGCCGGAAATTTTAAATCAGTCTTTGACGATGCTAGAGATAAAAAGTCGAGTGCGAGCGCTAGGAATGAATAATTGGGGGCTAATTGCATAACTTCGACTGCACCTTAAGCTCTTTATGGGCAAGTTTCAATGCATGACCGGATGCAAACTTTATAAAGATTACTCGCCAAAAATTTAATAAAGTATGATATTATAATATATATGTCTAAAAATTTAGTAATCGTGGAGAGCCCGGCAAAAGCACATACGATCGAGAAGTACCTCGGTAATGATTTTAAGGTACTGGCGAGTGTGGGGCATATTCGGAAGGATACTAAAGTTGATAAAGCAACTTTTGACGTAACCTATGAGATTGACCCGGGACACAAGCAGATTATTGCGGAACTGAAGCGCGAGGCGAAGGCGGCGGATAGAATTTGGCTCGCAACGGATGAAGACCGCGAAGGCGAGTCTATTTCGTGGCACTTGACGGAAGTTTTGAAGCTACCGAAAGATACGGCGAGAATTACGTTCCATGAGATTACGAAACCGGCGCTTTTACACGCGATTCAAAATCCGCGAATAGTAGATATGGATATGGTAGCAAGTCAGCAGGCTCGACAGACGCTAGATATGCTGGTGGGGTATGATTTGTCAGACATGGTACGGCGTAAAGTGCCAGGGGCGATTTCGGCAGGACGTGTACAATCGCCGGCACTCAGGCTTGTAGTCGAGCGCGAGAAAGAGATTGAAAAATTTGAAAGTAAATCATCATTTAAAGTGTCTGGGAGGTTTTTGAAGGACGCTGAATTTGACGCATCCTATGACAGTGAAGCTCCAAAAGATGAACAATCGGCGCGTGAATTACTTGAAAAGCTGGCAAAATCTGAGTTTATTGTAACTGACGTGGAAGAAACAGAGGGGACTAAAGCAAACCCGGTACCATTTACGACGGCGGCGTTACAGATTGAGGCGAACTCAAAACTTGGGTTTTCATCACGCACAACGATGAGCGCGGCGCAAGGGCTATACCAGGCAGGTCTGATTACTTACCACAGAACCGATTCGCTTAACTTATCCTCGCAGGCGGTAGCGGCGATTGCGTCTTACATTGAGGGAAATTTTGGAAAAAATTATCTCAAAGTACGGTCGTTTAAGACGAAAGATGCGTCTGCACAAGAAGCGCACGAGGCGATTCGCCCGACGGACGTCAATCGGACGGCGGCGGGGAAGAATGATTATGAAAAACGGCTTTATCAGTTGATTTGGGCAAGAACAGTAGCGACGCAAATGGCAAATGCGAAAGTTGCGAAAACGACGATTAAAATTTCGAACGATTTTTTGGCGAAGGGCGAAGTAGTGATTTTTGATGGGTTTTTGAAGGTTTATGGAAAGAGTAAAGATTTAGAACTACCGAAAGTCGCAAAGGGGGACCGTCTGGAATGTTTGAATTTAATCGCGCGACAGAACTTTGCGAAGCCGCCAGCCAGATATACCGAAGGTTCGCTAGTGAAAAAACTGGAAGAGTTGGGGATTGGACGTCCATCTACTTATGCGTCAATTATGACGGCGATTCAAGCGCGGGGATACGTCGTGAAGGGCGAAAGCGAGGGGGAAGAGCGCGAGGTGGTGGAACTTAAGTCGACGGCTGCGGGACCAGTTGAAAGAACGGTCGTAAAAGAAAAATATGGAGCGAACAAAGGGAAACTAGTTCCGACGCCGATTGGTGAGCTGGTAGCTGGATTTTTGACCGACAATTTTAAGAATATCGTAGATTATAAATTTACTGCGAATGTTGAGAAGGATTTGGATTTGATTGCCGATGCGAAACTGGAGCGAGTAAAAATGCTGAAAGATTTTTACGGGCCGTTTCGCGATACGGTTTTAGCCGCGCAAGGAGTAGAGCGATACAATAACGCGCGTCTGCTCGGACATCACCCGGAAAATGGTAAGCCAATTTACGCGAAAGTAGGCAAAA
>CAZFVK010000004.1:0-32222 GCA_964522475.1 uncultured Candidatus Saccharibacteria bacterium | reverse complement strand
GAACTTAAAATTATTTGAAAAATGATGAAGCACCGTGTCAGGCGATGGTCTTTCATTTTGATCATTAAATCTCGCTGGCATCAATTTACGACTAGAAATCGACTTATTTAACGCCGCTTGATCGGCCAGCATCATCCATCTCTTCCCGCATAATCTCACTGCTTTTTCAAACATCTTAAGTTTAAGACACTCCTTCATATTAAAAAGCATCACCCCCGAATTCATATAATCCTGCTTCAAGCCATGGTAATGATAAAATCTCCGCCCATAAATATCTAGCACCCCTGCCGCTTCAATTCCCTCCATATCCGTATGATAAAATTCCGACAAATCTTTCCTACACACCACATCATAATCAAGATAAAGAATCCTATCAAGCTTGGAAATTTCTGGCACTTTATCAATATAAAGCCTCAGCATCGAACACGGAGTAAAATACGAACCCATATTTTTGCTCGGCAAATTCTTCACAAACACTTCCGTCGCATCAATCAACTTCACCGAATTTTTTGGATTCTTCTCCCGCACTATTTTATCAAGAAAAGCCGCCGTTTTTTCTTCAAACGGCTCCACCTCTTCATACTTAATTGTCAAAATAAATACATCAATCGGTTCGATATTATTCTTGAGAAGCGACAAAATCGAAATCAACACCCCACGAGAAATCCCATTATCCCCACAGTATAATATATTCATATATTTATTATATCAAAATCTAAAACCTATGCCTATTGAGCACATTCTTCCAATATATTTACTAGTTCATCCAGTTCTATCTTTTCCCCATCAATCTTAAATGTCGGTGTCCCAGTAATCCCTGCTTTTTCACCCATCCGATGTTCAAAATTCACTCGCTTTCTCACCGCTTCACTATCAAGACCTTTTTTAAATTTATCCGTGTCGCCTTTTCCGTCCGACACTTTTTCAAAATATTCTACTAACAATTCCCGAGCTTTAGCGTTATTTACATACATCCACTCGCTCTGCCCCTCAAACAGCAAATCTTTATATTTTTCAAAATATCCTTGAATTTGCGCCGCCGTTGCCGCTTTAGCCGCCAAACTACTGTTGCTAGATAATTTCAAATCATAAAACCGAAAAATCAATGCAATTTCATCATTATGTTTGTCCAAAAAATCATTCATTTTCCGGTTCCAGTCCGCACAATGAGTACAAGCATAATCCGCATATTCATACACCACCACTTTCGCTGTATCTGGATTTCCTATCACTTTTTCACCAATCCCGCCACTACTCTCCGAAGCCTCATAAACTCGGTCCACTGTATCAATCGACATATCATTCTTATTCAAAACCAAAATCAAAATCGCTACCACTATCATT
Source organism: uncultured Candidatus Saccharibacteria bacterium (assembly GCA_964522475.1). Classification (GTDB taxonomy): domain Bacteria; phylum Patescibacteriota; class Saccharimonadia; order Saccharimonadales; family Saccharimonadaceae; genus Nanosyncoccus. The sequence goes on along the minus strand of CAZFVK010000004.1, from coordinate 30,878 downwards.
ACTACCACGACCACCAAAAGAATTTTTCTTTTCACTTTTATTCTAGTACCTCACACTGAATATTATTTCCATCTTCGTCTTCGCAAAAATAGTTTATTGCCATTGCCGTCATAAATCCACAAAGAAAAATAATAAGGAACATAGCAATCGCTACCGCCGTTCCACCCACAAATATTTTTCTTCTTTCGATTTTTTGTTCGCCAACCAAATCACCAACATTACAATCAAGCACTTCCGACAATTTCAAAATATGTTCCGTACTCGGATAAGTTTCACCATTCTCCCATTTAGAAATCGTTTGCCTCGCCACCGACATTTTTTCCGCCAATTTTTCTTGCGAAACCCCAGCATTCGTTCTCAGCTTACCCAGATTGTACCTAAATCTTTTATTCATATCTTGACCTTATTATACTCCCTTTTTCAAAAAATCACTGTCACCTATCAGGTGCAAAATGTTGTTTGGAATATACTAAACCCCCTCATACCACAAGCAATTCATTTATAAATTTGACATCCCATCCCGCTTGCGGTATAATAACTAGCAGGAACGGGTATCTAGAATAACCATTCCTGCTAGGTTGTTTGGGAAGACTAGAAAACTCTAGTCTTCTTTATTTTTCTTCGCTTGTCTGTTTCTCTTACCGAAATTGATAGTGATGAGATTGATTACAATACTCATATTATCTCCTTCCGTGAGGCATCTTTACACTATCCTAGAAATAATGCGTTTAGTGTACCTCCACACCCTCACAAATTCTCTTCACGAACCCACAAGCACGCTAAGCCAGCGAAGCCAACCTGCCAACTCTTATATCACATCAGAAAAATATTTTCAACCCCCCACCCCCCAAACGCACTTTCACTCCTTAGAAATAAGCACCCTAAATCCATATACACCTAATATAGCAGTAAACACCACCGCACTATACGTGCTAAATCTCTCCACAATTCCAAAAATTTCTTCGGTACGCTACCGCTTCCTACTGCCCCTACAAACATTAAGACTAGAGCCACTATCGCAAAAGCCCCTAACCATTTATGTTTATCTTTTCCTTTCAAAGATCCCACCGCAATCAATATCAAAGATATTATTGATAGTAACACTATCGGGGCAGTCAAAACATAAACATGTATAAACGACTGTACACTCCCATCGTACCCCGCACTAGATAGCGGAAACAAAGCATATCCAATCGCCGATACGAAATTCAATGTCATGTAAAAGATAAAACAACGCCGCCAAAATCCCCGTCAAACACAACCAATTTATCAATTTCTTATTCTTCATAGTCCCTCTTTCATTTTATAATAAACTATCTAAAAGATAGCGGGCAACAACCACACTAACAAAGCAACAATTACTATACAAGCCGGTACAAATGGCAAAGCCATAAAAACAACATTCACTCTATTATATCCTACAGGAACGCCAAGCCTCGCCAATTCATTAATTCGATCCTTCCTCGCCGCCGCAGTCATAGCAAATGTAATTATCATAACAAACGAAACAGCCATACTTACAAACAACATATTTTCGCCAATAATTAATCGGCTCAATTCATCTGCTGTCTCATGTCCCATTTTCCAATTATTAATCGCAATGATAGTACCCACAATTATTAAAGTTAACGACACAGTTAGTACAATCGATTCCACATTAAGCCACGTCGTTAAACGATTAATACGTTTTACTAATTCCTTCAACAATTCCGAATTGTACATAAACACATTATAGCATAATCCGTTTGAGATTAAAAGCCGGCAGATTGATATTTTCTTCGTGCGAAGCGCTATTACTGATAGAGCGAGCACGAAAAAACGCCAAGATAGGCGATTTTAGCAACAAATTTGGTAGCCGGAACGGGACTTGAACCCGTACGGGTTTCCCCATTCGATTTTAAGTCGAACGCGTATACCAATTCCGCCATCCGGCCACCTCTATATATTATACCACATTAACTCAAATATTTCACCGCTTCCATCGCCGCTATCGATCCGTCCGAAGCCGCCGTCACAAGTTGCCTAAACCCCTTGGTTCTACAATCTCCCGCCACAAAAATCCCATCAGCCGAAGTATGACAACTTTCATCCGCCACCACATACCCATTATCATCTAAGTCCACCACATTTTTCAAAAACCCAGTCCCAGGTAGTCGCCCAATCGCCACAAACACCGCCTCCGCATCTTCCGGAATCGGTTCATCATGATGAATATTATAAACTTTCGCACAAATCCCCTCCAGATACTTCACTTCATGCTTCGCCGAATTACCATGCCCCACTACTACTACCGTTTTATTCTTATAAAGCGCTCCGTCACAAGTCGCGCAATAAGAAATCGGGCGTTTCCCCGCATCCGCAGCCTGAGCATCACTTAATTTTCGAGGCTCCGTACCAGTTGCAATAATCACAGCAGAAGCAAGATATTCCGTTTCATCCGTTCGTACATTATAACAAGCTCTCGCTGCATTAGAAGCATCGGTCTCAGAATTAAACTCCGCACTTTTACTAATTTCAAGCACTTTTTCATATTCCATCTCCGCACCAAGATCAAGCATCTGTTGATAAATCTTTTGTGATAATTCCGCCCCAGTCACACCCATGTCACCCGGCCAGTTTTCAATATTAATCGTATTAATAATCTGCCCACCTTGCATTTTCTCTTCCAAAACCAGCACGCTCTTACCAGCTCTCACCGCATAAATCGCCGCCGTCATTCCAGCAATTCCTGCCCCCACTATCACCACGTCATATTTTTTCATAAATCTTCTCCAACTTTTTAACCGGCACCACTCCTACTTCTCGTGCCACTTCTTCTCCATCTTTCAAAAACACCAAACATGGGATTCCTGACACTCCATATTTTTCCGCCAGCTCCTCTTCTTCGTCAATATTCACTCGCTTTACCGTTAAATCCGGATGTGCCTTTTCAAACTCTTCCACCACCGGCTTCATCATTTGGCATGGCCCACACCAATCCGCATAAAAATCTAGTAATTCCATTTCAAAACCTCCTAAGATTATATTAATTCTTTAATTTTTTCTTCAAAATCCGCCGGCACGTCCGTCGGCCCAAATCTTCCCACCACTTTGCCATCTTTATCTACCAAGAATTTTGTAAAGTTCCATTTGATAAACCCTTTTTCTTTCGAAACACCCGGCATCTTTGAAATCGCTTTCATCGCGAGTTTATTTTTCATACCCTTGGGCTCCGTATCTTCCGAAATTTCAGACTTCAAAAACACCCACAAAGGGTCCGCCTCGTCACCATTTACTTCCACTTTTGCTAATTGGTCAAAAGTCGTCTTGTATTTAGCGGTACAAAATTCGTGAATCTCATCTTCCGTACCCGGCGCTTGATGTCCAAATTGATTACACGGAAAATCCAAAATCTCGAACCCTTTATCATGATATTTTTTGTACAAATCCTCTAGCCCCTCATATTGCGGCGTAAATCCACACCCCGTCGCTGTATTTACAATTAAAAGCACCTTACCTTTATAATCAGATAAAGGAACTTCCTCGCCCTTGCGGTTTTTAATTTTATAATCATAGATATTTGCCATATTTACTCCTTTTTTAATTATATCAAAAAACCGCACTATATTATATAGTACGGTTTTTAGAATCTTATTCAGCTTTCTTTTCTTCGCCTTCAGCTTCAGCTGGCTTCTCACCATTATCCGATGGGACGTCCGCCGCATCTACTTCTGGCTTTTCTGCCTCAGCTTCACGCGCCGCTGCTTCTGCTGCTGGATCATACAAAGATGCCACCACCTGATCGCCACTCATTTCCTTATCCGCAAATTCCACTCCAGCTGGAAGCTTAATATCCGCCAACACGAGCTTATCATCCACATCTTTCAAAGCGGAAGCGTCAATTGTTAGTTCCTTTGGCAAATCCGCTGGCTTAGCCTTTACATCAATCTCTTCAAGAGCCTGAGTCATTGCAAAGTGATAAATCTTAGAAGCCTCGCTAGCTTCGAAATTAATAATCACAATCGGGGTGGTTGCTTCTACTGCAGCATCTGCCGACACGGCATGGAATTCTACGTTTATTAGTTTACGAGTTACTGGATCAAGCTGCACATCCTTCACAATCGCAAGTTGTTTCTTGCCGTCAATATCAAGGTCAATTGGTGAGTGATAACCTGCTTCATTCAAGACCTTCTCAGAAGTTACATACTCGGAAGACGTCAAAATCGGCTCACCTGCACCATAAACCACCGAAGGAATCAGCCCTTCAGCTCTCAAAGCTTTCAATTTTTTACCAGTTATTTCACGCTTTTTTAGCGCCAAACTATATTCTGCCATTATTTTTTATCCTTATCTACTTAACTTCCTGTAATTATATCACATTTAATCTTTTTCGGCAATTACTTTTACCATCGCTGGGCGCAAAACTTCCCCTTCGTAATAGTAACCCGGCCGCAAAGTCTCTCCCACCACCTGCACGTCGCCCTCGCCTTCCGTCATCACCGCTTCATGAATATCTGGATTAAACTCTACTCCTTTTTCTGATGGGATTTTCGAAAGGCCCAAATCTTTCATCGTTTTTGCCAAAGTCTTTTCGAGCGGCTTCAACTCCTCATAACTCGAAATCGCTCTATCCATATCATCAATTAACGGCAAAATTTTCATCACCGTCGCAAACTTCACCGCCTTTCTTTCATTTTCTTTTTGGATTTCTATTTGCTTACGATAATTCTCAAAATCCGCCCGCGTCCGCTGTAAATCATTCAAAAGCTCCGCTTGTTTTTGCTCTTCTTGTTCTTTCTGTTCTTTTTTCATTTAAAAATCCTCCTTTAATGTTTCTTCTAGCATCTGCCCAGCATATTTTACTAATCCCATTACCCGTATATAATTTTGTCTCGTCGGTCCCAAAACCCCAATATAACTCCGATCCGAAAATGGCGAAGAAAATTTAGAAATAATCAGAGAAACTTCTGAGTTCTTGCCAATCGGATTTTCGTGCCCGATAAAGATATTCAGAGCTTCGCCCGGCGCCGCCTCACGCAACCAAGGCTCAAGATTGTCTAGTAGCTTTGCCACTGCTTGCACTCTCGAAGTATCCATAAATTCCGGCTGCATGAAAAGTCTCGAAATCCCTGATAAATATAGTTGCCCTCCCACTGTTGCAAGCCCAAGATTGCCAGTCAGCTCCACCAAAGAGTCTACTGCTCCTCTAATCGCCGCATCTGCTCTAGATTGTGAACTCACCCTCTTCTCAAGTGCGTGAAGCCCTCTATCTTCCATTTCGGAAGCACCATCCGAAACCGTCAAATTATTTACATAATACCGATACCCCGCATCTGTCGGCACCCGGCCCGCCGAAGTATGTGGCTGCGCAATTAAGCCAAAAGATTCCAGTCTGACCATTTCTGCCCGCACCGTCGCCGGCGACACACCAAAAAGCTTAGCCATCGTCACACTCCCCACTGGCGACGCCGTTTCTGCATATTCTTCAATAATTTGAGCCAAAATTTTCTCTTGGCGCTTGGTGATTTCCATACCTTATATTATACAAAATTAGCACTCAAAAAGCAATAGTGCCAGAATTCCTCCAACCTAATTTTGTAAATACTCGTACAACTTATCAATCATTTCAGTAAACACCGCTTCACGCGATTGATCACCATTTACATTGATGAGCATCCCCATCATTTTGTAATGTTCCAAAACCGGCATCGTTTTGAGTCTAAATTCTTCAAGTCTCGTCTTAAATACCCCGAGATCCTTGTCATCCTGTCTCTCTCCCCGATCATTCAAAATCTGTAATTTATGGAATCTATCTAGCACATCCGCTTCTGAAATATTCAGAAGCACCGCTGCTTTTATCGGATGGCCAGCCTTCTCTGCTGTTTCAAGCACCGTATCTTCCTCGCCAAACCACCGTCCGATCGAAGAAAGTATCAATGGATAGTTTTTCAAATCTTCTCTCTCAAAATACGGCAACACCCACTCATAGAATATATTAGTCGGAATCAAATTACCAGTGTCAGTCAGCTTTTTGTGCTTTTCTATTTCATTTGCTCGAATAATAATACCAGAAGAAAGAAGCTTCCCCCCAACTGCCTCAGCCAATTTTACTCCCTGAGTATCTTTACCACTCATCGGATAGCCAAATATGTTAATCGATCCCGTCCCCAGCCACTTTTTTATCTCAGCAACTTTCGCATCCATACCCTAATTATATCATATTATCTCCTCATTATCTTCCTAAAAATCCGGCCAATGTCATGCCTAAATTCATATATTATATATATCAGCCCCACCCCCACTACTCCTAACACCAAATACAACGCCACAAACGACGTCTCCTCGTTAAAAGTCTCCGGCACCAAAGCATATTCCGCCCCATCATTCTCCTTTATCTTCCGGCACCGCTTAGTTTCCTCATTATAATAATATCCTTCCTTACATTCCTTAGTTCCACTACTAGAAGATTCATTACTTTTACACCTCCCCGTCAAAATATTAAGATATTTCCCCTCCCCGCAAATCTTTTCAGCCAAAGAAGTCACCTTCACACAGTTTCCCGTCGCTTCGTTTATCACTTTTCCCGCCTCGCAGGTCCGAAATTCTTGATAATTATTCGGCTCCCCCGGCGTCGGCGCATAAGTCGTCTTCCAAATCTCCGCGCCGAGATCGTCATAACCAATAAAAGCATACGACGTTCCTTTTTTCTGCCCATTAAAATACTCTAACCGATCCAAAACGTCACCATTTACGTCAATTAATTCCAGCACATTAGACGTCGTCGGATTTTTGGTCAACCGAAAATCATTAAGATACCGCACCAAATATCCTTCCGGCCCCACTACTCCAGAAAGTTCGTATTTTTTATTTTTGTATCGAACAAAACACCCATCAACCGAAATATTTTCATGACTACTATTATATAGTTCGATAAACTGTTCCGTAGGCGAGCTTTCGTAATAACTCAAAATCTCCGAAAACACCACTCCCTTACATTTGTTGTAAACTTCCTTTACGCCATCGTCAGAAGAATCAACACCAGTTTCTACCATTTTCAGATTCCCCTCTGTAAACGTAGGCTCATAATTAGACAAATGTCTAAATTCACCCGTGTCAAGATCCCGCACCAAAGTCGTCGGATTTGAAGAATTGAATGCCGCCACGCACCCTTCCCCACCTATCCAACACACCGTATCAATAATTTCATCTCCCCGCCGAATTAGCAAAGGTCCCGCCCTAAAAGCCAGTGTCTTCGTATATTGCACATGGGCCAGCTCGGCACCTGGCGAGCTGGCTAAACGAAGGAGGATAGACTCGCCAGCCGACCAAAGGTACTTGGAAAAGTCCACCAATGTGGTTTCGTTTCCACTAGAATTGATATAGCCGATTTTGAGGCCAGCGAGCGATTCCAAATCATCGGAGCTTCTGCCAATTTCAATCATTTCTCCGACGTTAGCGACTCCATCCACGGTATATCCAGGATTTATCGCTTTGATAAAAATTTCTGGCAAATTTTCCGAAACCAAATTTTCCGCCCAAGTATCCACAGTTCCGCCAAAAAATCCGCCAATAATTATAATAAAAAATATAATAATTTTTTTCATGGCTTAGTTACTAGCACACCCAGACTAGAAAATCAACCCCCCACGTGCTATAATTAAAGCATGAGTGATTTCATCTCTGTAATTATTATCTTACTGGCTATGGTTATCCAGGCTTTTTTACAGCTCACACCCGGAGTTTTTGCTTGTTTTTACCATCACGCTCTTGGTAAAACCAGCGTCAAAAAAGCCGACGACGCTTCACTTTCCTTCATTCTCGGCACCGAAATTTTTACCGCTATCGCTTTTCTTACTATATATATTATTATTAGTTTTATCGCCGCCGACAAAATCACCGACAATAATATATATACAGCAATTTTAGCCGGCGTTTTTATCGCCGAAGCCGTCATCACTCTTTTCTTTTACTTTAGAAGAAACACCAAGAAAAAGGAGCAATCTACCAGGCTCTTCCTTCCTCGCCACATTACTAAAAGCCTCATCAGAAACGCCAACAAAGTCAAAAATCGTTCCGACACCATCACCCTTGGCATCATCACAGCCACCTTAGAGCTTTTCTTTACTCTCCCACTATACATTATTATCTCTACCGAAATCCTAAACTTAAGCCTTCGCTACGGCTTTGTTTATATCATCGCTTACATCATTATCGCTACCATTCCACTCTTTGCTATCCGCACCGCTTTTCGTACCGACCACAACCTCGCCGAAATCCAGCGTTTCCGCGTTAGTAAAAAATCTCTAATCAGACTAATCTTATCCCTAAGTTATCTTCTCATCGCTATTTTAATTATTGTGAAAGGTTGGCTCTAATGTCAAACGAAAATCCTCTCGACGAAAAATTCTTAAAATCCGCCGAATCTGATTTAAAAATCCACGGAAGAGCTCTAGGCATTCCTTCTGGTGCCGCCGAAGTCTTTATCAAAAAATCTTTAAAAGCCGCCGAAAAATCTCTAAAAGGCAAAAAAATTATCACCGAATCTGACTTCAAAAGAGCCGTTACAAAAGAACTCAAAAAATACCACGCCGATTTGGCTTATGTTTACGAAAATTATGATAAAATTATATAAAGAGGTAAACTATGGGTTATAATTTCGACTACATCGTGATTGGTAGTGGACCTGCCGGTCGTACTGCCGCCATCAAACTTACAAAAAGTGGCAAAAAAGTCGCTCTTGTCGAAAACGAAACTCTCGGCGGTGCCGAAATTTGTACTCGCGACTTCCCCTACCAAATGAGTTTAGATTTTGCCTACGCTTATTACAAATTCATGACTTCGCCTGCTGTCAAAGGTTCATCCGCTCATTTTAATTTTCCTACTTTAGTCTCCAGTGTCGACGAAGCCATCGGAAAGAAACAATCCGAAATCGAAAAATCTCTCAAAGACCTCGGCATCCATCTCATCACTGGCTTTGCTCATTTCTTAGATCCTCACACTATCGCCGTAGAAAATATCACCTACACCGCCAAAAACTTCATCCTTGCCACCGGCTCTGAATTAAAAGCTGGCGAAATTTCCGGCCTAGAATCCGTTAAATATTTAGACCCCGACACCGCTCTCTGTCTCCGTCGTCCACCTAAATTTGTCTTTGTAGCTGGTGGCGGCCCTACCGGTGTCGAAATCGCCGAATATTTTGCCATGCTCGGCATTGGCGTCATTATCATGGAACGTGCCGACCACATCCTCCCACGTGAAGACGAAGACGTCGCCGCCACTATCGCCAACTACCTCACTTCTAAACTCGGCGTCACTATCGTTACAAATTCCAAAGTCGTCCAGATTACTGAAGATCACAGCTCCAAAATCGTCGTCTTCATGAACGGTAGCAGCGAAAAAATGGTTCGCGTAGATTGTATTGTTATTGCCACCGGCTCTGAGCCTTTCCTCGACTACAGTCTCGAAAACGCCGGCGTCGACTACAAACGCACCGGCATCGTAGTAGACAAATATTTCAACACCACCGCCAAAAATATTTTTGCCGTCGGCGATTGTATCGACAGTAGCAACTCTTCCACCGAACGCGCCTACCTAGAGGCTGATACACTCGTAGAAAACCTCCTCCACCGCAACAAATCTTCTGTCAAATATTCCGATGTCCCTCGCGTCATTCATACTCACCCTGAAATCGCCACCATCGGCATGAACGAACGAGACGCTATTTCAAGAGATCTAAAATACAAAAAAACCATCACAAAATTAGACGAACCCGGCTGTTTTGTTAAAACTCTAACCGATAATAAAGGCCACTTTCTTGGCAGCACCATCGTTGCCCCACACGCCTCTCTCGCTCTCAAATTAAAAAAGCTCTTGACAAAATAATTAATCTGCGATATAATCAATATGAGGTTGCGAAACCGAATTTTACGTCGTGGGGTAGAGCAGCCTGGTAGCTCGTTTGGCTCATAACCAAAAGGTCAGTGGTTCAAATCCACTCCCCACAACCAAGAGCAGCCTGGTAGCTCCGCTATCATTTCGGCTCATAACCAAATTAAATCCCTCGCCCTGAAGGAACAAATTCAAGGCAAAAATCAGGCTAGATTACCCCCCTAATCTAGCCTGATTTTTTGTGTCAGCACTTAAAACCTAAAGGCAGCAGTCCCTTCCTTTGTCACCGTCATATTTTTAGTAACTCCACTATCCCCCAAAATCTGCAAAGCATAATACGGCGACTGCTGTCCCATCCCAAAAGTTTCATCTTTTGTCTGAAGTCTTGTCTCTACTCGCCGCACCAAATCATTTGCCCGACCCGTCGATTCAATCGCTATCTGTGTATTTTTTAACACCGTTCTATCCGTACTATGCCCATCAACGTCACTGGCAATCTTTCCGTCACAACCACTCCCATCACTACAAATCAGTTCCAATGCAAAATCCGTATCTGGATCTCGATACGGAATCGATATCGAAATCAAAAACGTATCATTAGCCCGATAAGCAGTATCGCTACTACCAATCGCTCTAGGTAAATCAATTGTCGCCGAGCACAAAAATTCCGGCAAACCTGTGGCTGGAGGATTATCAGGATCAACACAATTTATCATAAACGGATGATTAGACACATAATGATCATTCCTCTTCACTACTTCATCCGCAGTTATTTCGGTTACACCGGATTCTTTGGTTGGCACCAAATACAAAGTCGCCCGATTCGTCTTCCCAGGTTCCGTCACATCAAAGTCAGACAAATTGAAAGTTTCCGCCGTCTGTACAAGCTGGACCTCCAACGTTGGCGGCACCGCTATAAAATCCGCCGTCGGAAAACCAGAAACGTTGTTCCAAGCCACAGGATTTACTCCCTTACCCAAATACCAACTAATTTTTATTTTGTCCACTGTATTCGATCCACCATCCTTCACCCCCGCTCTAATTGTATCCACATATTTACCAGTTTTGCTACCAAGTGACGCCCGATAATCTACTAACTCCGTTAAAATCTTTACACAAGTATAAGCTTGATTAGTAGTAGTTTCTCCACTCCCAGACGCAGTTTCAACTCCACCTACCACCATTTCAGTAGGAATTTGATCATCGCTTTTGTCAAGATAATAAAGCATTTTCCATACCATATTACAACTCGGATTCGCCATAATACTTCTAATCTTTCCACAATCTCCAGTATCGATCCCCGCTTCCACACACCTCTGATAGTTAGCAAACGCCACCTTTGCATCCTCTACTCCCGCTAGCGCCGAATCATATGCCGATTGCGAGAGATCGTCATTCATCGTCCTCGTCATTTCCGACATCACTACCATTGCAAAGCTTGTCGCAATCACCACTAGTATCAATGTCGAAAACGCCACAATGTAGAATGCCGCCGCACCTTTTTTAGTCTTCATTATTTACCTCCCGCCTGTACGGCAAAATTAAATTTATTAATCGCACAATATTCCAAATCCGAATAGCCAGTATTATCAGAAGGCGGTTTACAGCTATTCCCGCTCACCATAATGTTGATTCCGCCTCGCCTTGTCCCTAAAATAAACGAACCCGCAAAGAACAAATTTTTTCTCGTCTCACTCATCGCCGGCCTCGTCATATAAAAATCATAAATCACCAAATCATTTACATTATTCCGTTTCAAAAGCTCTACTCCCCCCTCCTTATTTTTATCACCCAACGGACCATCAGACAACATCAAACTATTTATTATAAATTGATTAGGGACCTCATTATTATTTATATCCGGAGCTGCCACATAATTACCTCCTTCCTGCACATTATTTGCGTTTCTACACACCGTCCTCTCCCTATCATAAATCTTTAGCAACCTAAAACCGCTTTTTTCATATCTAGTACCATCAGCCATATTAGTACTGACTAATTCTGCCGGAGATAATTCATCAGTAGTACCTGGCTTATACACTTTGTAGCTCTGCGCAAACTGCCCCTCATCAAAATACCCCGAATTCCAAATATATGTATATGTCCCTGTGCAAAATGCTCCATACACTGGCACCGGCATAGCACCAATGTTTTCATACGACCCATCGTCTTTTTCTATTTTTACATCTCCATACTTCGTCACTATCGAAAAACTATTTCCATTATCGTCAGCACAAGCTCCGCCATCTCCACCGTAAATCCTCTGGCAAAGCTTAAGCAAAGAATCTGTTGCCGCTCCCTGAACCGAAGCCCGAATGTCATCTATCAGATCCATCCCCACGGTGTTTAATTGATTAAGAATCAGTCCTCTCCGATAAGACGAAGTCGTATTTTGAATTAAAACCACCATCATTACCGACAAAATTCCAATAAAAGCTAGCGATAAAGCCATCTCAATCAAAGTAAAGCCTCCACGGGATTTCTTCATATCACTATTATAGCATAATCTCTTTGTTAACGGCATAATTAATAACACGCGTTCAGACTAGCATCATCCAGATTAATCAATTCCACATCCGAAGCATTTCTTGCATTCGGGGCAATCCTTATATTTTGTCTTCGTGTACCTGTAACCATATTCAAGCCATCCGGATTTATACAAAAATTCACAGTATCACTGCCAAAACTATCTATCTTGTCTTTTAGTAGATTCATAATACTACTATAATCAGTACTACTTTTTGCATCCTTAAATGTACTATTAACTTGTATTACGTCAGAATAAAATAGAGTATTAATCGTCCCTGATCGCGGATGCCTCACTACCAAAATAGATCCCGTAAACATAGTCCCAGAGGTAGTCTTTTCTATCGCCGCTCCCCAATGTGGTGTATATTTTTCTGGGGAAGCTAGTTCAGCCGCATTTATGGCGCCATCACTAGGATTTCTACTAGTCACTATCGCCACAGCTACATCCAAATCTTTCAGCATTCCAAGCACACTACCACTACCTAATTTCCCCGATACGGTATCAGCTTTTCCTACTACGTCATAAACAAAAACCGATCTTGCTTCGTCTGTACCCGTTATAGTAGCACCATTTAAATTTGTATTCTCTCCAAATACCACCAATTTCCCATAAATTGCGGTATCTTCAATTCCGCCATCACCTTTACCCGTAGTCTGCGGATTAGATACCTTAGAGTAAACACTTCGCATAAACTCTAAGAAGCTCTGCGTAGAATCATTATACCGTTGTTGAAAAACCGAATTCTGTACCCCCATCGCTATCCCAAGAAAAAGCAATGCTGTTATTGCCAAAAAAAGCGTCACTTCAACCAACGTAAAACCCTTACGCTTACCCATATCTACATTATATCATAAAAATATGATATAATGAAAAACGCGGGGGTATAGCTCAGCTGGTTAGAGCATGCGTCTTATACACGCAGTGTCCTAGGTTCGAGTCCTAGTACCCCCACCAAAAAACCGCCATAATAAATTACGGCGGCCTTTTGTATTTTTATAAGATTATTTCTTCTTCAAGGTTAGGAACCCATTGCGTGGATTCTCGCACACCATGCGATCTGCCGGAAGATCACAAGGAGTACCCTTACCGCCTTCTGCGTTCTTAGTAAAGAAGTAGATAGTTTGCTTCTTGCCACCTCTAAGAGTTACTTCAGATTTATGTAGATAGTATTTCACACCTTTACCGTTGGTATGTTCGTAAGCCATGTCAGCTTCCTCCTTAAGTTACTTTATATTCTTATCTTATGTCTTAAGGTAGGAATTGTCAAGAGGTTTTTCTCTTTTTACACGAATAACAGAGAAAGCCTAAGCACAATAAAGATCAAAACCTTAATAAAAATTACAACAATAATTATCCCCGTCAAAATCACTAGCCACCCAAGAAGCGATGGCGTCCATACCGGCGAAGCATAGTTATGCCTAAATACTTCCGTACTGGGCAGTGCCGCAATAATCGTATCCTGAATATCCGCCGCCGCTGGATATTTATTGATCTCTGTTACCATACAATTAATAAAGTTTGCGTTATCCCAAGTCCACCCATTAGCAATCGCGAGAGCCCTACAAGTATCTCCTGCCATCCCATAGACATTACCATTTGGGTTACTATCTCCCGCCAGTTTTGCCTCCGCCGCCTCTAACGCCGCCGTTGCCGCCCTTAGGTACTGATGTTCCAAATAAAACGGCCCCGTCCCAAAAGTAATCTCCTGCGTACCGTTTTCATCCACAATGTTAATCACCATATTGGAAAACACAAATTCTTTTAGAGCCACCAAACTTTCCGCGATCAATGCATCATCATTCGCCTCATCCGCAGCTATCACCGCGTCTCTTAGCTCCGTCATTTTGATATGATTATTTCTAAGCAAAGTTGCATCAACAAATAACAGCGGCACCAAAGCTAAAATCAGCATCCAATTCTTAATTTTTACCTTTTTTAGTTCACGAATTCGCCGTTTTGTGTCTTTGCGCCACTCAGATATCCTGCCACCCATTTTGTCCATATATATATTATACCCCATTTACGGCCACAAATACATCATCCACTGTTCAAAATTCGAATATTCCTTCTTTTCTTCTACAGTCACTGCTACTTCATCTGCATGTTTTTTTCTCGCCTCTTCCGAATTTTCTGGCATATACACCATCTTTTCCCCCTCCAACTGCTTCCCTGCAAACTTTCTAGCCGCGAGTTCCTGGTATTCAGCAGTCTCGTAATAAGAATTTTCAAGCTCAGCTGTTTCTATTTCAATCTTTTTAAGTTCCAAATTTTTTTGCTCTGTCCTGAGCTTTTCCGAAAGCTCCCAGTTTTTGTTCATTGCCTCAATCGAACTATAAGTCCAATTAAGACACAGAATAATCGCGATCACGAGTATCACATTTTCAATCGTCAAAAAATCGTGCCTAAAATCATACCGCAATTTCCTAAGGCCACTCCTAAAATTGTTCATGCTTAAATCTATTATATCACTTTTATCAAGGGTTTGCCCCAACTGGATGGATGCTCATTGTATCCCAAAAGCACCGCCACCGTACTAGCCAAATTAGCTAGACCCGGATTTGCCACTCCAGCTAGTTCATACTTTCCCCGATTGTCTGTATTATCATAAATAATACAAGGGACCTGATTGGTTGTATGTGCAGTTTTCTTATTGCTATCTTCATCTAAAAGTTCTTCCGCATTACCATGATCCGCTACTATTATCATTACCCCGCCCAACTTATCTACCTCATCGGCTATTCGTTTCAAGGATAAATCAATCGCTTCCATCGCTAGCATCGTGGCTTCTACATCTGCCGTATGCCCCACCATGTCTCCCCCCGGAAAATTCACTCTCACGAATTTATAATTAGACATTTCAGAAACTACCGTATCGGTAATCTCTGCACACTTCATCCAAGGACGCGTCTCAAACGGTTCCGTATCTGACTCAATCTCCACAAATTCCTCACCTGTCGCCTTTTCATAACTGTTTCCATTGAAATAATACGTAATATGTCCAAATTTCACTGTCTCCGATACCGCAAGTTGCGATATGCCTCTCGTTTCCAAAAACTTATTCAAAGTCCCATGGATTTCTAACGGCTGCACCAACCGATGCTCCGGCACATGTGTATCCGAATTGTATTCCGTCATCCCCACAAAATACACGTCATCTGGTCTATAGTCTCCGCGATCAAAATATGGAAAATCCCAATATGTAAACGCCTGCGCTATTTCAATCGCTCTGTCCGCTCTAAAATCAAAGTAAATAAACGCGTCGCCTTTTTCTACTAACCCCACTGGCCTGTCCATGTCATCCACAATCACAAACGGTGGCAAATACTGATCTTGTATATCTGGTGTAATCCGCCTAAGAATCGAGAGAGCCTCTTCCGGCGTTCGGAAGAAATAATCCGCCTCCCCATGTACCATCATATCAAACCCTCTCTTCACCACTTCCCAATCATTTTCGTACCGATCAGCTACGCACACCATTCTGCCACCACCCGAAGCAATCTTTATATCCGCATCATTAAACTTTCTAGCAAAATTCTCAAACCTCTGAATATATCTATCCGAAGAGAACGGTTCTACGTCTCTCCCATCAAAAATCGCGTGCACCCGAATTTTGCGAACTCCTTCATTATAGGCTCTCACTATCATCTGCTCAAGATGTGCTATATGACTATGTACTCCACCATCCGAAAAAATCCCTGCAAAATGTAGAGTTCCGCCATTAAGAGCCTTAGTTACCGCACTTCGCCAAGATTCCGAATTAAATACCTCTCCGCTGTCAAACGCCGCATTGATTGCCGCAATTCCGTGTTTCATAATCTGACCAGAGCCCATCGTATTGTGCCCCACTTCCGAATTTCCCATTTGCTCTGGAGTTAACCCCACCGCTTTACCAGAAGCATTGAGCGCCACATGTAAATATTCTCTCGCTGCCGTTCCCAAAAACGGAGTTCTTGCTCTACTCACCGCATTTCCCGGTCCATCCGGAGCTAGTCCTACCCCATCCAATATTGCGAGCACCACAGGCCCATCATACTGCAGTTTATTCATAAGCCCATTATATCACATTTCAATCAAAACTAGCTCCATTTTGGGAGCTAGTTTTGATTTTAGACAAATGTCTAATTAAACAGATGTCTATTTCTTGTCAAAGTCTACTTTGGTTCTCACGAATCTTTTCTTAAGTATTACCGAAAGTCCCGCGCCAGCTAACACGATTGCTGTCAACCCAACGATTCTCGCATTTGTAGCACCGGTAAAGAACCCAGTATCTGGCGCCGCAATTTCCGCATCTTTCGCCGGATTCGACACTGCAAAGGTTGCTCTTGCTATACCACCATCAGCAAATACTACAGATAAAGTATGCACACCACTCGGCAAAGTCGCAAGGAATTCTTCAGTCAAAGTAATTACCGTACTGCCGCTAGCATATCTATAGTACCCCTCACTAATCAACATACCGTCCACCAGTACTTTACCACCAGTCGCAAAGAGTTCATAATCCGCATCAATTCTAAAGGTGGCTTCCTGACCTTTATTTACCACATAGGATGCGCCATCACCTTCCACTACAGTATAGATTCTACGAAATTCTACTTTCAAATCTACATCCGTAGTACCAGCAGTAACCTCCAAAATATTATCCTCTACTTGGCTAGTTACATTGAAAGTATTCAGAAGTACTTTAGCAATTTCGTAATTGGCGGCTGGAGTAAATTCAAATTTGATTACCTCTCCTTCCAAAGCAGTGTCTGGGTGTACCACTCCTCCTTCACCACTAGTAACTTCAGCATCCACATTAATCGATACCAAACCATACACCGGCACACTTAAAGTAAGTGTAGTGTAATTAGTTGTGTCACCATTGTAAGTGTAAGTAGCACCATAAGCCAGAGCACCAGCTGTCACTGTGCCTGCTGGATTATCCCACGCAAAACCAGTAGTTCTCGTCCCAGGAATCGCCGAAAGTGCCGTCCCTACCGCCACTTTGAAGTCAGCCGTCATTTCTGCTGGCTCCGGCGAAACTGCCTTAGCAATTACAAATGGTACCTCTAAGCTGCCTTTGTAATTAGCGCTCTCAGCACTATAGACTACCTTGTAATTATTTCCCGCCGCAATCGGAGCAGAAGCAAGTTCTGTTTCTCCATCATACCACTTAGTCACAACATCAGCCACCGTAATGCCATCCGTGTTCGCACCTACCGTCAAAGTTCCAGCAAGCACCACCGGTGAACCAGTATAAGTTACCGACTGACTAGAAATACCAGAGATATTCAATACTTCCTTAGCGATAATTTCAAAAGTCGCTTCGGCCGAACCAGTAATATTCATATCGTCTTTCGCCGTCACCGTCACTGTCACCACACCAAGATTCACATTATCGCCTACGTATTCTACTGTATACTCATCAGAGTCAACCTCAAATTCGCCAATCATTACTTTCGCCCAAGGAGTCTTTGGCTCACCGTTATACCTTACTGTAGTATATTCTAGCGCAATATCGGCATTAGTGATAGTATACGGATTCACTGTGTAATCTTTTACCAAATCTCCGCCATCGGTATAGTTCCCCATCGTTGTCACCGTCAAGCTCTTGTCTCCCGCCGTTATTGTATCTTCTTCATACTCCACGGTATAATCAGTCCCCTCCATCAGTACCGTATCGGTCACACCGTTTAGTTGCACCATTACTATCACATCAGGCTCATTCTCTTTGCCCGAATAATGAATTTCATCATCAGGTATCAGTACATTTGCCAAATTTACCGCGAATGGGCTAATCGTCGCCGTCGTATTATATGTATCGTTAGAAAGTTCATAATAATCAGCTGATTCATCAACCAGAGTCACTACTACCGCTACATCCTTATCAGCACCAACATTCGCATCAACAAAATTTGCCTCTGCTTCGTAATCTAATCTCGTTTCAAGGTCAAACGTTATACTGTCTGACACAATAATTGCCATCGTCGTACCATCATAAGTTTTATCCGATACACTAGCCGCTGTAATATTAACTGTTTTCTTATTCACGGTCAATTTATAAGAAGCTACTGCTTCAGCATAAGTATCGGTTTCTGCCGCTGTTGCCACAATATAAGTTTCACCGACCCCTTCAATCGTTACTTCGCCAGTTTCAGCATTGACCGTCGCCACATCTGCGTTAATGGAAGAATAAGTCACTTCGCCATCACCAAGTGTATGGTTAGCCTCGATAGTAAAGTTCGCATCCCCCCATTCCTTCTCTTCTCCTTCCGTCTCAAAGCTAATTTCTTGCTCTGCCTTACTAGCAGAATCTACAACTACTTCCGCCATCAAGTCTCCAGAAAAACTACCACCAGTGCCAGATAACTCCAAGGCTAAATTATCCAACGCTACATTATAAGTGCCAGCTGGCGTACCTGCTGCCACTGAATAAGTGCCGCTCAGAATTACCTCATCCGCCGCAAACTCTACGCCATCATCACCACCAGCCAACCAAGTGAATCTCCCCACAGATTCACCAATCTCATTAGAAGACACATCTGATGCTACAAACTTATCCGAATAGGTCATCTCTGTCAAAGTAAGATACGCATCACTATCAGTATTTTCGTGTACTGCCATATCAGCACTAAGCGCATAAGCCTCTATTGCATCAGTCGCCTTAATAGATACCGTCGCTGTCTGTACTTCTGTACTCTCAGTCAACTCACTTACTACATACCCCAAATGTTCCATCGTAGCAAACACTCTTGACATTATCGACAACGTCAAAAACGACACCAATAGGAACACCATCCCAAGCGATGACGCCATTAAAATTCTTTTTCTTTTTTGTAGCATAGAAGCTCCTTTTTATCTTATATATGACCTTATATAACTCTCATTATAACAATTTTTTTAAAAAAAGCTAGTGCTTTTTTCAAAAATCTACCACGAAAGCGGTGAATAATTTTTGTTCGTTGTAAGCAGTATTGACCGTTTGATTTTTGCAAGATCTAGTACATTCACATTTCCATCTCCCGTTACATCCGCAATTGCTCTCCCTTTATCAGATAGCGCCTGGTAATTTTTATTGGTTGTCAACAAAATTGACCGCTTTACCTTTGCAAGATCTAGTATATTTATCGTTCCATTCAAATCTACATCCCCCACAAACGCCATATGAATCGTACTGGCAGGATCAGTCTCATTGAAATAAAATACCCTCATATTATCATAATCCGTCGTCTCAGCCTGAACTCTCGTATACGTTCCATCCTTCTCAGATATCGCCATCACCGGACCCGCATCAGAGGCCACAATCAAATAATTATCCGTAATCAGAAATCCCATCGTACCAGCCGACAAAGCATCGGTCAATCCATCAAGATTATATCCCCAATGACTAGCAAATACACCATAATTATCGCAATCATAATCCGAACAAAATCCCGGTATATAATGAAAATTCGGCATACCCCAGCCATAATATTCATCCCAACCTTCATCGCCAAAGTCTACAGAATAATCCTTTAATAATTCTTTAGCGTTTGCCCTAGTCAAATCTTTGTTTAAACTTTTAAGATTTGCTAATACCGCTGCCATATGTGGTGAAGCCTGCGAAGTTCCAGACATATAATACCCATTGATTCCCAAAATCAAATCCCCTGGTGCCGCAAAATCAATTTTCGCACCATAATTAGAAAAATCCGCCTTTTCAAGAACGCATTCTTCGGAACTATCACAAAGCCTCAGTGCCGCAATCGACAGTGTGTTGTCATAACTCGCCGGATAATAAAGCGTGCTTACATTTTCATTTCCTGCCGATGCCACGCTAATTACCTTCGCATTCTCAGCCGCCTGCAGAGCATTATCCATCGACGTATCATAACCCGGCCCACCCAAACTCATATTTATCACATCCACCCCTTGACTTACGGCATAGTTTATCCCAGTAATCACATCAGAGTTCCATGAATGTCCTTCCGTATCGCTATTTACCTTTATCGCCATCAACTGTACATTAGACAATGTACTTTCCACCACTATACCGCCTACATGAGTTCCATGTTTATTGGTGACACCATCACTTATCTCTCCTTCACAAGCCGTCACACAATAAGAGAGCAACGTCCGATCCGGAAAATAAGTATTAAACGCACTTAAGTCCATCCCGCTATCAATCACCGCCACCGTCACTGTCGGAAGGCTAGAAAGTTCGTCCATTTCTTCATGTAATTTATTAAGTGCCATCGCGTAAACCCCCCAAGACAAATAGCTATCAGACTCCTCGCCAGTTCCCATTGCTTGATAAATTTGTTCTTCACTCATTAATCCATATTCTACTGGTTCTTTATTAGCAGGAACTTCATCCATCAAACTATACATCTGGTTTTTCTCTACCGTCATTCCATCTGCTTTCAAATTCTCAAACGCTACATCTCTTTCCGCACTATCTACATATGACAGCATATACAAATAATTTGGCGCTTCTACTACTTTTACTGCTCCGTAAGTTCCTGGACGAGTTTTACTCGTTACCATCAAAATATTTTCCGGATCCGCATCCTTCCTCATTTCCTCATAATCGTCAAAATATTTATCCAAAAACTCTTCCGAAACCTCAGCAATATTCGTCCAACCTTCTTCAACTATTTCACGATTATTTAAAACAATCGCCACAGTGACCAAAATTAGCAAAATCGGCACTGAAACTATTATTACTCCCACGCCCCTTTTTACGCTCATGCTTATATTATATCACGCCTTTGGCACTTGTTGCGTAATACAATGTATATTTCCACCACCCAGCAAAATCTCACGCGCATAAATTGGTTCTATTACCCTATCCGGGAAAAGCTCTTTCAAAGTTCTTACCGCATCCGCATCGTATGGATCATTAAAAATCGGCAAAATTATCGCACCGTTACAGTTATAATAATTAATATATGATGCCGGCAGCCTATCTCCCTCATTACGTGGGAAAGTCCCTTCCACCACATCCACACCTTCAGATTCCTCTTTTGTAATCGTAATTGGATTCGGTACATGAATTTTTACTACTTCTAGTTTTCTGCCCTTAGCATCCGTCACCGATTCAAGATATTCCAAATCTTTCTTCGAACGTTCATACTGCGGATCTTTTTCGTTATCTTCCCAAGCTAAAACTACTTTTCCCGGTGCCACAAACTGGCAAATATTATCTACGTGCCCATTCGTATCTTCGTCTTTATATACACCATAAGGCAGCCACAAAACTTTCTCACCGCCACAGTAGTCCAAAAGATATTTTTCAATCTCTTCTTTAGTCTTGTCGCCATTCCTACCTTCATCTAGCAAAGTTTCTTCCGTCACCAGAAGCGTTCCTTCACCATCCGAATGTACCGATCCGCCTTCAAGTATAAAATCATCCGTCCGATATCTATCCACTCCTTCAATATTTGCCATTTTAGAAGCTATCATATCATCAAGGTCCCACGGAAAATAAATTCCATTCACGAGTCCACCGTAACCATTGAATCCCCAATCTACTGCCCGCATCTCGCCTTTACCATTTACCACCATAGTAGCACCAGTATCCCGAATCCACGAATCGTTATTCGATATTTCCACCACCGAAACATTTTTCATATTCATACCTAAAACGTGCGAATATTGCGATTGATTTACACCTAAGACTACTGGTTCATATTTGGCAATCGTTTCTACCACCTCGCGAAAGGCTTTTTGAGCCGGCTTCGCTCCATCCCGCCAGTTATCCGGCCTCTCCGGCCACAGTAAATATGTACATTTATGTTCCGCTAGCTCCGATGGCATATAAAACCCATCGTCCTTCGGAATAGAATTTAATTTCATAAATATCCTTCCTAAATGTTGAAAAATCAGTTTTTCGAAACTCTTGCTTACAACGTCTCGGAAAACTGATTTTCAATATTTTCTAATTATCTTTTATTTTTACGTGCTAATTTCTTTTGACGATCTTTGCGTGCCATATTGAGTACCATCAGTTCCCCAACTACGATACATACAATTGTCGAAATAATCAACACTTTATTTTCTTCCCACACCAATTCAAAATCATCTGGATATGGAATCAGCACAAAGAATAGCGCTATAAAGAGTAGTAGTAGTGGCACCAAACCCATAATCCACCTTAGCACCGGACCAGCTTTCACCCAGTAGCCATTTTTAACTTGTGGACCTTTTTTGTGAAGTTTGATAAACGCCGCAAACATTGGAATGTATGAGAAAAGTAGACATACCAAAGATAGCGAGAAGAATGCCCAGAACATATTCTGGAAGTTCAATAAAGCTTCTTCATCTACACCCATTTCTGGTAATATATAGCCAACAAAGATACCTGCCACCGACAGAATCGCTGAAATAATACCAGTCCAAATGCTTACTACATAAGGAGCACCGTTTTTGCTTCTTTTTGCCCAAGACTTTGGAAATACGCCATCCTCCGCTGCATAAGCAGTTACAGAATATACACCCCATGTCCAAGAAGAAATGTTTGAAATAAGTGTGAGGATAAATAACCCACCCACTACAATCGTAATAGCCTGAATTGCCGCTTCACCAATTCCCGCATTTGCCATCAAGACATTATAAGAATCAAGAAAACCAGTATTGGTTTCAATCTCCGAGAACGGTGTACCTACACCCATACCAAATGATGGGAAGATGTAGAAAATCGCAATCAAAATCCCACCAAGCACAATCGCTTTTGGAATCTGTTTTTTCGGTTTGTCCATATCGTCATAGAATGTGCCGACCACTTCAAAGCCAAGCATATTAAAGATGATGAGAGCCACAAAACCAAGACCGGCCCAATCAATTCCCCCATCAGCCGAAGCCAGCGGCACAAAATCTTGCCAACCTTCAATCGGGTTTGCCGTACCTTTAGTAAATAGCACATATAGACCCAAGCAACCAATCGCACCAAGGAGTATCATCTTGATAATCGCACCAATATTCGACACCCAGTCTGACTGCGAAATTCGAAGCATACCAAGAATGGTCACCAGCGCGATATAAAATAGCTGGATCGAAAGCACCATCCACATTTCCATCTCAATCCCAAACATTTGCATAATCATCGTGGTAATGAGATCAGCCAAGGAGGCAATCCAAAGTGGAAAGTTTACCCAATAAAACCAAGCTACTCTACCGGCCCATTTTTTGCCAAAGGCTTTCTTGATCCAGGTATACATACCACCCTCGGACGGATATTGTGTACCCAGCTCTGCCGAGATAAGAGCATACGGTACAAAAAAACCAATGAGCATAATCGCCCACCAGATATACATCGAGTTGCCAATGGCCGCTGTCGGTGCCACCGCATCCCCAACGAGGATTATACAGACCGTCGCAAACACTGCCGAAATCAGCCTGAACTTATATTTCTTCTTTGGCATTATTTAGCCTCCTTTTGTTGTTTAATATAGTTAAGCGTAGCTTGTGCTACTCCACCGAAATACAGCACCAGACCTCTCTGTGCTGTCAGACGGTTTTCTGCTTCATCAAATGCAATCGAATTCGGACCGTCCAAAACCGAATCCGTGACTTCTTCATTTCTATTTGCTGGTAAACAATGCATAAATTTACAATTCGGGTTCCAAGTGAGTGCCATCAAATCATCATTCACTTGGTAAGTCGGATAAAAATCTTTCATGTAAACTTCTTTTGGCGTTTCTTTGTCATACAGACCATACCACACGTCAGTATAAATAAAATCAGCATTCTCCAAGCATCTAGGATCATCGCTCCACATACAGGAACCGCCGTATTGTTTCACGTTACTATTGCCAATTTCTAGCCATTCATCCGTAATTTTGTGATTAGCTGGCCCAAAATGTACAAAATTCATTCCCATCTTGGTCGTCATATCACAAAGTGTATTACAAACTTGTGTCGCATCCCCCACAAATACCACTTTGATTTGAGGGGCTTGTTTTCCCTCCGGCCAATGATCAAAAATCGTGATCATATCCCCAATTCCCTGAGTTGGATGCACCTTTTCGCTCATCCCATTTATTACTGGTGCCTGTGAATATTTTGCAAGAGCCTCAATCGAATCATGCCTATCTACTCTCGCCATCACCATATCACACATTCTACCAAGCACCTGCGCCGTATCTTCAATTGTTTCATGTGCGCCTAGCTGAATTGCGCCCGGCGCTAGATTCAGCGCATGTCCACCAAGTTGTGCCATTGCCACTTCAAAAGATACTCTAGTTCGAGTAGATTTTTGCTCAAAAAGCATCGCAAGAGTCTTATGAAAAAGTGAATTGAGATATCCACCTTCTTTAATAAAAGCCCTCACCGTCCGAGAGGTTCTAATAATATCTAAAATTTCTGATTGATCAAAATCCGCCGTATCAATAAAATCTTTACGTGACGGAACTTCGTGTGATAATGTATACCCATCCATAATATCCATTATAGCATAAGTATGATAAAAATTATAAAATAACTTTTTTAAGTTCACCATAAGAAGGCTAAAAAGTTATTTTGTTATTATTGTACCTGCTTTTCCTTTTAATGCATCTTTGAGATGATCGATATCAGTAATAATCCCCGTTCCACCTTTTTTCGCAAAACTAATCGCCGCCTGCACCTTCGGCAACATCGAACCTGCTTTAAATTCTGGCAAATATTTTTCAACTTCTAAAACTGTAATTTTGCCTAATGCCTTTTCTTCCGGCGTTCCAAACCCCACATACGCATTCGGAACGGCTGTCACCGAAACAAACACATCTGCCTTCACCAGCTCCGCCAATTTTTCTGCCGCATAATCTTTATCGATCACCGCATCCACACCCTTTAGTCTCTTCAAAATTTTCGTTCGATAAACCGGAATCCCTCCACCACCTGCCGCAATCACAATCGCGCCATCAGCTATAAGCTCCGAAATTGTCTTTTTCTCCACGATATCAATTGGCTTTGGACTTGGTACTACTCTCCGCCAGCCTCGCCCCGCATCTTCCTTTACCGTCCAACCTTTTTCTTTAGCTAATTTCAAAGCTTCCTTTGCCGTATAAAATTGTCCAATCGGTTTGGTCGGATTTTTGAATGCCGGATCATCACGAGAAACTACCACCTGCGATACTACCGTCGCTACCTTTGCTGTGCGACCACGCTTAATAAAAGCATTGTCAATCGCTTGCGTTAGCCAATAACCAATTTGCCCTTGGCTCATCGCCACCGTCGTTTCAAGTGGCATCGCCGGAGCTGCTTTTGAAGCCGCATTTTCTTCGTGAATCAAAATATTTCCCACTTGCGGTCCATTACCATGCGCTAGTACAATCTCATAAGACGGCGCAAGTTCCGCCACCATTTCCCCCACTTCGTTTGCTACTTTTTTCTGCGCCTCAGCCGAAACTTCACCATTTTTTTGTAAAGCATTTCCACCAAGTGCTAATACAATTCGTTTCTTCATATATATATTATATATCACTTTCTTCCATCAAACGAGCGAGTTCTTTCTTGTAAGCTTCTACACCCGGCTGATCAAACGGATTCACCCCCACTAGCTTACAATAAATCGCACATGCCATTTCAAAGAAATAAACAAGCGCTCCAAAACCTTTTGCGTCATAACTTTCTACATCAATTTTCAAAATTGGCAAACCCCCCTTACTATGGGCTAGAGCCACTGCTTCTGTTAGTTTTGCATTCAAATCATCTGTCGGATAGTCAATAATTGTCTCAAACAAATTCCTCCGTCCATCCTGCATAAACTGTCCCATCGAATGAAGATCCGTAGAGTATATCACACTTGCCGAAAAAATCCCTTGTTTGTTTTTACCTTCCGATTCAGCAAACAGTTGTTTTAGCCACTCATTAAAATACATTGTCGCCGGCTCAAAACTCGCAAATACTTCCGTATCATATCCTTTATCAAATAAAAGCTTTCGCATAAAAGCATATTTAAACGCTGGGTTAGTTATATCAAGAGACCTTATTTCTTCATATTCCTTTTCATCTTCTTTCTTTTCCTCTTTCTCAAGTTCTTTTTCAGATTTTTTCTCTTCCTTCTTCTCGTCCTTCTTATTCCTATCAGCAGACTCTTTCTCGTCTTCCTCCGCCTTTTTCTCACCCATTATTTGCTTCACTTCTTCATCTTCAATTTCTTCACCTTCTATATCTGGCTGTCCATTAGCTTTCAAAGGCAATGTGTGCGTTTCTGGCGCCTTTGGTTTTTCCGCCACCTCTGTTTTTTCCGGTTTCTCTGTCTCTTTTATCTTCTCTTTTACTTCCGGCTTTTCTGAAGTTTCTGGCGCCTTTGGTTTTTCCGCTGTTTCTGGCTTTTTAATTTCCACTCTTTCTACTTTTTCCATACTTTCCACAAATTCCGCCGCCCCATCAAGAAGATCATTAATATTTACTCCAGCTGCCGCCATAGGCAGAAGCCCTACCGCCGACAAAACCGAATATCTTCCGCCAAGATCATTTGGAATCACAAACCGCGTATAATTATCTCTCTCCGCTTCATTATGAAGAGCACCCTTACTTCCATCCGTCGTCACATAAATCCGCCTAATCGCCCCCATCACACCATATTTCTCGGCCAATTTTTTCTTAAAAACTTCAAATGCCCTTGCCGGCTCCAGTGTCGTTCCAGACTTAGAAATCACGTTAATCGAAAAATCCCGATCCCCCACTTTTTTCAGCGCCGCATTTAGCTCTCGTTCTGATAGCGAATTCCCTGCATAGACAATTTCCACTCCGCCTTTAGGCCGAAGAGCTTCGACAATCGCCCTGTGCCCTAGATAAGATCCACCAATCCCAATACACACCAAGACTTCCGAATCTTCCTTAATCCTCTCCGCCGTCAGCCTAATCCTAGATAGTTCCCCCTCATCAAACTCTACCGGCAAATTCACCCAACCCCCCATTTTGTCATCTTCAATTTCCCCCAAGATTTGTTTTAGCTTATTTTCGTCTATCCTCGGACTAAAATTCACTTTGATCATACCTATATTGTATCATTTATTGCTTTATATTGCAAAATATGCTATAACAAAACCAAGCCCGAGTGGCGGAATTGGCAGACGCGCTAGCTTCAGGTGCTAGTGATAGCAATATCGTGCAGGTTCAACCCCTGTCTCGGGCACCACCAAAAAATCTCACACTATGCTATAATATAATTATGTTTATAGTAAAATCCTTCACTTGGTGGTACATTTCCGGTTGGGGTGTTTTTATTGGTAAGGTCAAAAACGCATTTAGAAGCCTTACCGATTTTTTCTCGATGAATTCTCTCATCCGTACCCTCTTCAAACCTTTCCGTCAAATCTCCGCCGACCCTGCTTCAATCGATTCATCTCTAGATCTCAAATTTCACATGTTTATCGACCGCCTTGTCTCCCGCATCGTCGGTTTTTTCTCTAGACTTATCCTCCTCATCACCGGCTGTATCATCATCATCCTAGGCGGCATTATCAGTCTTGCTCTCATCATTCTGTGGCCATTTATTCCACTCACTCCTATCGTCGGCATTATTCTTACTCTCATGGGGGTTACGCTATGAATTCTTACGATCCCAAAAATCCTCGCGTCAAACTCGTTCATGAAAAGAAACGTTTCAACAACCCTCCTTTCATCGTACTCCTCGTCATTTTATTTATTGCCTTACTTGCTGGCGGTATCACTTTAATCTTTCTTAAAAACCCACTTTGTTGGCTCTTAATCGGCTTCGCCACCACCCCTATCGTCATCCTCTTTTGGATCAAAAACGCTCTAAAAGAAATCCCCACCAAAAATAGCAACGATTTCACCGACCTCATTTCCGAAGATTTACTACTTCTTTTAAAGCCAAATCTCACTACTCTAGATTTAATCCCCATTTTGCCCAAAACCAGAAGTGGTCTCTTCCTCATGGCAAGGTTCGAACTTCCTATCGCCTTTTTCGAGCAAATCGCGCCAAATATCCCCATCGAAAGTATTTACAGTACTGCCTGTGAAATTTGCCACGAACTAAATTCGTCAGAAATTACAGGTGCCATGCTTGCCGTTTCTATCATCAAAAACCGCCCTGATTACGAACAAATCTTAAATTACTTCCAACTTTCTCTTGACGATTTGTATCAAGGCATCAACTGGTACAATTACTTAAACGGTCTCGTCAAAAGCTCCAAGAAGCGCGTCCGAAACGGCGGTATTGCTCGCGATTTCGCCTTCGGCTTTACCCCCACTTTGGAACGTTTCGCTACCAATCTTTCCAACCGTTATGTTAATAATGCCGAAAAAGTCCAACAAGCCGAAAACGCCGAAATTTTCGAAAAAATGATTCACATTTTTTCACACCAAGGTCGCGAGAACGTCGCTCTTATCGGTGCCTACGGTTCTGGCCGCTCCACCATCGTCAGCACTTTTGCCGAAACCCTCATGAACGCCGATTCCGACATTCCAAACAATCTCCGTTACCGTCAAATTTATTCATTAAATGCCTCGAGTCTCATTTCTGCCGCCAAAAATCCCGGCGATCTCGAATACCTTTTAATCACTATCATGAACGAAGTCTATTCAGCCAAAAATATCATCCTCTGTCTAGACAACGCTCATCTCTTCTTTGAAGAAGGCCCTGGTTCTATCGACATTTCCAATCTTCTTCTCCCAATTCTCGAAAACGGCAGCATCCGCATTATCCTCATCATGGACGATCAACGTTTCTTAGAAATCTCAGCCAAAAATCCCGCTCTTGCAAGTTCCATTAATAAAATTATAGTTCATCCCACCAACCGCACCGAAACTCTCAAAATCCTCATGGATCAAATCCCATATATCGAATCTCAGAAAAACGTTACCTACACCTATCGCTCTCTCACCGAAGCTTATCGTCTCAGCGAACAATATATTCACGATGTCGTAATGCCCGGAAAGGCCCGCCTACTTCTCGAATCCGCTGCCGGTTTTTCCGAAAACGGTTTTGTCACTGCTACTTCCGTCCAGAATGCCGTCGAAGGGTCTTACGGTGTCAAAGTCAAAATCGCCACTGCCACCGAAGATCGTGATAAACTTTTAAATCTAGAATCCCTCATTCATGAGCGTATGATCGACCAAGCCGAAGCCGTTTCCGCCGTTTCTAATTCTTTGCGTCGTGCGGCTGCTGGTATCAAAAACCAAGGTCGTCCTATCGGCACCTTCCTCTTCCTCGGTCCTACTGGCGTCGGCAAAACTGAACTTGCCAAAGCCTTAGCCGCTACCTACTTTGGTGGCGAAGACGATATTATCAGACTCGATATGAACGAGTTTGTCTCAAGTGACGATGTTGCGAGATTAATTCGAGATGGCGCTACCGATGCCTTAAGCCTCACTGCCGAAGTCTCCAAAAAGCCTTTCTCCGTAGTTTTGTTAGATGAAATCGAAAAAGCCCACCCCGCCGTTCTTACTACACTTCTCCAAGTTCTAGATGAAGGTATTTTAAGGGATGAGAAAAACCGCGAAATCAGTTTTCGTGACTGTATCATTATCGCGACCAGTAATGCCGGCGCCGACGAAATCCGAGAAAAAATCTCCGCCGGTGTCGAAATTAGCGCCTTCAAAGATCAACTAATCGATTCTCTTATCGCTCGCGGCGAATTCAAGCCCGAATTCTTAAACCGTTTCGACGAAATTTGTTTATTCAGCCCTCTTTCAAAAGAAGACTTACTAAAAGTATTGGATCTCATGATTGCTTCTACCAACAGAACTCTCAGCAATCAAAAAATCTCCGTAGTCGTCTCAGACGAAGCTAAGCAAATCCTCATCGAAAAAGGCTACGATCCCAAAATGGGCGCTCGTCCAATGCGTCGCATCGTCCAAAAGACAGTAGAAAACATCGTTGCCTCCGCCATCCTCTCCGGCGCCGCCACCCCCGGCTCCACCCTCACCATCACCCCTTCCTCCCTCACCATCGACTAACCCAGGGCACCAGTGGGGGTGAGTGCTATGGGACATATGATACTACTAGCAAAACTGGTAGTGGAGCTGGGTATGTAAATGCTTGTATCCATAGTGGATCAACAGAACATAGCGGTGGTAATACGGTATGGTACAATTATGGAGCTTCAACCGCTAGAACTATTACTAGTACAGATAATACCACTGTAGCTACAGAAAGTATCTGCCCTAAAGGATGGACATTACCAGCTAAGAAACAAATAGATGCTATTGGCGGAACAAGCCCAGGAAGTAGCACTTATGTTCCTAGTTTTTCCCCAGTCCTGGGCGGGAATTACTACAATAGTACGCTGTACTATGAGTCTACCTACGGGTACTGGTGGGGCAGTACTGCGTATAATAGTGGTGCGCATCGGTACCTCCTGCAGTACAATGGTAGTAGCCTCTATACCAACAGCAACCTCCGCTACAATGGGAGCTACGTGCGGTGCGTTAGTGAGGAAAAGGATGTATCAGACTTAACCTACATGCAGGATATGACGCCGAGTGTAGCAGCGAATACTGCGGAGAGAACCGCTCTCCCCACCATCCTTCAAGAACTCTGTGTCATAGTGAATGTATTAAGAGCTTG
>CAZFVK010000003.1:0-32723 GCA_964522475.1 uncultured Candidatus Saccharibacteria bacterium | reverse complement strand
CATTTATATACCCGAAGCTTTCGCTTCGGGGTTTTATGGACGAATATTCATTCAATAATGCATAAAAAACAGGGGAAAACACATGAAAAAGCTGAATAAACTTGCAAATCTTGAACAACAGGCCGAAGAAATCATGAAAGCCGCTGAGAACAGCGGACTTCAGAGCAATTTCTTCTTCCTGACAACGTTCGAACGCTATCGGGTGCAGCTTCGGATACTGAAAGAGCTTGAATCAAGCATCGATTCGGACGGAACGTTGGTCACGAAAGAGTATGTCAAAGGCAGACAGAATCTTTACACGAATCCGGCCATATCGGAATACAACAGAACGACGGACAGCGCGAACAAGACCGTATCGACGTTGATGCGGATCATAAATCAATACAACGTCGATGACCAAACGGAGAACGACGATCCATTGATGCGGATCATCAACGGAGATGGCGCGAATGGCAACGGCTAACGACATCCTGAGAATCGCACGGGGTGAGATCGGAACCCAGGGCGGCGCGGACAAGCACAACAAATACACGGACGAATATGGCGTCTATTGCGATTGGTGCGTAATTTTCGTTTGGTGGGTGTTCAGGCATGCGAACGCGTCGAAGCTGTTCGGTCAGAAATGCGCTTTATGCTCGAAGCTCTACAATCAGCACACGCATCAGGCGGTGACATACGACGAATTAAAGCCTGGGGACATCGTATTCTTCGACTGGACGGGGAATCAAACGGCATTCAATCACGTCGGCATCGTGGAAAAGAAAAACGGCAACACGATAGGAACCATCGAAGGCAACACATCGAACGCGGTGCTTCGACGGACGCGGAAACGTATATACGTTTCGCATGCATACCGTCCCGCATATCAAGAGGGGGAACAGCCGATACTCGAACAAGTGCAAGTGCAGCTGGCCGTTCTTCGGAACGGCTCAATCGGAACCGAAGTCAAAACGCTTCAGCGGCTCTTAAAGAGCTATGGATATTCGATGGCTCCGTATGGCATCGACGGGGACTTCGGATCACTCACGGAACGGCGGCTTCGGGAATATCAAAAGAAACAGGGCATCGAGCAAACGGGCGTCACAGATCTGACCACATGGAATAAACTTTTAAAGGGCTGAACATCATGAGGGCATACGATTTTGCCAAGACGATGGTCAAGGCAAAGACAACGCCGAAATACGTCAAAAAACAATTAAAAGAATTCATCCGAATCGCTGACGGGAAGGATAAAAAATATCAGATCAGCGAACGGAAAGTCAATCAGCTCGAAGGCATCTTAAAGCTGCTGATCATGCCGAAGGGACTCAAGGCCGGACAGAGCCTTTACGAATGCACATGCGGCTATCAATGGATCTTCTATACGGCCATCTTATGCACGGTCTATCGGGATAATCCGTCAAAGCGCAGATACGAAACGGGCATCCTTGAGATATGCCGGAAAAATTTCAAGACTTATACCATCGCGACGATATTCATCTTATTATTCCTGACCGAACCGCAATTTTCGAAATTCTATTCCGTCGCGCCGGACGGAAGCCTTTCAAGAGAGATACGCGGGGCAATCGCTGAAACGATCCGATCAAGCCCATTGATCTACGAATACCGAAACGCCAAGCGATTCAAACTCTTGCGGGACTATATCGAATTCCGGCCAACGCAGACGCAGTATATCCCGCTTGCGTATTCTACAAGCCGCATGGACGGAAGACTTCCGAACGCGTTCATCGCAGACGAAGCGGGTGCGCTTCCGAACAGCTACGCAATCGAAGCCATGCGAAGCGGCCAGCTGAATATTCTTAATAAATTAGGCTTCGTCATCTCGACGAAATACCCAACGATAGACAATCCATTCGAAGACGAAGTCAAATATTCAAAGCGCGTTCTCGACGGACTCGAAGCCGATGAAACGCGTTTTTCATTGCTCTACGAGCCGGACAAAACGACGGGATGGGAAACGAACGATCTAATCCTTCAGCAAGCGAATCCCGTATCATTAGAGATCCCCGACATTTGGGAAGACTTGAAGAAAAAAAGAGCCTACGCTATCGCGGTCGAATCTGCCCGTGAAAACTTCGTGACGAAGCATTGCGATATCATCTATCAGGGCGTAGGGACGGAAACCTATATCGATACCAAAGACGTCCAGGATTGCAAAGTTTCGGAAATCGACTGGAACGGACGCGTCGTGTACATCGGGCTGGATCTGAGCGAATCGAACGACAATACTTCCGTTTCGATGGTCACAGCAGATGACGATAACCGAATCCTGGCCGCGTCATGGGCATTCATCCCCGAAGGCCGAATCGATGAAAAGACGCAATACGAAAAAGTCAACTATCGGGAGCTTGTGCGGACGGGACATGCAATCGCATGCGGGGACAAAGTGATCGATTACGCGGTCGTTGAAGCATGGATCTTAGGTCTTGAAGCGAAATACGGCGTACAGATACAGGCCATCGGCTATGACCGATGGAACGCGCTGTCAACGGCTCAGAAACTCGAAGCGGCTGGCTATAACATGGTGGAGATCCGGCAGCATTCGTCCGTGCTGCATCCCCCGACGAAGCTGCTGAAGGAAAAGATATTATCCCGAGCATTCGAATACACGGAGAATCCATTATTAGAAATCAACTTTCAGAATGCCCGATGCGTTTACGATACCAATAAAAATCAATACGTCAATAA
This sequence comes from uncultured Candidatus Saccharibacteria bacterium, assembly GCA_964522475.1. Taxonomy (GTDB): domain Bacteria; phylum Patescibacteriota; class Saccharimonadia; order Saccharimonadales; family Saccharimonadaceae; genus Nanosyncoccus. The sequence continues at coordinate 30,035 of CAZFVK010000003.1, read as the reverse complement.
GAAAAAGTCAAACGGCAAGGTCGATATGGTCGTAAGCCTTATTAACGCCGTTTATTTATTACAACAGGACGCATTTTTAAACCAAATGGAATTCATCGCACAGATCATATAGGGGGTAGAACAGATGCGGAGAGGAACGACGCCGTTAGTTTCATTGGTCGTATACGGCCACGATCTGACGGGCTGTGCGATATACGCAACGCTGAAACAGGGAACAACGCTGATCACGAAAACGGGCGAAGACTTGACCGTCGAAGTATCAGGCGAAGACACAGCCGTGACTTTCGGCATGACGCAGCAGGAAACGCTTCGCCTTACACGGGGACGGGCAGACGTTCAAATCCGATGGATCAATTCCGAAGGCGTCGCGCTGGCCACGAACATAGCCGAAATCCAAATCGACGAAATCCTTCTCCAAGGGGTCATCGCCTATGAGTAGAATCGTCGCGGGGCTGCACGTTGACGATATGCCGGAAATCGCGCTTGACGTCAACACGCAGACAGAATCGCCGTTAGATCCGGCCTACGGCATCAGGGGAAAGACGCCAAGCTTCACCATCGGGACAGTATCCACGTTAAGCCCAGGCGAATCCGCAACGGCCACGATCACGGGAACGGACGAAGATCCGATATTAAATCTTGGCATCCCGCAAGGCATGCAAGGCGAAAGCGGACGCGACGGGCAGGATGGACGCGACGGAAACGACGGTCAGACGGGCGCGACGGGGGCAACGCCAAATTTAACTATCGGCACAGTCAGCACTCTGAGCGAAGGCGCGTCCGCAACGGCCACAATCACAGGCACAGCCGAAAATCCGATCCTCAATCTTGGCATTCCAGTCGGCGCGACGGGGGCAGCTGGGCAGGATGGCCATGACGGTCAAACTGGCCAAACGGGTGCGACGCCGAATCTGATTATCGGTGAAGTCACAACAGTCGAAGCCGGAGGGAGCGCGACAGCATCGATCACGGGAACGGCTGAAGCTCCGATATTAAATCTTGGCATCCCGCAAGGGGCAGCTGGGCAGAACGGAACGACGCCAGTCAAGGGAACGGACTATTGGACAACGGCTGACAAGGGCGAAATCATTAACGCGGCTGTGGCGGCAACTCTTGCGGCCTATCCCGCAGCGGAGAGTGAGCTATTTTGAGTGTGCCACATTACGCCATTGAGCGCGGAACGATCACGGATATCGCGGACGCAATAAGAGCCAAGTGCGGCACAAGCGATCCGATATCTTTAAGCAACGTTCCTACGCTGATCGCCGGAATCCCGCAAACCATCACGGGCTATCCGATCAAGCATTACACACAGCGCGGGGACGCGGAACGAATCCAACGATGGCAAACCGATGATCTATGGGTGCAGGATCTCGGCAACACAAAACCGACATACAGCACGACAGCAAAAACGCTGTTGACGGGCGCGAATCTCAGCCCGACGATCTCAACGGACTTCACGACATACAATTATTATGTTCTGATGCGCGGGCTTGCCATTCCGATCTATGATAATTCACATGCCAAGGGACGCACAGACTATGATCTATCGTGTTACAACTACGAATTAAACACACAGCCAGCGAACACGATCAAATCCATCAGCGGAACGGCCTACGCGTCGCGGCATACCGTCGTGCAGAGCCTGGGGTCTGTCGGCAGAACGGTCTATTGGTCAAGCGCATCAGCATTGGCTGTGCTGACAAATATTACATACGGATGGTATATCACAGCACAAGCTCCCACATATTCATCAAGCACTTTGACCGTCAAGGCTCCGAATTACGGATGCAGAGCGCATACAACGTATTGCACAAGCGCAAACTGGAGCCACATGACGGACATCCGATTCCAATGGGTGATCGACGTATACCGTGCTCCGAAAAACACGGCATCAGACGGATGGATGCTGCAGAACATGACGGACGATTGCTATGCGGACATCCGAAACGGCGGTACTCTTGTCCCCGTGTAAGCTGAACAGAAAGGGGGTGAATGCATGGCATGGTATAACAGATTCATTCGTCGTGACGAACAACAGAACATTCAGCCGGAAATGTCTGACGCGCTGCTTCAGGCAATTTTTAATTCCGAAACGATCACACGGCAGAAAGCACTCATGCTTCCGGCAGTATCGTCAGCGGTGGACTTTATCACGAATTCCATCGCATGCATGCCCGTAAAGCTCTACAAGCAAAAGAACGGCAAGGTCGAAGAACAGGATAAAGACTTCCGCGTGAAATTACTCAACGGGGACACGGGCGATACGCTTGACGGATGGCAAATGAAAAAGGCCGTGATCGAAGACTATCTGCTGGGCAAGGGCGGCTATATCTATATCGAACGGAACCGAAACGACGTAACGGGGCTGTTCTATGTTGCCGATGACAATATCACGATCATGACGAATAACGATCCCATCCACAAAGTCTATCAGATCATGGTCAACGGCCAGCGGTACGAACCTTATGAATTCATCAAAGTGCTGAGAAACACAAAAGACGGTGCTTCCGGCGTAGGGCTGACCGTCGAAGTCAGCAAAGCACTCGAAACCGCGTATCAGACATTGGTCTATCAATTAGATCTTGTGAAAAGCGGCGGGTCAAAGAAAGGCTTCCTCAAGGCAAACCGCAAGCTTGGCCAGGACGAAATCAATACATTAAAAGCCGCGTGGAGGAACCTATATTCAACGGCTGGGGCTGACAACGTCGTTACATTGAACAACGGAATCGAATTTCAGGAAGCTTCAAAGACTTCGGTCGAAATGCAGCTGAACGAAAGCAAGCGCACTTTGGGCGAAGAAATCGCTTCAATATTCCATATATCAAACAGCTTCGATTTGACGTTCAAGCTGGCGATCTATCCAATCGTCAAGGCTTTCGAAACCGCGCTGAACCGCGATCTATTGCTCGAAAAAGAGAAAAAGAATTATTACTTCGAATTCGACGTCAAAGAGATCGTCAAGGCGAATCTCAAGGAACGCTACGAAGCTTATCAGATGGCGAAGTCTACGGGCTTTATCACGACGAATGAGATCCGCAAGGCAGAAAACCTTGAATACATCGAAGGTATGGATGTGGTGAATGTCGGCCTGGGCGCGGTGCTTTACGATATCAACACGCATCAGTATTACAGCCCGAATAGCGGAACAACGGCCAGCATCAACGCGGACAATATGATCGAAACGCAACAGCCTGGGCAAGCCCCGACGCCAGTCAACACAGAGCCAGCCGAAGAACGCAGCGTCATCGCTGTTGACTATGACGATACGCTGACCAAAGACGGACAGATCGACGAAGAAGCTATCGCAAAGATCAAAGAGCTTCAGAAAGAAAACAAAATCATCCTTTGGACTGCCCGAAGGGGCAAACTGCTTGACGAAGCAATCAAATCATGCGAAGCGCACGGACTTGTCTTCGACGAAATAGCCGAAAACAAGCCGGACGCGGATCTGTTCATCGATGACAAGGCCACAACGATGAAGGGGGTGTAAGAATGGCCGTAACGAACAACGGATGCAGACAGGGGAACCAATTCGAATTCCTGGGACTGTCAACGGATAACAAGCCAACGGAGGGAATCGGCGTCAATTCCCTGTTCTTAGAACTCGACACGGGGGACGTTTACTATTACTCCGGCGAAGCCTGGGGCAAGGTAGGCGGTGACGCATGAGCATCGCAGATCTGATCATGCCCGAACGCATCACGGGCATCTATGCGCTGCTGATACGGCGATATCTGAATCCTCCGGCTGAACAGAATGAGGGGGATGATGTCTTAGCATGAACATCAGGATCATGAACAACACGCTTGAGATCGACGGATACGTCAACGCGGTCGAACGGCTGTCAAAGCCTTTGGCCAGCCGTATCGGTCGGTTCCTTGAGCGAATCCGCGCTGGCGCGTTCGGTCGGGCGATCAAGCGAAATCCCGATATCAGAATGCTTTTGAACCACGATCCCGAAAGGGAACTGGCCAGCATGCGGAACGGCACGTTAGAGCTGCGCGAAGATTCCATCGGACTCAGAGCGCATGCGACGATCACGGACAGCGAAGTGATCGAAAAAGCGCGTCAGGGACGCCTGACGGGATGGTCGTTCGGCTTTTACGATCTTCCCGATGGCGTCGAGCCTGGCGAAGAAAACGGCATGCCCGTCCGAAACGTCAAGGATCTCGATCTTCAGGAAGTTTCGCTGTTAGACGATACCAAACGTCCGGCCTATGACGGGACTTTGGTCGAAGTGCGGGACGATGAAAACGAACTGCACATCGGTGAAGACATCGACGCGGAATTCATCGTCCGCGAAGACAAAGACATCCCTTCGGAGGAAGCCCCAGCTCCGAAAGAGATAGATTATTCTGCCTACGAACAGATGATCGAAGCTATGAAAGGAGAAGCGATCCCATGAGAAAAGAACTTATGGAAAAACGCAATGATATGATCACGCGTTCCGAAGACATCCTGAACGCGGCAAAAGAAGAAAAGCGCGAACTCACGGAAGCCGAAGCCGCTGAACTGGCCGAAATCCGTGACAACGTCCGCAAGCTGCTCGAACTCGCGCAGCTCGAAAAAGATACCGAAGAACTGATCGAAAAAGAAGAACCGAAGGAGGAAAAACCTATGGATCAGGAAAACCGTTCTATCGAAATCCGCGAAGCCCAGGAATTTGAGCGTTTCATCCGCTCCGGCGAACTGGCGAACGCTTCCGGCAGCGGCGCGGCTGTCGTGCCGACTACCATCGCGAAGCGCATCGTCGCGAAAGTTTACGAAGTCTGCCCGATCCTGGCGCGTTCGCAGCGTTACAACATCGCCGGAAAGCTGGATCTGCCCGTGTACGGTGAAACTTCCAGCCACGATAACATTACCGTCGCGTATGCGGCTGACTTTACCGCGCCTTCTTCCCACAGCGGCGCGTTCTCGACTGTGACTCTGACGGGCTTCCTTGCGGGAGCTTTGGTCAAGGTCGGCAACAGCCTGATCAACAATACCCAATTCGACATCGTTGGCTTCGTCGTTGACGAAATGGCCAAGGCGATGGCTCGTTTCATCGAGCATGAAATGCTGGTCGGCACGTCTTCGCCCGCGCAGAAGATCTACGGCATGAGCGCGGCCACGAACACGCTGACCGCTGCTGCCCAGGCCGCTGTGACCGCTGACGAAATCGTCAAGCTGCACGACAAGATCCCCGATATCTATCAGCAGAACGCCATTTGGATCATGGCTCCGTCTACCCGCACGGCTCTGCGTCTGCTCAAGGGCAACGATGGCCGCTATCTGCTCAATGACGATATGGGTTCCCCGTTCGGCGCGACGCTGCTGGGCAAGCCCGTCTATGTGAGCGACAATATGCCCGCGCTGGCTCATTCTGCCCGCACGATCTTCTACGGCGATTTCACGGGCTTGGCCACGAACTTCGTCGAAGATATCAACGTTCAGATCCTGCGCGAACGCTATGCCGACGAACACGCGACTGGCGTTGTCGGATGGATGGAATTCGACGCGAACGTCGTGGATCAGCAGAAACTGGCCGTTCTCGTTCAGGCGTAAGGGGGTTAAGCAATGCTTTACAGAGCTTTAAAGAGCTTCGCGGGCATTGCTATCAGCATGGCGGCGGGCGCGGTCGGGGAGATCCCTGACCGCGCTTTGGCCGACGATCTGATCAATGCCGGATACATCGAGCCAGCCGAACCGATGATCGAAGAACCGAACATCGAAGAACCAATCGAAAAAGCTCCGGCCAAGAAGACCGCGAAGAAAGGGGGCAAGGGCAAGTGAGCAAAAAAGTGCAAGCGATCAAGCCTTTTACCGTCCGCAACACATCCACGGGTGCGCTGACCAGCTACGCTATGGGTGAAATCGCCACGGTCAGCGATGATGACGCGACTGCCTACAAGACCGCTGGTCTTGTGCAGGACTATACCTTACTGACTCCCACGGGCAATAAAGCCATTACTGCGAACGGCACGGATATCGATGTGGCCGCGTATGCCACGGTGAGCGTTGCCGTGCCGTAACCTAAAAAGGGGTGAAAGCCAAATGCAGGATAACGCGAAAGTAAGCGATATCACATACATGGACTGCGCGGAATATCTGCGTTTGACGGAAGTTTCGCAAAGCGATATCGGGACGCTGACGGAACTCATTCGAATTGCCAAAGGATATATGACGTCGTGGACGGGACGGACGGAAGCTGAACTGGACAATTACCGCGACTTTGTGATCTGTCTGCTTGTCTTAGTGCAGGACATGTGGGATAACCGCGTCCTGTACGTTGAAAAAGCAAATCTGAACCATGTCGTATCCAGCATCCTGGATATGCATTCGGTGAATCTGCTATGATCAACGCGGGCAAGTATAACCATCAGATCCAAATCTATTCCGTCACGATCACAAGGGACGCACAGGGCTTCGCGACGAAGACGCGCACTTTGGTGCTATCGCCTTACGCAAACATCAAGACCACAAAGGGCTATACCATCATCCGCAACGGCAGCGACTTTGAAAAAGCGCTGACCAATTTCACGATCCGATATCCCGTGACAGAGATCAATCGCGACATGGAGATCGACTTCGGCGGCAAAACGTATGAGATCCAATACTTAAACAACGTGGACGAAGCGAACGTCGAATTAGAGATCCAGGCGAAAGAAGTGACGCACTAATGGCCGAATTCAAGGTCAAATATCCGAAAGAAGTGCTTGATGATCTGAATTTCATCGGACGGAACTGCGACGATATTTGGAAATCCATGACACGCGCTGGGGCAACGGTGGTCATGGCGAAGATACAGGCGTCCGTTCCTCCGTCGTTCGCACATTCGAACATCATGCATTGCCTGAAGATGACACGGGATTATTACACGCCATCGGATGACGGATTCAATACCAAAGTGGCATTTTATGGCTATTTCACGAACGAACACGGCCAAAGCGAACCAGCTCCGTTAGTGTGCAACTGCTTTGAATACGGTCGTTCTGACGCAAGGCACAAGCGAACCAAATATCAGCGCGAACACTATACGGGTACGCCGAAGCCGTTCCCGAAGCATCCGTTCATGCGGGCTGCGTTTCGCGGCGGCGATATCAAAAAAGCCATGCTCACGGCTCAGACCGAAGCAAGCAAGGGGATTCTGAAATGAACGCGATCATCGAAACGGCATTCAGCAACTTTTCCGTGAACGGGGTATCGATCCCCGTCACATTCGTCTATTACGAAGGCCACGGCGAACCTTATATCACATACGCCCAAACGGACGCGCAGTATGCCATCCACGGCGATGACGCGCTGACGGGCTATGTGGACTATTACGACTTCGATATCTATTCCAAAGGCAATTACTTCCCGATCATCGCAGCCGTGAAAGAAATCATGGAAGGTCTTGGCTTTTTATGGCTTCCCGAAGATTCTTCGGGGGATCTCTATGAAAACGACACGGGCTATCATCACAAAACGCTATGTTTTGCGATACACAGAAACGAAGCGACAAATACTATAGAGGGGGATTAAAATGGCAAAAATCGGTCTGAACAATTTCAGATACGGAATCCTGACCGAAGCCAACGACGGGACTCCGTCTTACGCGGGTGCGCTGACTCCGGCGAAGGCCATCAGCTGCAACGTGGAAATCACGCGCAACGAAGCTACGCTTTACGCCGATGACGTTCTGAGAGAGAGCGACAGCGGCTTCGCTGGCGGCACGGTGACCATCGGCATCGACGATGACGATCAAACCACGATGGCGGCTCTGCTGGGACATTCCGTATCAAGCGAAGCGATGATCCGCAATGCCGAAGATACCGCGCCTTATGTGGGCTTCGGACGCATCGTCACGAAGATGGTCGGCGGGCAGTATCGCTACAAGGTCGAATTCCTTTACAAAGTCAAATTCGGTGAGCCTAACCAGGAGGACAATACAAAAGGCGAATCGATGGAATTCGGCACGACGGAACTCGAAGGAACCGTCGCGGCTCTTGCGAACGGCAAATGGTCTATTACAAAGACTTTCCTGACGAAAGCCGAAGCTGTTTCTTATCTCGAAGGTCTGCTTGGCGGTGCTACGCCTGGCACTACGGCCACGGTCACTTACAACGTGAACGGCGGTACTGGTTCCGTCGCGGCTGTGACCGTAACCGAAGGAACGATGATCACGCTGGACGATGGTTCCGGCCTGACTCCTCCGACTAACAAGGTCTTCGACGGATGGGATACGACTTCCACTTCGACGCACGGCGATCTGACAGGCACGTATACCGTCACGGCAAGCGTGACTCTGTATGCCATTTGGGTCGCGAACGGCTGACGGGGAAACACGGCGCGGGCGTCTGTAACGGCGTCCGCGCTTTCATTCTATCTTAAATAAAGGGGCATGAACAATGAAAGAAATCAGCGGCAAGATCACATACAAAAACAAAGACTACAGATTAGTATTTAATCTCAACGTCATGGAACAGATCCAGGCCGAATACGGCACGTTAGAGAAATGGGGCAGTCTGACGGACGGATCTGCTGGCGAACCAAACGCGAAAGCCGTGATCTTCGGCTTCAGGGAAATGCTGAACGAAGGCATCGACATCGCGAACGAAGAAAACGGCACGGAAGACAAGCCGCTGACATTGAAGCAAGTCGGCCGCATGATCAGCGAAATCGGGCTTGGTGACGCCACAAGCGCACTCAATCAAACCGTGATCGATTCCACGGAGAGCGAACAAAAAAACGCGTAATCCCCGATGAAGAAGAACACGATCCGTATATCGATTTCACATGGTTCTATTTCATCGGGCGGGTGAAGCTGCGCTTGACCATCAAGCAGATCGGTCGGCTTACGCTGACCACGTTCAACAAACTTTATCAGCACTATAAAGACGATTGGGATATGGAAATGCGGCTGACAGCAGCGCACATGACATATGCCGACGCATTCAAAAAATCACAGGAAGCCGAAGAATGGTTCTAAGGGGGTGAGGTATTGGCGGGATTCGGCGGCGCGATCAAACTAACAGGCGAACGGGAATACAGAACAGCAGTATCCGAAATCACACGAAGCGTTAAAGAGCTGTCTGCACAGATGGCCGCACAAGTCGCGGCTTTCAACGCATCCGGCCAATCCGAAAAGGACGCGGAGGAATCCACGGCTGAACTTTCAGAAACTTTAGAAGAACAGAAAAAAGCTTTGGCGGCTCAGACAGCTGCACTCAAAAACGACGAAAAAGCACTCGAAGACGCAAACAATAAGCATAAAGACTTAGAAAAGCAGCTCAAGAGCGAAACCGATAAATTAGAAGACATCGGCAAAACGCTGGGAACAACTTCAAACGAATACAAAGCCCAGGAAAAGGTCGTATCCGCGCTGGCCAAAGAAGAAGCGGCAGCTGCCAAAGACGTCGACCGATTGGACAAATCCGTCAGCAAAAGCCGCGTCACGGTGCTACAGACCGAACAGGCATGCAGCAATACCGAAAAGGCCATCAAGGACGTCGGCAAGGCGGCTGAAGACTCAGGCAAGAAGGCCGATAAAGGTTCTCAAGGCTTCACGGTGTTCAAGGGCGTACTGGCGAACCTTGCCACGGACGCCATCGAAGCCGGAATCAATGGTTTAAAACGTTTGGGACAGACCGCGCTGAACATCGGCAAACAGGCACTCGAAAGCTACGCGAACTATGAACAGCTGAAGGGTGGCGTCGAAACGCTGTTCGGTGAAGACGCGGCTCAGACCGTCATCGATAACGCGAACAAAGCCTTTAAAACGGCGGGACTATCCGCGAATGATTATCTCGATACCGTGACCAGCTTCAGCGCGGCTTTGCTGAAGTCTTTGGGCGGCGATACGGAAAAGGCCGCGCAGGTCGCGGACAAGGCCATTACGGACATGGCTGACAACGCAAATAAGATGGGAACATCCATCGACAGCATCCAAAATGCGTACGCTGGCTTTGCGAAGGGAAATTTCACGATAGATCTAATGTCCGTTGCATAAGCGATTATGCAATGAATGCGCGTGAACTCTGCCGGAGGTGTGGAACCAAAAAAACAGCAGGAAATGGCTGTGTGAGATGGTTCTGCTAACAGGGGAAACCTAAACGCTAAAAGCGCATGGCAATCCTGTGCCAAGCCCGATTCCTTCGGGAAGGTCAAACGACTATCAGCTTGTAACTGAGTACAACGTCTATCGGCACGGCGTTGGAAGTGCGCGCCAACTCATTGAGTTGAAGATATAGTCTAATCCCATTGGAAACAATGGGTGCGAAGAATGGTTAGATAATTTAAAGCTTGGCTACGCAGGAACGAAACAGGGCATGCAACAGCTGATAAAAGACGCGAACAAGCTCCGCAAAGCACAAGGCAAGAACGCGAATCTGTCTATCAAGAATTACGCCGATATCGTTGAAGCCATCCATACGGTGCAAGAAGAAATGGGCATCACGGGCGCGACAGCACTCGAAGCCGATACGACGATAGAGGGATCTCTGAATTCGCTCAAGGGCGCGTGGACGAACCTTATCGCCGGACTTGCGAACGGGGACGCGGATATCGGTGAGCTTGTCAGCAATTTGGTGACGTCGTTCAGCACAGCGGCGCAGAACATCCTTCCGGCCATCATCCAAATCGGCAAATCGCTTGCACAGGCACTTCCGGCGATGATGGAAAGCATTGCTCCTTTACTTGGCGAACTTATTCCCGTCGTACTGCAAGCTGGCGCGGAAATCATCAAGGGGCTTTGGAACGGCCTTGTAGCCGCATGGCCGACTATTGCGGAATGGTTCAGCGGTATCGGTGAAAAGATCGTCACATGGCTATCAGAAAAATGGGCTGATATCAAACAGGCCGGAAGCGATCTTATCACGCAGATCAGCGAGGGAATCAGCGAAAAATGGACAACGGTCACGACATGGTTCAGCAATTTGGGAACCAATATCGCGCTATGGTTCATCGGTGCATGGGCAACGGTCAAGAAGGCCGCGTCCGATTTGGCTGAAAAAATCTCAAGCGGAATTTCTGACAAATGGAATACCGTGACGGAATACTTTAGCGGCCTTGGCACTAAAATCGTCACATGGTTTAGCGAATCATGGCAATCCGTCAAGGATGCCGGAGCTGATATCATTGACAATATCAAGAAAGGTATTTCGGGAGAGTGGACAAGTTTTGAAACTCTCTGCACAGGCATCATTCCCCGTGTTGCAAGCTGGCTTGGCCTTAAATGGGACGATATCAAGACGCGTGGAAAAGAAATTCTTGAAAATATCGGAACTGGCGTAGGCGAAGGATGGCAAACGTTTCAAACAGGCGTTGAAGGCATCATGACAGCTGTTTGCGGATGGCTTGGCCTGAATTGGGAGGATATCAAAGCAATCGGCGGCGATATTCTGACAAAAATCCAGAACGGCGTTACGGAGACATGGGAAAACATCAAAAAATTCTTTGAGGCTGTCATGCCTTTGTTCGCATCGTATATCGGGGAGAAAATCGGTGAGATCAAGAAAAAAGGCGAAGCGATCATTACAAATATTCGTCTCGGCGTTATCGCCAAGTGGTCATCCATTAAGAAATGGCTGACGGAAAAAGCGGAAGCTATCGCTAAATTTTTTGATATCGGTGATAAGCTAAAAACGATGGGGTCGAACTTTATCACCAGTATCAAAAACGGAATCTCAGAAAAAATCGAATGGCTCAAAAAACAAGTCTCATCGATTGCAGACCAAGTGCTGCCGGACTGGTTGAAAAATATGCTCGGAATCGGCGGCAACGGCGGCAGCAAGGGTCTGGATGATGGCGGTAGTCACGGCGGCAGCCCAGGACACCATTTCGACATTCCCGATTCTAAGAATACGCGTTCAATCTCTGACATGATCAATCGCGAACGCAGTATTCCTATGAACATCAATCAAAACCAGCAAACGCAATATGACGATATGGTCAAGGCGTTCAAAGACGCGCTTTATCAGGTAAAAATCGAAATGGACGATACCGAAATGGGCAAATTCGTAGACAGAACCGTATCACGGCTGATCTACGCGTAAAGGGGGAAGAAGAATGACATATATCATCCTGAACGGCGTATCGAGCGATACCATTCCAGGGCTTTTAATATCATCCCTTCCCCCGATCACGAAGCCCATGATGCGAACCGAAATCGAAGAAATCGACGGACGCGACGGGGACATCGTAACGGCTTTGGGCTACGCGGCCTACGACAAGCAGTTTACTGTCGGTCTGCACGGCACGTTCGACATCGATACAGTGATCAAGTATTTCGCAAGCAAGGGAACCGTGATATTCTCGAACGAGCCGGACAAATACTATTACTATCGGATCAACAACCAGATCGATTTTGAGAAACTGCGAAAATTTCGGACGGCAACGATCACGATGCACGTTCAGCCGTACAAGTACAAGGTCGGGGAATCGCATGATTACGATCCGCACAACACGCAGAACCAAATCCGGCTCGCAGAAACGACATTCACAACTCCTGGAGGGCTGACGGTCACAAGCAACGGCATGACGATCCATGTGCAAGGGTCACAAGCGCACGGCGAATCGTTCTCCGTGAACGTTGCGTCTGGGCAGCAAATCTTTCAGCCGGAATACGATGTCGTGATAGACGCATCCGGCGTTGATCTGGGCAACGTGGCTGTCGCTGTCACAACGAGCAGCAGCAGCTCGCCTCTCGGCGGCATCTATGTCACTCCGTCCACAACGCAGATCATAAACGGCACAAGCATCGTTGACGGCGAAAGCCTGCAGAGCATAGCGTTTGAGACAGGAGACGCAGCCGATCCGTCCGATCCCATCGTACATGATTTCACAATCTCGTTTAGCGGATACCAGTACACAAGCGAACATGGGTATGAAGTTACCAACGATGGCAACACGGACGGCATCCCTGTTATCAGTCTGATAGGCGTAGGTACTGTGCCGTTCAAGATCAACGGCAATACCGTGTTTACTGTTGCGTTTGGGTCGAGCAGCCGTGAAGTCATCATCAACGCACAGGATATGAATGCGTATTACGCTGACGGAACGTATGCGAACCGAATCGTCACAGGCGATTATTCAAACATCCGTTTCAAAGCCGGAGACAATACGTTCGGATGGACTCTCGGCTCCGGCAGCGATGTGACGCATTTCTCGATATCGAACATATCGAGGTGGCTGTAATGATCAGACTATACGGCACGACAGACACAACGTTTACAAACAACGGCGATATCACGCTACAAATGCTCAGATGCGTTGTCCACAACGCCGACAACGGCGATTTTTACGCCGATTGCGAGTGCGGACTGGAGTATGTGAACGAGATCACGGCGAACCGGATCATCCGTATCCCTACTCCGCAGGGCGATCAGAGTTTCCGAATCGGGGATGTGACACGAACACGCAAGAGAATCTCATTCCAGGCATGGCACGTTTATTACGACACCGAGACGATATCCCTCACACGGAACCTTGCGGCGGCGATCCCTACTCCGGCAATCGTACCAACGTGCTCCGGCTATCTGACTGCAATCGGCAACTATGTTCAACCGTCTAATCCGTTCACGGCAACGAGCGATATCACGACAGTAAGATATCCGTTCATCAAGCGAGGCAGCTATCTTGAAGCTGTCAACCAACTGATTGCGGCATTCGGAGGGCATCTCGTTCGTAACGATTTCTCTTTTGCCATCAATTCAAGCATCGGGCAGGACAGGGGCGTAACGATCCGATACGGCAGCAATATGAAAGACATCACGGTCGAGGAGGACTGGTCTGCCGTATGCACTCGGTGCTATCCAATCGGCAAGGATGGGATCACTCTTGCGTCTCCTGGATACGTTGAGAGCGCAACGCAGTATGACATCCCATACACACGCACCATCGAATTTGAACAGGAGATCGAGAGAGACGATTATCCGTCACAGGCAGACTATGAGGCTGCGCTGAGAGCCGATCTGCAGACGCAGGCGCAAACATACGTTGACAACGCCTGTTATCCGAGCGTAAACTACACGCTACACGCCAACATCGAAACCATGACGGACATCGGGGATACGATCCAAGTGGTTGATACCAGGCTCGGACTCAATCTCTTTACGACAGTTATTTCCTATAATTATGACGCAATACTCGGCAGATACACGGAGATCGAATTCGGCAATTTCCGAAAAACCTTGTCGGGCTTCGCTTCGAGCATCGTGACAAGCGCATCGAACAGCGCAGTCGCACAAGTATCCACGGACGTCGCGGGGCAAATCGCAGCTGCAAAGCTTGAAATGTTCCCGATTGGATCTATCTATATGTCCGTGAATTCAACAGATCCGGCATCGTTCATCGGCGGCACATGGGAAAGACTGCAAGATACGTTCCTGCTGGCAGCTGGTTCAACGTATACGGCTGGGTCTACGGGCGGCGAAGCTACGCACACGCTGACGGCATCCGAAATGCCGAAGCACAAGCACGAAGGCTTGTACTGGCAAAGCATTGCGGCGGCGAACCAAATCGGCCTGAACAACGACAACAGCACAGGATACCAACTGACATGGACAGGCAATCGCGGCCCGAACACGAACCACAAGCTTATCACGGCTGAAGCCGGAAGCGGCACGGCGCATAACAATATGCCGCCTTATTTGGCGGTGTATGTTTGGAAGCGCACAGCTTAGGGGGGGAGCAAAATGACAATCAGTCAGGCCGCAACTTACTTAAGCGTTGCGGCTGGTATCATCGGGAGCATCGGCATCCTATACGGCGCGGTGAAAAAACTGCTGACGGGGATGCTGAAGGAACAGACAACGGATATATCCAAACAGATCGGCGGCTTATCTGAACGCGTTGACGGGATGCGGATGGATCAATGCAAGAATTTCATTATATCATGCGTTGCGGATGTAGAACGCGGTGCAACGCTGACGGAAATGCAAATGCAGCGGTTCAGCGAATGCTACGATTATTACATCGAACACGGCGGGAACGGATATATCCGGGGCAAGGTCAAAAAACTGCAAGAAAGCGGGAAAATATAAAGAAAGGGACGGCATAACGCTGTCCCTTCTTTTTTATTGGTTATGGAAGATTCGTTGAAACCATTATTCCTTTATCATGAAAAACGCCAATAGATGGAGATATCATCGGGAGCACGGACGATGATTTTATTGATCAGGGCGGTCAAAGTGGTGCGGATCATGGCGAAATCTCCGGACGAAAGGATATCGGAAAAGGACTGGATGACGGGCAGCGCGTCAAAGGTTTCGGCATCGTCCATTCGATCTAAAAGGGCTTTTTTCTGTTCCTGAAGGGCGGCGATCCGGGACTGCAGCGCGTCTTTCGGGATGGATTCGGATGCGTACAGATCTATCAGCCGTTCTAATTTATGGTCTATCGCGGCGATCTCATCGGTCACGGGGACGGAATCGGGCGGCGCGGCCTTTGATACGGCTTCTGGATCAAGGGCAAGTTTGCGGATCTCATCGAAAACCATCGCGTCAAGGTCATCCATCCGAATATAATGCATCGAACACGGCTTCCCCGACAGCTTCGAATCGCAAACGTAATAAACGTACTTTCCTTGCGTTGTCTTGATGAGTTTTTTGCCGCAACAGCCGCAATATAACATACCGCCTAAATAAGACTGCGCTTTCCCTTCGCGGCGGTTCTGCGCGTGGACATCCGAACGGCGGCTGAGTATGCTTTGCACTTTTTCGAACGTATCAGAATCTATGATCGGCTCATGCTGACCGTCCATGTATTTTCCCTGGTATCGAATCTTTCCCGTGTATGTCGCGTTCTTTAGTAAATATCGCAGTCCGTGCCGTTCCAACGGTCGGTTTTTGATATACAAGCCTTCCGAATTGATGGTCTTGCAGATATCGCGCATGGATTTCCCGGAAGCGTATTCGCTGAATACTCTTTTTATGATCGCGGATTCATACGGATCTATCTCTAACCTTCCGTCAACGGCTTTATATCCTGCCGGGACGATGGATGTGCAGATGTGCAATCCTTTTTTCGCACGGGCATCTTTTCCCATGTTCATGCGTTCTTTTATCTGTTCACGTTCCAGCTGCGCGAACACGGCTAAGATGCCAAGCATGGCTTTGCCAAGCGGCGTTTCCGTATCGAAGTTTTCTGTCATGGACGCAAAACCAACGCCGTTCGGCGTTAAAATATCTTCGATGATATGAAGCGTATCTTTCTGACTGCGCGACAGCCGATCCAATTTATAAACCAAGACTTTATCGAAGCGTTTTGATGCCGCGTCCCTTAACATTTGCGTTAGGCCGGGGCGATCCATAGACGCGCCGGAAAAGCCAGGGTCAGAATACAATTTATATACATTCCATTTCAAGGCTTCACAATACGATTTCAGCCGTTCGGCCTGTTCGCCGATGGAATATCCGTCCTGTGCCTGTTCCTGCGTTGAAACACGCGTATATAACGCGATCATGCATCGTCATCTTCTTCCGAATCATCTTTTTCAATATCATGTGCAAAGATGTATTCGTCCACGTATTCATTCTGCTGGTTATACTTTTCAGGATGGCGGCGCTTGTAATCTACAAATCTGCATTCATCGCACCAGGTCATTTTCAGCTTTTTTGCTTCTGTGACGGGTATTTGTTTCCATCCTGAAGCCATCTGCACGAATCGGCAATCTTCTTCCGTATGATAAAAATCTATGCCATCGCGGACAAGGCACATATTATACCGATTGATCGTTTCGCCTTGCGGACGCGGGGCGGCATAATAGTTTTCCTTTCTGATTTTCGTCACGCCGTCCGCGACTCTTTGTATACGGGCATCATCTTTCAAAACGGAAGAAACAGTATCGGCCTTTGGCGGCGCTGAATTCTTCTTTTTCCTGTTCTGAAACGCGTCTTTGATCGATGCAAAGAAATCGATTATCCAGCCGATACCGAAAATGCCAATCGTGAACAGCCGAAGAAATCCTTTTCCCTTGCGGCCTTTATGAAACTGATAGCATCCTGTCCATCCGAAAAGCAAAGTCAGAATGATCCATTTCACAATCTTTCCGTCCTTTCGTATTCATGAAAGTCAAGGTTGTACATTTCGCCGCGTTTGATATGCCGCATTTCGTGTTCGTATGCTTCTTTCTGTTGGTCAGCCGACAGACGGGAATTCACATAAAGCAGGATGTTCCCGTCATCGTCATGGAAGATAAACGATTTGATGCACGGGGGAAAATCGCCAAGTCGCGTAATAATCAATGCTTTTCCCTTTCCTTTAAGATGTTCGTTGCATACTGAAGCATGAATTCAATGTCAGAATCCTTCAATTTGCGCGAATGGTCAAAGAGCATATTCAGCTTTGGATTCTGATGCAAGGTTTCAAGGATATCGAAATCTTCAGGCGTGATTCTGTCATTACCGAAAAAAGCTACCATCGGCACGTTAAACACATCCGCAAGGGCTTCCAATGTTTCGAAATCCGGCTCACGTTCGCCGATCTCATACATACCGACACTTGTACGGGACTGTTCAATCGCATCCGCAAGCTGCTGTTGCGTCATGCCGCGTGAAAGACGCATGGTCTTGATACGTTCGCCGAAATCCTTTGCGATACTCATTTAAATCGCCTCCTGCTCATATCGTAGCACATAACGAGACACGGGGCAAGATATCTATCTCGACTTGTGACAAAGTTATCAATAAAAATGGGACACAAAGGTATTGACGCGTCACGAATCGAGACATATAATCAAGCCAAGATCGCAAGGGCGGTCAAATGATAAATCCCGAAGCATGAAAGGGGGTGAATAAGTGAGCGCGGAAAAGATCGGGGAAACGCTGAAGCGGTTGCGTGAGAAACGCGGAAAGACGGCGGCAGATGTTGCCGAAGCCTGTGGAATCAGCACAAGCGCAATGCTGATGTACGAAAACGGGCATCGAATCCCCAGGGACGAAAACAAGCGCAGCCTTGCGCAGTATTACGGGCTGACTGTCGGGGAACTTTTTTTTGACCAGTAACTCCACGAATCGTGGAGGAAGGGGGATGCCGTGACACAAAACATTCTTGCGGACGGACGCATCGTCAGCGATCTGACAGGCCACATCATCAAGGCGAATGACGCGCCGGAAATCTACGAAATGATAAGGAGGAAAAATGCAAGAATTCAATCCCGAATGGCTGAAGCTGAACGCGCAGCTGCAACAGAAAAAGAACGCGCTTCGTAAAGAACTGAACAGGCGCGGAATCCTGAAGCGCGGCGGCAATAACGCTTACGACAATTACAAGTATTTCAGCGAAGCGCAGTACAAGCTATTGTTCACGGAACTGTTCAGTGTTTACGGCCTTGAACTGACTGTGACGGAAGAATCCTATGAACTGTTTGACGGAACGGGCAAGCAGAACAACGGACGCACAGTCAAAGACCGATTCATCCTGACGGACATCGACACGGGCTTCAGCGAAAGCGGCCTGATCACGGGCGAAGGACTGGACAAGGGCGATAAGGCCGGATACAAGGCTCACACAGGCGCGATGAAATACTATCTCGCCAATACGTTCTTAGTAGCAACGGGGGACGATGCCGAACGCGAAAGCCCGGACGAAAAGACCGAAATGAACAAGCCGAAATCCAAAGCCGACATCCTGAACGAAGTGCTTTCGCCGGAACAGATCGCCAGCACGAAAGCCTATTACAAGGTCGATACGCTGGACAAGCTGCCGCCGATGGAAGCCGACAAGATCATCGAACGCGCCAAGCAGATCAAAAAATCATAATGAAAGGGAATGACCATAATGAAATATCAGAACGTGCCTGTTACCGAAAAACTGAGCCAAATTCTTACTGAAAAGGGCATCAGCATGATCGCGGCAAGCAAACAGATCGGATACTCGCAGAATTATCTTAGCAACGCGATCACGGGCGATAAAAAAATCTCAAAATCCGCGTCTATCGCGCTGGAACACTTTTTCGGCATCAAGCCCGAAGATTACGCGCCGGAAGAACCGCAGGAAGAAGCGCAGGAAGAACCGCAGACCGATGACGATGAGCAGAGATATTTTGACAGGATGGCATTGGTCATTTACGCGTCAGTCAAAAAGGCCGTCATTGACGCTATGAATTCATAAGGGGGCGAAAGGGTGAATTACATCGGAATCGCGCTGATCAAGCACGACGGGTGCGAAAAGCCGTATCTGTTCCAGTATCCCGCGTTCATGACTGTCAGAGCCGGAATGCTGGCGCGGGTGCTGACGCATCGCGGCGAATCCATCGGAACCGTCATTTGGAGCGATGACGTTCAGGAAGGCTCAGAAGAATATCACGGCATGCTAATCGCGTCCGGCGTTGCGAATCCGGCAAGCCTTCAGCCGATCCTGGCTGTGGCCGAATGGCGCGTAATCGCATGGGAAAACATCAAAGAAAGTGAGGATGCCTATGAATCTTGTGATCCTGATGGGACGGGTAACGGCTGACGTCGAGCTGCAGTATTCCAAAGACAAAAAGCCGTTCGTCCGCTTCACCATCGCGGTGAACCGGCAGAACGCGACGGACTTTGTGAGCTGCATCGCCTATGACCGAAACGCCGAATGGCTGGGCGGGAACGTCCGCAAGGGGGACAGACTGTTAGTGCGCGGGTCATGGCGTTCCGGCAGCTATGACAAAAACGGCGTCAAGATCTACACGAACGAATGCCCGATTGACCGATTCTATTACATCGAACCGCGCAGACACGGCGAACCGTCTGACGCGGCAGAGCCTGAAACCGTCGCGAAAGCCGTTTCTTCGGCCTTCGACGATCTGCCGTTCTGATGGAACTGCACGAAGAACTCCAAACCAAAACAAGGCAGCTTGACGCAAGCATCAAGAGCCTTAGAGCAAACGGCACAGCTTATGCCCAGGCCGAAAAGGACTACAAAGTCTTACTCAGATCCGAATGCTTACGGCTTCGGGACGAAGGGATGGCCATCGGCATGATCGATAAGACTTGCTACGGCATCCCATCGGTGGCCGAAGCGCGGTTCCGGCGCGACGTTGCCGAAGCAGTCTATCGGGCGAATCAGGAAGCGATCAATTCCATCAAATTACAGATGCGCCTGATCGAAAGCCAAATCAGCCGCGAATGGGGGACGCCGCAGAATGACTGAATCCATCATCGAGAATGAAAAAATCTGTTTCATCTGCGACAGCGAATCGGGCTTGCATCGGCATCATGTGTTCCACGGAACGGCGAACCGAAAGCTGTCTGAAGAATACGGGTGCTGGGTTTGGTTATGTCCGCGCCATCATAACATGAGCAAAGAGGGCGTTCACTATAACGCCGGACTGGATCTGAGAATCAAGCAAATCGCTCAAGAAAGATGGGAGGAAGTATACGGAAATCGCAAAGACTTTATCAGAACTTTCGGGAAATCGTATTTGTGAGATCCCGCTGAAGCTTCCGTCATTGAACGAATACATCGACGTTTGCCGGAGGAACCGATACGCAGCCGCGAACTTCAAATCCGGCATCGAAAGTGAGATCGCCGTATATCTCAAGGATCTGCCCGAATTCACGAAGCCCATCCGAATCCATTTCTATTGGCTTGAGGGAAACAAAAAGCGCGACATCGATAACGTCGCGTTCGCCAAGAAATTCATCCTGGACGCGATGGTGAAGCTGGGCAAGCTCAAAGACGATAGCCGAAGATTCGTCACGGGCTTTCAGGACTCATTCATCTACGGCGATAAGACAGAATGCATCATTGAAATATTGGAGCAGAACGATGGCAAAGACTTATGAAGAATTCCTAAAGACAAAGGGCGCGAAAGTCGATTCCGTAGGATTCGAAAGCCAAACCGTGAATCCGAAGCTGTTCGACTGGCAAACGGACGTTGTCCGATGGGCTTTGCGGAAAGGCCGCGCATGCATCTTCAGCGATTGCGGAACGGGCAAAACGCCGATGCTACTCGAATGGGCTGACGAAGTATGCAAGCACACAGAAAAGCCCGTTCTGATCCTTTGTCCGTTGGCCGTCGCGCAACAGACGCGGCGCGAAGGTGAGAAATTCGGAATCGACGTCACGGTCTGCCGGACGCAAAAAGACGTCCGCGACGGAATCAACGTGACGAACTATGAAATGCTCGAACATTTCGATCACGGCGCGGCCTGGGGCGGCATCGTATTGGACGAAAGCTCGATACTCAAGCACAAAGACAGCAAGACGCGAAACTTAATCCAAACGCAATTCGAAGCGACGCCATACAAGCTATGCTGCACAGCGACGCCAAGCCCGAACGATTACATGGAACTCGGAACGCATGCGGAATTCCTCGGCGTCATGAAACAGACCGAAATGCTTTCCATGTTCTTCGTCCATGATGGCGGCGAAACGCAGAAATGGCGTCTGAAAGGCCACGCTGAACAGCGTTTCTTCGAATGGGTGGCAGGATGGGCGGCATGCTTCCGAAATCCGCGCGATATCGGCTACAGCGGCGAAGGATACTGGCTTCCGAAACTCAGGATTCACGATATCGTCGTGCAATCTTCCGAAACGGAACTGGCGAACGGCCAAATGATGATGTTCGCGCCGACTGGCGAAACGCTACTCGAACGCAGATCTGCACGGCGTAACAGTTTAGGCCAACGCGTCGAAAAGGCGGCTGAGATTGCGAACGGCACAGACGAGCAAGTGCTGATATGGTGCGATCTGAACAGCGAAAGCAAAGCACTCACAGCCGCGATCAATGACGCCGTGGAAGTCGAAGGCAGTATGTCATTAGAAGAAAAGGAAAACGGCGTCATGGGATTTCTCAGCGGTGAAAAACGCTGCCTTGTCACGAAGCCATCCATCGCCGGATTCGGAATCAACGCGCAGAATGCCCATATCGAAATCTTCGTAGGTCTTTCAGACAGCTTCGAAGCTTACTATCAGGCCGTTCGTCGGTGCTGGCGATTCGGCCAAACGAAAGACGTCGATGCGTACATTATCACAAGCGACGCGGAAGGCGCGGTAAAAGCGAACATCGAGCGCAAACAGGCCGAAGCGAACAGACTCACAGACGAATTAGTCGCGTTCACAAAAGACTATCTGCGAAACGATCTTCGCAAAACAAAGCGCGACATCGACGAATATCACGCGACAAAGGAGGCGGTAATACCCACATGGCTGAAGCTTGCCTGAACGTCAAGGACTCGGCAATCGGTGACAAATACGCGCTTTACAACGGTGACAGCGCGGAAGTGCTTCAGATCCTGCCGAACGACAGCGTTCATTTCATCATCTTTTCCCCGCCGTTTCAATCGCTCTACGTTTACAGCAACAGCGACAGGGATCTCGGCAACTGCCGGACGCCAGCCGAATTCTATGAGCAATTCGAATTCATCGGGAAAGAGCTTTATCGCGCACTCATGCCAGGGCGGTTAATGTCCGTCCATTGCATGAATCTTCCCACAAGCAAAGAGCGCGACGGATACATCGGCATCCGCGACTTTCGCGGCGAACTGATCAAATTCTTTCAGGATATCGGATTCATCTATCATTCCGAAGTCTGCATTTGGAAAGATCCCGTCACGGCCATGCAACGCACAAAGGCCATCGGTTTACTGCACAAGCAACTCAAAAAAGACAGCTGCATCAGCAGACAGGGCATCGCGGATTATCTTGTCACGTTCCGCAAGCCTGGCGAAAATCCCGAACGCGTCACACATACGAACGAAAGCTTTCCCGTCAGCCTTTGGCAACGATACGCAAGCCCCGTATGGATGGACATCAATCCAAATAAAACACTTCAGCGCGACAGCGCACGGGAAGACAAAGACGAACGGCATATCTGCCCGCTTCAGCTCGAAGTGATCGAACGCGCTATCGATCTATGGACGAATCCGAACGACATCGTTCTGACGCCGTTCCTGGGCATCGGAAGCGAAGCATACGTCGCATTGCAAAAGGGCAGACGCGCCATCGGGGTTGAACTCAAGGAAAGCTATTATCGTCAGGCTGTCGCGAACTGCAAGAGCATCACGGAACGCGAACAAATCACGTTCATGGATCTGAACGGAACGGAGGAACCGCAATGACTTCAATCGATTTCACATGGTTCATCGGTGGCATAGGCGTCGGGGCATTCCTGACGGTCGCGGTCGTTTGTTTCGTCATGGCCGCGCAGATGTTCATCCGTGAAAGGCGGGAACGAAATGCTGGCGATCAGTAATACCCAGGTATTCGGACTTCAGGCCGCGATCCGTGGAATGCGGAATCCATTGAATTCATGGGACAAGAGCGATTCGGAATTCACGGAAGAAAACGGGAAGATCCACGGAAAGATCGGCATGAACGATCAAAGGCTCATGGAACGGCTGATCCGCGCCGGAGATCCCGATGCGAAATTCATGCGAATGATCACGGTATGGTGCGATATCGTCGCGCCGGAATACTGGTGGCAGCAATTCGATACTTACAAGGTCGGGACGGTGCGCGATTCCTGTTCGAAGATGCACACGATCCACAGAAGGCCGCTGACCATCGCAGACTTTTCGACAGAATGGCTTTCGGGGACAAGCCAAACGCAGCTCGTTCAGACCATCGAAACCATCAATATGTACAGAGAGATGTACATCCGCGACGGGTATAAAGACGATTGGTGGCAGATGATCCAGCCGCTGCCCATGTGCTTCAATCAGAAATCCACGGTCTGCACGAACTATCAAACGCTCCGGCACATGTACCATCAGCGGCAAGGCCACAAGCTCTATGAATGGCAGCAATTCTGCGACTGGATAGAGGAAACGCTTCCGTTATCCGAACTGATCACGATGGAGGGACGCCGATGACTCAGCACGATAAGATCTTAAGCTATCTCAAATCGCACGGAAGCATCACGCCGATGGACGCGTTCGGCCAGCTGCACATCACGAAGCTTTCGACGCGCGTCAATGAGATGATCAAAGACGGAACGCCGATCACGAAAGAATGGGTCAGGAAAAAGACGCAGGACGGATACGAAGCCTATATGCGCTATCGGCTTGGGGGCTGAGAGATGGAAACCGTCAAATGGATACGATTGTCCACGGGGCTGTTCGATAACCGAAAGATCAAGGCTATCGAACAGCTGCCGGACGGTGACACGATCATCGTCGTTTGGTTAAAGCTTCTGATCCTGGCCGGAGAGATCAACGATTCGGGCTGCGTGTACTTCACGAAAGACATCCCGTTCACGGAATCGCTTCTTTCTACGCAATTCCAAAGGCCGCTTCCAGTCATTCAACTGGCTTTGAAGACGTTCCAGCACTTCGGCATGATCGAGATCGTCGATGACATGATCTACGTCACGAATTGGGAGCGATATCAGAACGCCGAAGGGCTTGAACAGATCCGCGAAAAGACACGCGAACGGGTGCAGCGGCATCGGGAGAAGAAACGGCTCGAAGCGGCTGACGGTGGGTGTAACGTTACAGTAACGTTACGTAACGCTATAGATAAGAATAGAGAAGATAAGAATAGAGAAGAAAAGAGAAGAACGATACAGACCGCTATCGCGGAATTGAGCGTTTCGGAATCCGTCAAGGACGCATTGCTGGCTTTCAGCGAAATGCGGAACCGAATCAAGCGGCCATTGACCGAAAGAGCCTTGAACATCCTGCTGAACAAACTCAACGCGCTGTCGCACGACGAAGAAACGCAGATCGCGATCCTGAACGAAAGCATCCTGCACGGATGGCAAAGCGTATTCGCGCTGAAACAGCCCATCATCAAAGACGATCACACATTGGACGGGATACTATGACGAACGTATTTGCAGACGCATTGAAGCAGCTGGCCGAACAGAGCGAAGCGGCCATCCGTCGCGAAGATGGTGACTATGACAAAGACGGGCTGATCTATTGCGGCAAGTGCAACACGCCGAAACAGGCGCGGATCGTTCTTCAGGGCGTTGAACTCAAGCCGATGTGCATGTGCCAATGCGAAAGCGAACGCTATGACCGCGAAACGGAAGAACGACGCCAGCGCGAACGGGCTGAACGGATGGCAAGAATGCGCGGCGAAGCCTTCCACGACAGCGCGATGGCCGGATGGACGTTCGAAGCCGATGACGGGCAGAATCCGCGAATCAGCCAGGCCGCAAGGAAATACGTGGAGCATTTCAAAGAAATGCGGGAAAAGCACAAAGGGCTTTTGCTCTATGGCGGCGTCGGGACTGGAAAAACATTCATCGCGGCATGCATCGCGAACGAATTACTTGATCATGGCGTCCCGTGTTTGGTCACGAACGTGAACAGAGCCGTGAACGCCATGAACGAACAATACCAATACCTTGACGGGCTGAACGCATTCGAATTGATCGTACTCGATGATTTGGCGGCAGAGCGCGAAACGGAATTCATGCAGGAACAGGTCATGCAGCTGATCGACGCGCGGTATCGAAGCGGGCTTCCGATGATCGTCACGACGAATCTGACGTCCGAACAGATCAAGCATCCCGATACGATGCAAAAGGCGCGGATCTATTCAAGGCTGATGGAAATGTGCATCCCTGTCGAAGTCGGGGGGAAAGACAGACGCAAGGAAAAGCTGAAGGCCGATTACGAAGAAGCAAGGGGGCTGCTGGGGCTGTGAAATATAAGCACGAAAAAAAGAAACGGCACGAAACGCGGAACGTTCTGCTGTGCTGCGCCGGATTCGGGCTGATGATGGACGCAATGATGATCCTGTGGATGATGGGGGCGATATGAGCGATCACGATCTGCTTTACATTCTCATGGGCGTTGTGCTGTGGATTCTGCTCAGACCGATGATACTGAGATTGATAGGAGGTATGTAAATGATCTGCGACAACTGCAAACGGTTTTTCGTTGCCGGAAACGACAGGGATGGCATTCCGAACGGCGTTAAATTCGTCATGAAAGACGGAAAATCGATTACGATGTGCGGCAAGTGCCTAATCAGATTAGGAGAGATGACGGACAAGGAAAAAGACACGTTCTTTGAGACGCTGAAAGACAAAAAAGGCATCGATTGACGGAGGGGCGGCAGAATGCAAATACGCTATACGGCTGATTTACGGCTCGGGGACAAGACGATTCTGATCACATCCCTGGACAGGAGCGTACTGAGCGAACTGATCATAAGGGCTAAACAAGCCGGAATGATATCGGAAGCCCCAGCGATCAGGGCGATACGGGTCAGCGAAATCATGGAAAACGCCGATGAAATGAAAAAGGCGGTCATGTGCGGATGAACGATCCGATAGCCAACGAAATCTATCGATTGATAAACGAAGCGGTCTACCACAGGAAAAAGCAAAGGATCACGGTCAAGGAAATCGAAAAGCGGACGGGCGTAGGAAGCGCGGCATGGTATTCCTGGGTCGAAGGGAAATGCTATCCCAGCATATACGCGTTCCTTACATTCCTGAGCGCGATGGGGCTAACGCTGAAAATCACGAAAAAGGGGGAACAGGCATGACACCAGGCGTTCAGATCACGCTGATCATCTGCGTAACGCTGCTGATCATTACGTTCTTCGGGGGCAGGAAATGACAAAGCAAGAATGCATGGCTGATGTCCGGCGTAAATGGGGCATCATGCATAAGCATGTTTCGGAAGCCGTATGGGATATCGCCTATGACGAAGGCTACAAGGCCGCGATCCCGATGGCTACGGATTTCGCGAACAAGTCGGCGCTTTGCGCGGTCATGATCGCCTTGCATCGGCTGCACGGATTTGAGCCGGAACAATTACAAGCCATATGGGACGAAACGCTGAACGTGATCAACGAAGGCGCTATCGAAGATCTGATCGAAATCGTAGAAAAAGAATTAGGGGTCGAATTAGTCGACGGAATGGGGTGCAAGCTGTGAAAGATGACAAATTAGAGCGCAAAGTGCTTGCTGGACTGAGCGCATGCAAAAGCGATCCGATGGACATCCGCGCATGCCAGGAAGCGGACTGCCCATATCTGCACGATGAACGGGGCTGTTTGGTCGGCCTGATGACGGACGCGGAGGAAGTGATCAAATGCCAATGACAGAAGAAAAGGCCATCGATATCCTGAAATGGCGAAATCAGGTCGTGGACGGGCGCGTCGTGGATTCGGCCATCAATGTCGCGCTGGTCGCGTTACGCAAACAGATTCCCATCGTCCCGATCAAAGACTATATGGGCGGCGGCGTCCGGCATTACATGTGCGGCAGCTGCGGATCTGACATGATCGAAGGGCAGAAATACTGCGCGACTTGCGGAAAGGCGGCGAAGTGGTAACGAACCATGAACAAGCCGAAGTCGAACGAATTCCGAAGCGCGGTCTATACGAACCGTCCCGCTTACGCAGACTATGACGCGCCGGAAAAATTCCTGACGATCCAAAGCATCATCGTTCAGCGGCTGAAAGAGCATCCGAAAGCGATATGCTCTTATTCGGGCGGCTCAGACAGCGATATCCTTTTAGATCTGATCGAAAATACGCGCAAAATGCTTCCCATGCTCCCAAAGGTCAAGTATGTGTTCTTCAATACTGGCCTTGAAATGAAAGCGACGAAAGACCACGTCAAGCGCGTCATGGACAAATACGGCGTCGAGATCGAAACGGTCAGACCGAAAGTGAACATCGTCAAGGCTTCAAGAAAATACGGCCAGCCGTTCGTATCGAAGATCATGTCAACGGGTCTTGACGAATGGCAAAAGAAAAACATCCCTTTGAGCATCGCGGACGAATACGCGCAAGCCGAAGACAAAGAAGCAAAACGCCAGGAACTTCGCGAACGCTATCCGCATTGCGAATCCGTCATCAATTTCCTGTGCTGCTGCAACGCAAAAGGCGAACCGCGTCCGAATATCCAACTGGTCATCAATTCTTCGAAGTATATGCTGGATTTTATCAATGAATGCCCGCCGGACTTCAAGATCAGCGCGAAATGCTGCGATTACTGTAAAAAACAGGCCGCGCACAACGTTCAGAAAGACTATGAAATGATCATCACGGGCGAACGGCGCGACGAAGGCGGCATGCGTTCCGTCCCGCGAAGCGGCGAACAGAATCAGGCCATGTGCTTCACGGAAACGGCCAGCGGGCAGTACAGACTCCGGCCATTGTACTACGTTTCTGACGATGACAAGGCATGGTACAAAAAAGCCTATGGAATCCGCTATTCGGACGCATACGAAGTCTACGGAATGAAACGGACGGGATGCTGCGGCTGTCCGATCAGCTACAGAGCGACGGAAGATCTCGAACTGATCCGGCCACATGAACCGAACCTTGTCAAAGCCGCATGGAACATCTTCGGGGACAGCTATCGATACAGACAAAAATACGTCGAATACAAAGCGCGACGCATGGAAGCCGAAGCCCAGGTCGAAGGGCAGACAAATCTATTTGAATCTTTGGGGGTGTAGATCAATGTGGGTCATCGCTGAGAACGGAAGAACCATCAATCTTGAGAACGCGACGCATATCGAGATCATCGAGCGCGAAGGCCGCGCATACGTCTGCACGGGACTCATGGACGGGAACACGTTCGAAATGCTCAAGTGCAATTCCGTCCCCGAAGCGCAGGACGCGATCTATGACTTGATGATCATGCGCGGCCAGGGGTCGAAATTCGTGAATCTGTGTGAGCCTTTGGCCGAACGGCAGCTGGCCGGAGATGAAGACGAATGAACTGGCTCGAATACGACAGATATTTTCGGCTGTATCTCTCAGCACAGCGGCAATATGACGCGATATTGACCGAAAAGTCTGAACTGTTCGCGCAGACGCAGCCGCAAGCCGTGAACACGGAAAAGATCCGCGTCATCGGGGGCGTCACGGGCAATCCGTATGACAATTACGTTATTGCCAAAGAAGAACGGCGAATCGACGAACGATTGTCCGAAGCCGAATCGATCCTGTACGGGCGCGAAGAACTGCTCCGGCAAAAAGAAAAAGATCTGAGGGCTTCAAAGGACATCCGCGATAAAATCTACTGCATGCGGATGATAGACCGCGCACAGATCCGCGTCATCTGCCGCGAAACGCACTATTCGCGAAGCCAAATCTTCAGAATCCTTGACGGGATGCGGGAAAAGATGCGGGAAGTATAAAAGATGCGACTAAATGCGACTTTTTCCGTGATATAATGCTATCGTCGAAAAAGGCCGGACGCGAAATCGCTTCCGGCTTTTGAATTTAACACAAAGGGGGCATCATGATGGATATGGCTGATCTGTTAAAGTATCTGCTGACGCCAGCGGCTCAGGTCGCGCTGATCATGGGCTTGGCCGAAGTCGTGAAGCGCATGGGGCTGAACGCGAAGCTGATCCCTGTGGTGGATTTGGTGCTGGGCATGGCTTCGGGGCTGTGCGTGTACGGCATCGCGCAGGACTATGGCGTCATGAACGGCATCATCCTGGGCATCGCGCTGGGTCTTGCGGCCTGTGGTTTGTTCTCAGGCATCAAGAACGTCGCGGAAGTCTTCGGGGAGGGCAACGATGGTTAACGGCGAAAATTACCCCGATCCCACAGCCGACAGCGCAATCGGCATCGCTGAATCAAAGACCGAAGCCAAGAAGCGCAAGATCTATTACCTGATGCAGAATATTCGCTCCACATGCAAATTAGCCGGATTCGAATTGGTCGGGTCTGTCTACGTCACAGACGCGAACGGCATCAGCTACGACGCACAAGCAGTCAGTTATGAAGTCTACATGGCAAAGAAGAATCATAACAATGTGGAAAACGTGCAGCCGCTGCGGGAAGATACATGATTCACGATTCATGTGCAAGCGCACAAGGTCAAAGGCAAAAGACAAAGAAAGCGAACTTCGCAACTGTTCTGATTGGCACAAAAAAAGTTTAGAGATAAGAGCCGCGGCGGGCTGGCTGTGTGAGTATTGCAAAGCTCAAGGAAGATACGACGTGCGTGACAGATTAGAAGTGCATCACATCACGAAGCTATCTGACGATCCTAATGGACTCTTGGATGATAGCAATTTAATTTGTTTATGCCTACCGCACCACAAAAAAGCGGATGCTGGCGAACTTGATGCTGACGAACTGAGAGCTATAGCACAGCGGCGCGGGGGGTAAAATATGCCCCCGTGCATAAACATGCATAAAATCTGAGCGCGCGTAAC
>CAZFVK010000002.1:0-37564 GCA_964522475.1 uncultured Candidatus Saccharibacteria bacterium | reverse complement strand
GAAAGGAAACCGTAATGGCAAGAGATAAATCTCCAATAGTAAAACAGAGTCGTAGAGAGAGTTTTGCACTCGCTCCTAAAGCTCACAAGATTATGGCCAAGAAACCTGGTATTCCAGGTGAGCACGGTGATAAAAGAGTCCGTGGCGGTAGCCTCTATCTTACTCAGATGCGTGAGAAGCAAAAAGTACGTCGGATGTATGGTCTGATGGAAAAGCAATTTGCTAAGCTCATGCGTGAAGCGGTAAAAGCTGAAGGTTTGACTGGTGAAAAATTGCTAGAATTCCTAGAGAGACGCGCAGACAACGTAGTATTTAGAGCAGGTTTTGCTACTACTCGTCGTCAAGCAAGACAACTAGTTTCACATGGGCATTTTACTTTGAATGGTAAGAGAGTCGATATTCCATCGATTCGCTTGAACCCAGGTGACGTGCTTGAGGTCCGTTCAAAATCTCAAAAATCTGAATATTTCAAGAATCTTCCGAATATCGTCAGTGCGGCAGGTGCGGTGCCTTTGTCATGGTTAAAGGTCGACGCGAAGAAAATGAAAATTGAAGTTACAGGATTGCCTAAACGCGAAGAGGCTGATCCTGGTATCAATGAACAACTAATCGTTGAGTATTACTCACGTTAAAAAGGAGAATAAATGACTACAAAGAATATACACGAAGCAGAACTCGCTGAGGTGAAGAAAATCAATGACACCACTGCTGAGTTTGTAGTACGCCCACTTTATTATGGGTATGGTAATACTCTTGGCAACTCTTTTAGGAGAGTACTACTCTCTAGCGTGAAGGGTGCTGCGATTACGGCATTTTCGATTGAGGGTTCGACTCATGAATTCGCAGCAATTCCAGGTATTCGTGAAGACGTAGTGGATATTATGCTTAATCTTAAGAATATTCGCTTTAAGTTACATACGGATAATCCAGTAGAATTGACGTTGGAGATCAAAGGTTCTGACCAGTCTTCTGAGAAGGATGGTGAAAAGAGAGTTGTAGCTGGCGATATCAAGCTTCCAGCAGACGTAGAAATTGCCAATCCAAATCAGGTGATTTGTCATATTGATGATCCGAAGTTTGTACTCAAAATGCGTTTTGTAGTAGAAACTGGCAGAGGCTATCTCACCATCGAAAGAAGCGCAGAAGAGAGAGTCCACTCAGACATGATTGCAATCGATGCAGTATTTACCCCAGTACTTAGAGTTCGCTACAAAGTAGAGAATACTCGTGTGGGGCAGGATACTAACTTGCAGCAGCTTAACCTCACCATCGAGACTGATGGGACGATTACTCCAGAGGATGCGTTTGAGGAAGCAGCAGCAATTCTTGTCAACCAATTTACCGCTCTGGCTGGTAAAACTAGAGTGGAATCTGCTCCAGCTCCTGGTGTAAGCCAAGAAGATGAGGATGCTGGACTCTCGATGCCGATTGAAGAACTTGATCTTTCGGCAAGAACTGCTAACGCACTTATCAATAATGATATAAAAACCATTCGTGATCTAGTAATGCTTTCAGAAAGCGACTTAAAAGATCTCAAGGGTTTTGGGTCGAAGGCGTTAGACGAAGTAAAGGAAAAATTAACGGAGTTAAATATTTAATATGCACCGCCATAGTTATAAAGGTCGGAAATTTGGTCGGGAGACTGATCAAAGGCGGGCTCTAATTAGGAGTCTAGAGTGTGCTTTGATTGAGAATCAGTCAATCACTACTACCTTGGCAAAGGCTAAGGAAATCCGACGTGATACAGAGAAATTGATTACGAGAGCGAAAAAAGGTGGACTTTCGAATCGTAGAATTATAATCGCACGTCTTAACAGCGTATCCTCAGGTAATCTCTTGGTAGATGTGGTAGCTCCACAGATTAAAAGAGATTCCGGATACCTAAGAATTGAACGTGCGGGATACCGTGTAGGTGATAATGCCGAGATGGGTACAATTAGTTTTGTAGACGAAATTGACTATTCTAAGGCAGAAAAACCAGAAAAAAAGGTCGAAAAGAAAGCTGAAAAGCCGGCAAAAAAGCCGTCTGCCAAAAAAGCGGCCAAGAAGGAGGATAAATAATGAAAACCTATTCTCAAAAAGGCTCAGAAATTAAGCGTGAATGGTGGATGATTGATGCATCCTCGATGCCACTTGGTAAGCTTGCGGTGGTTATTGCTGATAAGCTAATGGGCAAGAGCAAAGTTACTTATACCCCACATATCGATAATGGTGATTATGTAGTAGTAGTGAATGCCAAGAACTTAGTAGTAACTGGCGACAAGATGCTACAGAAGAAATATTATCGCCATAGTGGATTTCCTGGAGGTTTGAAGGAGCTTCGCTTGGAAGAAGTTATCGAAAAAGATCCATCAAAAGCGATTGAAGCAGCTGTCAAAGGAATGCTTCCGAAGAACAAACTGGCGTCTGAGAGGATGAAGAGGCTTCACGTCTTTGACGGGGCGGAACATACTCATGCTGCGCAGAATCCGCAAATAATTTTGAAGGAGATTAAATAATGGCTGATTCAAAGTATACTTATGGACTTGGCCGTCGCAAGGCTGCTACGGCTACCGCTAGGCTATACAAAGGTAAAGGCGAAATGACCATTAATGGTAAGCCGGCATTAGAGTATTTGTCTGGTAATAAGACGTATCTTGCTGAGATTACTGATCCTTTAGCAATTGCGGAAAAGCAAAAAGAATACGATATCACTATCTTGGTAAAAGGTGGTGGTTTGGCTGGGCAGGTAGATGCGATTAAGCTTGCTATCTCGAAAGCTTTAGTTCTTGAGGCGGCGGATCTTCGTCCGATGTTGAAGAAAGCTGGGATGATGAAGCGTGATCCACGGGAGAAGGAACGCAAAAAGTACGGTCTTCGTTCTGCTCGTAAGAAAGAACAGTTCAGCAAACGCTAAATTAGAGAAAATCAAAAACAGTATTTTTCTCATCGATAAAATTTCGCCAAGATATTTTTTACAACACCAGGCTGGTTTTTGGCTCTGTAACA
This sequence comes from uncultured Candidatus Saccharibacteria bacterium, assembly GCA_964522475.1. Lineage (GTDB taxonomy): Bacteria > Patescibacteriota > Saccharimonadia > Saccharimonadales > Saccharimonadaceae > Nanosyncoccus. The sequence goes on along the minus strand of CAZFVK010000002.1, from coordinate 34,576 downwards.
AGTTCAGAGTCCAAAAACCGTGATGTTGTAAAAAATCTATGGGAAATTTTATATGATTCGAAGAAATGCTGTTTTTTGATTTTCTGTGATATAATGGTTCAAAAGTGGAGGTTCTATGTCCAAGTTTGATGACCAATATATTGATCTTTGTAAGAGAATTCTGAAGAATGGTGAGAAGGTTTTGAATTACAAAAAGACAGATACTCGGAGCAAGGCGGTGGCGAATGCAATTCCGGACCACACTGCGCAGGGACAGTCGGAGGCGAGGACGATTCGGTTGCCGCATCAGGTGCTACAATTTGACCTCGAAGAAGAATTTCCGATTTTGGTAAGTAAAAAAGTAGGATTTAAGACGGCGACGCTGGAGCTCTTGTGGATTTATCAGCAGGCCTCTAATGATGTGCGGTGGTTACAAGATAGAAATGTGAAGATTTGGAATGAGTGGGAGATTGCGGAGGATGGTTCCTACCAGGGGCGAAATATTAATCAAATTTTTAAGGAGCGGCATCCAAATGAGCCAGAAACGGATTTTTCCCATACGATTGGCACAGCTTATGGCTGGATTGTGAAGCGGTATCATTTAATCGAAAATTTGATTGAGACTCTGAAGAGTAACCCGGGGAATCGACGGATGGTGCTTTCTCTCTGGCAAAATGAGTGGCTAGAGACGGCGGCGTTGCCTTCTTGTGTGTGGAATTCGCAGTGGAATTTGATAGATGGAAGGTTGAATCTTTTGGTAACTTCGCGTTCTACGGATGTGCCTTTGGGGCTACCGTTTAATATTGCACAATACGCAGTTTTGTGTTATTTGATTGCTCAATGCGTGGGGGCGAAACCGGGGCAGTTTACCTTTATCACAAACGATGCGCATATCTATGAAAATCAGGTAGACGGGATTAAAGAACAGATTGAGAGATATGAAAAGGCTCTGAAGGATGGAACTTTGCCGGCGGCACCAAAATTATGGCTAAATCCAGAAATTAAAGATTTTTATAAATTTGACTCGTCACGAGAACTGAAGGATATTTGTTTAGAAAATTATGAGAATCTTGGCACGATCAAAATGCCAGTGACGGAGTAGAAATGTTTAGTATTGTTGCCTGTATCGGGAAAAATCGAGAGCTTGGGAAGAAGGGGGAGCTTGTTTTTCATATCAAGGACGATATGAAGTTTTTTAGAGAGACGACTACGGGACACAAAATTGTGATGGGGCGAAAAACTTGGGAATCGCTCCCTGGTAAGCTTCCTAATCGGACGAATATTGTGATTTCGAGTCAAGATTTGGAAGGGCCGGATGAGATTATTCATGATTTGGATGATTTTATTGAATCTTATAAAAATTCAGAGGAGGAAATTTTTGTAATTGGAGGTGGGAAGATTTATGCGGAGTTTTTGCCGGTGGCGAAGAAGTTATATCTAACAGAGGTTGATGCGGAAGATTTGACGGCGGATACGTTTTTCCCGGAGTTTGACAAAAATCGCTATGAGAAACAGGTAATCAAGAAAGGAAAGGATGATGATTTAGCTTTTGCCATCTCTTTATACCAACTTAATTAAAAGGAGATTTTTATGAAAGATGTCGTATTTGATTTAATCGAGAGCGAAAAGACTCGGCAAAAAGAGGGTTTGGAACTGATTCCGAGTGAAAATTATGTGTCTTCTGACGTTTTAAAAGCGATGGGATCAATTCTGACTAATAAGTATTCGGAAGGATATCCGTCGTTTGAGGGAATTGGTGATATCCCTGGTGAGTGGCCGGAAGAAAAAATTGCTGAGGAGATTTTGCCAAATTATCGGTATTATGGTGGACAAAAGAATGTGGATAGAATTGAGAGATTGGCGATAGATCGAGCGTGTCGGCTATTTCATGCGGACCACGCCAATGTACAACCACATTCTGGAGCGCAGGCTAATACGGCAGTATACTACGCTTGGTGTGAGCCAGGGGATACGATTCTTGGGATGTCGCTTCCGGCTGGTGGGCACCTTACGCATGGGGCACCAGTAACTTTGTCGGCTCACGTTTATAATTTTGTGGGATACGGAGTGGATTCTGATGGTGATATTGATTATGATGATATGGAATCTAAAGCATTAGAGGCGGATCCGAAGATTATCCTTGTAGGGTATTCTGCTTTTATGAAGTTACCGGACTTTAAGAGGGTTTCCGAAATTCGTGACATGGCGGCCAAGAAATTTGGGCACGAAATACTTTTGATGGCGGATATGGCTCATGTGGCGGGGCTGATTGCAGGGGGAGTTCATCCGAATCCGCTAGATTTTGGCTTTGAAGTAATGACTACAACTACGCATAAGACGCTTAGGGGTCCACGTGGTGGATTAATTCTCTCGAAAGGTAATGTGGCTTCGCCGCTAAAAAAGCCAGAAAAAACTCTAAAAAATATTCCGATTTTGATTGATCGAGCAGTATTTCCGGGTTCTCAGGGGGGGCCGCTAGAGCACATTATTGCGGCAAAGGCGGTGGCATTTGGTGAGGCTTTACAACCTTCTTTTAAGAAATATGCTGAGCAAATTGTTAAAAATGCTAAGAAATTAGCGGAAGAATTGAAGGCGCTTGGATTTGTCTTACAGGGAGATGGGACGGAAAATCACTTAGTTCTCATAGACTGCGTGAAAAGTTTTGGGTTTGACGGGAAGATTTATGAGCGGGCGCTAGACATGGTAGGATTAACTCTAAATGCCAATGCCCTTCCTTCTGACAAAGGTGGTGCGTTTAGGCCGTCTGGGGTGAGGCTGGGGACGCCGGCAATTACTACCAGAGGCTTTAAAGAGCCGGAGATGGAGAAATTGGCGGGCTGGATGAAGCAAGTGGCGGATATTTGTAAAAAGGCTGGCTCAGAAGAAAAATTGTTTGATTACCAAAAGGATTTGGACGAAATCGGAGAAGAGGTGAAGACGCTAGCTCTCAAATTCCCAGTTCCCAGTATAAAATAAAATACTACTTTGCTCATCCGAACTATGGTCGACTTTTGCTAACGCAAAAGTCGTCCACGGGGTGTCGCCTCAAAAAATCCCAAATGAATTTGGGATTTTTTTCACTTCCTACACTGGTGGAGCGTAGGAGAATCAAACTCCTGACCTCGGCAATGCGAATGCCGCGCTCTATCAGCTGAGCTAACGCCCCGTATCTATATTATAACATAAAATGTCGATATTGGGTTTATTTAATGATTATATGTAGATAGATTGATATCGACAAAAATAGCTTGGAATATATTGTCTGACCGATATCCTATGAGCCTGGCGTTTTGGCTATTGAATCGTAAAACATAGAGATGATTTATGTCTTCCGTAATACAAGTTGGAAGTGGGACTTTGAATGCTTCTTTTTTGACCAGCTCGATCCCACCAGATTGCTTGTTCTTTGTAAAAAGCGTATTCCATGTGTTACAGCATAATGTCTGAAGTTTTAGTATTAGCTGACTTCGTATATAATTTGTACATTCATTAGATTTTAGATCATACCCGGTTACTAAGTTTTTTAAAGAGAATACTATATAATCATCATCATCGTTTGCCTGCTGTAAAATTGGTTGTTGCGAAAAAGTGTCTTGCCGGGCTTTTCGTTGTTTTTTGAGTCTTCGTTGTAGTCTCTGCTCAGATTTATTTGGCATTTACCCTCCTACGCCACAACAGTAGAGAATTGGCTAGAGAAAAACTCTTTGATAGATTGTTTTGTTATGGTTTCGTTTATGTTAACATTTTTCCAAGGGGCTTCTTTGTGCGTCATGTCGCGAAGCTTCCATGCTGAAAATTGTCCATATGTTTTATAGACGCTTATTAAGATATCCATTTGTTCGTTAGAAAACTTATCTAAGTCAAGGTCGTCTGGTAAATCAATTTGACTTCTGCCAAAGGTCTTAAGCTCGTCATATAAAGCTGGAATAACTGGACCATGCTGCCATGCTACAAAATCATCTTCAAATAATACTTTGCCTGTTTTTGCTAAACTTATACCTTGTGCGTAATATAATAATTTTTGGGCTTTTAGGTTTGTGATAACATCGCCACTATCACTATCGGCATTTTGGAGCTTCAAAAAGAACTTTACAACATCCATTGGTGTTATTTCGCTTTTTTTCATAGATAACTCCTTATACTGCTTATAATTATATCATAAAATGCCGTTTTTGTAAATGTATGACCTTTTGTTACTTTTATTATAACATAACCGTAATCATTTCAAAAGATGCTTATTTTTTCTTTGTCGACTGTGGGGTTGTGGAAAAGTGGAGCGGGAATTTGGTGAAAAAGCATAAAAATAATAAAAAAACTATATACATACCAAAAATGTGTGTTATAATAGAATTGCTATAGTTATATATATTCATTAAAAAGACGGTTTATTTTATGCTTAGAGTATAAAAATTGAGTCAGGGCTTGGTCCTGGCGTACTTAGTTGAACGAGCGCAGAAATGGCACCAGGAAGGTCCATTACGCTTGTTTGACTAACGTCTTATGAATGTATGTGACTATAGCACTTCCCGGTGCCATTTTTAGTAAGAAGACAAAATTTGGCCCCGGATTAGCAAAAACTAATTATAAGGAGCGGCATTATGCCAAGGGTCATACAAAAACATATTTCACAAAAAAGATTTAATTTAGCGTCTCACCGTGGTCCGGACAGATTTTCTTCGGACCCTTATTCATATCGAAAAAAATCTGGTTTCCCACGGTGTGACGGCGTTGGATATATTGCTAAACAAAAATACGCTAGAATTTCTGGAATAGCTTCACTATCCTTCCTTATTATACTACTAACACTAGCAGTTTGCCCAGTGATTTTGAGAGATTCTGGTGCAGAAGCGGCTGGGGCACCGGTAGCAAGTGATGTTTCGTTAGATATGACATCTGGGTATGTGTTGGCTAGCGTGAACATTATCCCTACTGATATCAATGGTAATTTTGCTAAATCTAGTGATGCTAACAAAGCCAAATTTGAAGTAAAAACTAATAACTATACTGGTTATACGCTTTCTATCGCCGCTGCAGACGATACGGGATTACTTACGAACACCGATACGACTATTACTTCTGGCAACACTCTAAGTTCTATCACTGCTCCAATCACCGAGGCGACTTTCAATACCGCATCTTATAATAACCATTGGGGCATGATGCCGAATAAATACGTAGTAGGTGGTACAGCTGTAATAGACAATACCGTCTATCAAAATTTCTTACCTTCTCCTACTACTGCTGGTACTACACTTAATATCACTGATGGACCAAATAAAACATCAGAAGATACCTATAGTACAGATATGTCGGAACTAGTCGCAGATAACTATGAAATCGGACTTGGTGCGAGAGTAGATTATGGAAAGGCCGCTGGTACCTATGCTAAAACTTTTCAACTGATGGCGGTAGCTAACCCAGTGTCTTTTGCGATTAATTTTGACCAAACTACTGGTGATGTAGCTAATATGCCAGGCCCCTTAGCTCCTACTAGCACTACCGGCGCAGTAACAAGCATTACTCTACCGAGTAGCACACCTACCAGACCAGGCTATACCTTCAAAGCTTGGTGTGAAGGAACCGTAGGTGGCACTACGGCAAATCCTGCTACTACTTGTACTGGTACCGAATATAACGCTGGGGATACTTACTACCTAGACCAAACTACTACCAATATCACCACTCTCTATGCTACTTGGACTCCCAATACCTATAGTATCACTGCTACTCTTAATACTGGTGTTACTAGTATCAAAGTCTGTATCGTAACCGGTGATTGTAGTGGAGCAAATCTCAAAGGTACGATTAGTACAACTGGCGGCAGTGTATCGGGGCTCACCTACAATAATGCTTACTACCTATATCCAGCCTTCCAGAATACCGCAGCGGGCAAATACTACTTTAATAGCTGGAGCATTGGTGCTGGCTCGGCTGGTACTTTGAGCTCTACCAGTACAGCTAATACCACTTTCACCATCGGACAAGGTAATGGGGCAATCATCGCTACTGCTTCTCCTACTACTTTCAACGATGCTTATAGCGGTAAGACTCAAACTAGTGGTTATTATCAAATGAAAGACATGACCGCCACTATGTGTGCTAATGTGGTAAACGGGCAGACATCCACTTTGATCGATACTAGAGACAACAAAACCTACAAAGTTGCCAAAATCAATGGTAACTGTTGGATGACCGAAAACTTAAGGTTTGGCTATGATTCTACCAATGCGGCCGATGGAACAGCAGTGTCATTAACCTTGTCCACCACAGATTCTAACGTGACAAGTAACAAAACTATCAAACCATATGATCTAGTAAACTATGGCGGAAGCGGTAAACAATGCTATGGTACTTACGATTCTTCTACGGGTACTGGTACCGGATCTGGGTATACTACTGCTTGTATCCACAGCGGTGTAACCGAACATAGCGGTGGTCAGACTGTGTGGTATAACTACACTCTAGCTTCAGCTGGCACGATCACCGGCACAAACAATACCACTACAGCTACCCAATCCATCTGCCCAAAAGGTTGGACTTTGCCTAGCAAAACACAGATAGACAGTCTAAGTGGAGGATCTAGTAGTACTACGTATGTAGGTAGCTTTTCCCCAGTCCTGGGCGGGGGTTACACCAATGGTACGCTGTACAATGAGTCTACGCACGGGCTCTGGTGGGGCAGTACTGCGTATAATGGTGCGGAACGGTACTTCCTGGGTTACAATGGTAGTAGCCTATATACCTACAACGGCCGCCGCTACAATGGGCGCTACGTGCGGTGTGTTCAGGCCTCCTAGCTCGTCCTCTCCCTAGTCCCCACCAGAGGATGTCGCGAACCCAAGCGGGTTCGCGACGGTGGGGTCCCGAAATTAAAGAAAAAGAAGGAAAAGAATTATGGTAACAAAAGCAGAACCGCTAAGTAGAAAAGAAATTCGTGACGAGATAAACGCTGGTAACGAAAACGTGATAAAACCTAACCATCGTGGGCGAGGGTTGACTTTGCCAGAGAAAAAGCGGATGTATGCTAGATATAATGAACGTAAGAAATTGGCATATACGGCGGAAGAAAGGAATTATCAACATCTGGTGATGTTTTTGGCTTCGGATGGGGAGAATCCTGAAAAGAAAAAGAAATTCTATGTGATGGGCGGACATTCCGCTCTAATTTTTGTTTCGGAAATTGCACCAAGGATTCATCGAAAACGGGCGATTCTTCGACCAGATCTAGACAATACGGATTGTCGGTTTAAGACCGGACTTTGCTATATTGGGGATTTGGCACTTCTTTCTTCCCAACTCAAAACAGTAGGCGTGGAACGAGTAAAAGCAAAAACAAATGATGATAATGAATTTGTGGTGTATTTCAAATTGGCACGAAGATATACGGCGGATGAGATTAGGCAAATGGCAAAAGTTTTGAAGAAAGAAAAGGAGGAGGTAAATAGAGTACTCTATTCGCCAAAAGTCTATCCGAACATCTACAAACATATTTTGGTGTTGAGGCGGCTAATGTATCATAAAGTAAAGAATATGAACCCTCTGGAAAGAGAGATGGTGGGGGTGCGTTTGATGGAGCCGGTGTTTGAAATCATGGCGTTTTACGACAAAACTGTGAGTGGATTAGTGGAAGAAAGAGAGGCAGCATATGAGATGCTGGGGTGGCTCAATATTTTGAGAGATAGAGTGTCGATGATGGTAGACCTTGAACTCTGGGATGTAATAAGCTCGGCGAGAGTGGGTGAAGTACTGGCCGAATTCAATAATGCGATTAAGGGAGAGTTTAAGGAAATTTTTAGGGAACCGATGAATGAGACTAAGGAGTGATGAAGATTCTGAGTGGCTAAGGAAATTTCCTGACCAGTTATATTTTTTTCTCTATATATCCTATCTTGAGGCGAGAAAAGGTGGAAAGAGGAAAACTTTTGATGAGCATAAGTTTGAAGTGAATGATTTTGAGAACCTATTGATTCTGCGTGATTGTCTATTGGAGCTAAAATATAAGCCGAGCCGAGGGACGGCGCATATCATCTTCAACCCGGTGATGCGAGAGATATTTGCGGCGGCATTTAGAGATAGAGTGGTTCACCATTTGGTGTATATTTTGATTTATGATTGGTGGGACAGGAGGTTTATTTATGATTCGTATTCTTGTAGAGAGGGGAAGGGGACACTATTTGGGATTAAAAGGCTGCAACACCATATACGGTCGGTGAGTTATAATGGGACCAAGGAAGTGTATGTGATTACGCTGGATGTAAGAGGGTATTTCATGAGCTTGGACCGGAAGATGCTCTATAAACGGGCGATGTGGGGACTTGACCGGCAGTACAAGGGGCATAAGGGGGTGATGTATATGATTTTGAAATTTTGTTTGCACGAGATAATTATGGATAATCCGGTAAAGGGAGTGAAGAGGAAAGGCTGGCCGAAAGATTGGCGGTATTTGCCTCCGACGAAGAGCCTCTTTTACCAGCCGCCGGGGATTGGGATAGTGATTGGCAATCTAACTTCACAACTTTTATCTAATATTTATTTAGATCAGCTGGATAGATATGTAAAGTTTGACTTGGGATATAAACATTATGGGCGATACGTGGACGATTTTTATTTGGTGGTGCCGCGAGAAAAATTGACCGAGGCGATGCAAGATGTGAAGGCGATTGAGAGGTTCTTGAAACGGATTGGACTGACGCTTCATCCTTTGAAACGACATATTCAGCCGGCTTCTTCTGGAGTGGCATTTCTTGGTGCGGTGGTATATCCGTACGCGATTCATCCGGGGAAAAGATTGATTCGCAATACCCGCCGGGCTTTTTATGAACACGCTGCGGGTAGGCATAATGAGATTACTTTGATTTCTTACGTAGGGCATATGAAGCATATGAAACATTATAAAGTTCTTTGTAAGATTTGTAAGGATGTGGGGCTGTCGGGGGAATATTGGCGGAGATTTGAAAAAGCTTGATCTTTTAAAGCGCCCGTGGGCAGGGGCGCTTTTTGACCTTTTGGTCTTTTTGGTGGGGTCTAGGGAGAGGACGAGCTAGGAGGCCTGAACACACCGCACGTAGTTCCCATTGTTGCGGTTGTTGTTGTTGGTATATAGGCTACTACCATTGTAATTCAGGTTGTACCGTTTCGCACCATTATACGCAGTACTGCCCCACCAGTTCCCGTGCGTAGACTCATTGTTCAGCGTACCATTGTTGTAATTCCCGCCCAGGACTGGGGAAAAGCTATGAGTTTAATCTTTTCCGTTAGTCGGGGTGAAATCCAACGGCAGCTGTACAATGAACCTCGGTGACAAGCGTATACTAGCCCCGAATCACAGCTATCATACCCTCCGTCTACAATAACCGTTTGACGGGCGAAAGAGATAACTTACAGTCCTTGGATGCCGTAGAATCCATCAGGAGTTTTTGTGCTTTTATTTTGTCTGGCGTGAGATTTTGCTAATGGTAGTTTTGACTTAGCTAGAAGACACACCATTTGCCTTCGGTGAAACGAAGAGTATCTCTGTCCCCACCATTTTTGCAGCCTATAAGATGAATTTTTTGTAACTTGTAGGCTGGGGGAGAAGTGCCCACCCCCTTAGTAAGATTATACTTCTACAAGTTCGGCGGAGTCGAGGTTGTGGTCTTTTAGGGAGACGTGCATGACAGCGGGGTTTTCGTAGGTGTTGTAGTAGTAGGTTTTTGACGCAGTGGAATAACCGCCGGTATAGATGGTCTTTTCGAAAGAAGTTTCATCCATGTGGGCAGCACCTTCGATCATGGCAACGCCGGTCAATGTGTGGAATAAACGAAGTACGTTGTCGGCCTCAGTGTTTTTGATAGGGTAATGAGTATTGAGATAGGCTACGCGAACAAAGCGAGAGGTGGAATAGTAATCGCCTGGGATACCGCGCATCATGGAACCGCTGCCAAAGGGAACTAGGGTTTCTTTTTCCCATTTGACTTCGTGTGGGCGCTTGGGGCTTAAGTTCATGTAATTTTTTAAGTTCTCTTGATGCCAGCCATAGCCTGGTTGGTTAGTGAGGATATCGACATCGTTTTTGAAGATTTCCATGCCTTTTTCGGTGTATTCTACTACGATGGAGCGTTTGCTATCGCCAATAATGAAGTGGAGCTCAGAAACGGGGAATTGCTCGTTGATAGGTTTGGCTACGATAGCGGCGTTTTCAAGAGCTTTTTCTACTTCGTCTACAGTGGAGAAATTCATGGTTACCCAAAGTGGAAATTCGTAAGCAGCAACGTTGGTTTTGCCATCTACGGCAGTTTCTTCATAGTGGGCATAGCCTGGGAAATTAAGTCCGGCAATAGCGAGGCCGGCTTCGTTGGCACAGTCAAAATAGAGCGGAGTATTTTCGACGATAATGGCCATACCGATGATAGCGCCATTTTTGGGGGTCATTTCGCCAAGAAATGCGGAAGTGTATTTGTATTCGCGAGGAGTAATCACTACCTTCTGCCCATATCCTTCGGTCCAGTCTAGATTGCGGCCGAAATACATATTGCCTTTACTATCGTTAAAACGCACCCCTGTGCACATAACAAAAATACTCCCGTTTAATATTTTTATTATAGCATAAGCGGCTTAAAATTTTAGATTTTGTAGGCAAATACTACCCTACGGTGGGTAGCATCGCCACCACCGAGACTGGCGCCATCGCAAGTAAAGAGGGCAACATCGTAGTTTTTGCCTCTGAAAGTGGCGTATTGAAGAGAATTTAGATAGTAGGTGCCACCGTCGCAATTGTCATAACCAGAAGTACAGAGTTCGAGACTATAGTCGTCGGATTTATAGAAAATCCGAATGTCGGCAATTTGATAGGTGGAAGTTATGCCGTTTTCGGTGACGGTAAAGGTAGAACCAATTCCTAGATTTTTGAGATTACCGAGCAAATTGGCAGAATTGTGACCGTAGATGAGGTTTTTGGTTTTGTAGAGGTCATTATAGCTTAGATTCTTGGACTTAATGGTATCGGTATGGACGGTAACAGAGTAACTTGGGATTTTGGTAGCGGCATAGGTATAGGTGGTCTTCTTGGCGGTAGAGACTGTAGCAACCTTAGCAGTAGTGCTAATTTCTTGAAGATCACCAATGGAGATGGCGTCGATCTTTGACAAAGTTGGGATTTCTTCTATAACAACCATTTCGGAAGAAACCGCTGTAGTCGGGGTGGGGGTAGATGAATTGACATTGTCAATCAAAATACCAATGCCCACTACGGATAAGAGGATTAGAAAATAATTTTTCACTTAAACTCCCAACACTTTTATATTTCCATTATATCATATATCTGTCAAATAGTCAATACGCCTATGCTTAAGGTAGGGTTTATTTTAAGATAGAAATATGCTATAATGGGTTGATTAGGTGGGTGCAACTTAAAAAGGAGGGATGGAAAGTGACGAAAATTCTGACTACTGATGTTTTTGATGATTTCCGCAAAGTGATGAAGAAAGAAATGAGGATACGGCCTGGGCATAATCCTAAACAGGGTTTTTGCGAGGGTAAGCATATACTTAACTTGGCTTCTGAGTTTTTTAATATGGCGACGAGGATTTTTGAGATTGCTCGGTCTTCGTCGGTGTCGAGGTCTTATAATGTGTCTTATAATCTTTCTAAGGACGATTTCTTTTATGAATCGGTGTCGGCACATACCAATTTGGTATCGATGATTACGACATTGGCGCTGGATTTTTGTTATGGCTATGGATTTGGCGGGTTTAATAAAAATTGGCCCGAAACTGCGGATGGCTACTCTTATCGAGACGTGATGGAAGTAGTGCGTCTACATGATATAGCCGAGAATGAAACCGGAGATTTGCCGGATAATGGCAGTCGCGATGAAGAGGAGAAAGACCGCCAAGAGCTGCGCTATTTAAAAGAATATCTGGAGGTTTATTCGGAAAAAGATAAAGATTTGAGGATTAATATCTTGAGGTTGTTTCGGGAAATGCAAAACCAGACTTCATCTACAGGTAAATTACTCTATCTGTCAGACAAGGTAGCAGCGCTTATTATTACGCTTTGTTTGGATCATCTAGGCCATTCACCGATGATTTTGGAAGATAGTCCATATGCTTCTGAACGTGATCGGGCTGAGATGGAAAAATGCGATTTTGCTATGGGGCATGCTTACAAGGCTAGCGAAATGTGGGCGATCGATTTTTTCCAGATGAGAAACATTGTGAAATACGACGAAAACTTTTTCTTTACCGCGCTGATTGTGATGTCTACTTTGATGGTAAACGGCAAATGGTATAGCTGGCGCGAAGCAGATTATTAACCACCCACCTTCTAAACCCCGCTTGATAAAAGCGGGGTTTTTGACTACTAATATATGGTGGAGTGTGCGAGGCTCGAACTCGCCACCTCAGCTATGCCATAGCTGCGCTCTACCAGATGAGCTAACACCCCGTTGGTAAGAATGTACTTGGTTTTATTTTAGCATATCTTGTGTTAAAATGAAAGTATGAAGACGATTTTGACGGGAATTAGAGCAAATTCGGTGCTGACTTTGGGAAATTTCCTTGGGGCGATGCTACCGATGGTGAGGCTTTCAAATAAATATTCTAAAGAAGGTTATAGTGTGAATATTTTTGTGCCGGATCTCCACTCGATTATTTCGGAGGTGGATGGTAATCTTCAGGAGAATACTATTCGGACACTTAAATATTATCTAGCGGCGGGGCTTGAGATTAATGAAAACGTACATATTTATCGGCAGAGTTATGTGCCGGCGCATTCGGAGCTTTGTTGGATTCTTAACTGCACAGCTACGATGGGCGAGATGAATCGGATGACTCAATACAAAGAGAAGTCTGAGGGGAAGTCATCTTGTAACGTGGGGATTTTTGACTATCCAGTACTAATGGCAGCGGATATATTGCTTTATTCGGCGAGTTATGTGCCACTAGGAGAAGACCAGTTTCAGCATATTGAGCTGACGCGGAATATTGCAGAGCGCTTTAATCACAAGTATGGAGAGGTATTTGTGATTCCAGAGGCTACAGCGGAGCAGGTGAAATTTATGGGGGTAGAAAAGGCAATTCGGATTCGCGATTTGATTGATCCAGAGAAGAAGATGAGTAAGTCCACAGCAGCAGAAAATTCTAAAATTATGTTAGATGACGAGCCGGCGAAAGTAGCTAAGAAGATTATGGGTGCCACAACAGACTCATTTGAACAGATTAAATTTGATTTTGCGACACGGCCCGGGATTTCTAATCTGCTTTATATGGCGGCTTTGATGAAAGGAATTTCACTTTCGGATTTTGTGAAAGATTGGGAAGGGCAATCTCGCTATGGTGACCTGAAAAAGGCGGTGGCAGAAGTGATTTCGACGAGATTAGCTGATTTTCAGGCTAGGATGGCAAAAATTTCAGATGAGGAGGTTTTGGCTCTCTTCGAAGAAGGAGAAAAATATGCCAACAAAATAGCAAACGCCAAGCTTCTAGAGATTCAAAAAGCAGTAGGTCTAAGATAATGATTAGGACTGGGAAAAAGTTTAGTAAACCAGATATGTCGAGGGTGATCAATGGTGACGTAGCCTTGAAATCTGAGGAAGAAAAGCCAGAGTTGGTGCGGTTGGATGTGATGATGGCGGGGATTTATAAGAGCTATAATCGTTCCACGCTGCAAAAGTTTATCAAAAATGGGTTTGTAGAGGTGGACGATGAACCGGTTTTAAAGCCTAACGCGAAGTTTCCTATGGGGGTAAAAATTGATTTAAAGGTGCCAAAGGCGCTCAAAAATGCCGATGTGATGCCAGAGAAGATTTATGAAGATGATAACGTATTGGTGCTAGATAAGCCGGCGGGGCTTTTATCGATGGCCAAAAACGGCTACTGTCCAGAGAAAACTTTGGAAGATTTTGGGCTACTTGTTCATAGGCTGGATAGGGATACGTCAGGGGTGGTAATTTTGGCAAAAAACCCAGAAACTCAGACATATCTTCGGCGGCAGTTTCAGGATAGAAAGGCCCACAAAACTTACTATGCGGTGCTTAGTGGGGTACCAAAACTGGCTGAGGCGAGACTAGATCTCCCGATCGCAAGAGACCTTAAAAAACCAACGACTTTTAGAGTGGACCCAAGAGGTAAGGAGTCCGAGACTTTTTATAAGGTGATAAAATCAGATGATAAACATGCTTTAGTGGAGTTAAAACCGACTTCTGGCCGGACTCATCAGCTGAGAGTCCATATGAAATATTTGGAGCATCCGATTGTGGGGGACGTTATATATGGGGTAGAAAAAGGAGATAGATTATATCTTCACGCAGGGGAGCTCGAAATTACTCTGCCGGGTGGCGTAAGAAAAGTGTTTAAGGCTAAAATCCCGGAGAGTTTTGAAAATGTATTTTGACGATTTGTCTGAGATTCCTGAGATTGCTGGAAAGACAGGCTGTGCGATTTTTGTGGTGCCGGATAAGGAAAAAATAGAGATAAAAAACGCCTTTATTCTAGAGCCGGAGGAGAAGACAGTAATTACGATTGAACAGGTGAGGAAAATGATTGATACGCTTACTACCAAGCAAGATACTTCTAGATTTGTGGTGATTCGACCAGCAGACAAATTGAGTGAAGAGGCCGAAAATGCGATTTTGAAAAGCTTGGAAGAGCCTAAGGAGAATGTCCATTTTGTATTAGTTACAGAGAGCCTGTCAAAGCTGCTTCCAACTATTTTAAGTCGTGCGGCGGTATATTTTTGGAAAGATGCGAGGGGGAAAATTTCGGAGATTTCGGCGGACGAAAAGACTAAGATGCTGGCGAAGAAACTACTTACGGTAAACTCTAGGAATCTGGTGGATATAGCTGAGGAGTTGACTGCTAAGAAGGACGGGGTGAGGGAACACGTTTTAAACATCTTGTCTATAGCAATAGAAATGGCTTACAAATCCTATCTTTTAACAGGTAAAACTGGGTTCTTAAATAAGATTCCAAAATTTTTAGCTGCGTATGATAATATTGCTAGAAATGGCCATATAAAGTTACATTTAGTGGCAGATTTATTATAATTATGTTATCATTGATAATATGATAGCGGTAGTTATAATGATGGCTTTTGCTGGTTTTGTGGCTTTTTTTATGCCTCTAGAGGCCAAGGAGAAACCCGTAGAAGAGAAATCACCTAAGTATAAGGCACAGATGAAAAAACTTTGGCAGGTGGCTCAGACGGCAATGAAGGAGCATAAGCCATCGCGTGCGGAAAAGGCACTTCTTACTATTTTGAAATTTGACGAAAAGAACGCAGCGGCTTATAACCGGCTCGGGATTCTTTATGCTAAGTCGAAGAAATTTGATGAGGCAGTGGAATGTTTTGAGATTGCGCAGTCGCTTGATAATAACCCAGCTTCGATCCATAATGCCGGATTGATTTATCTAGAGGTGGGGGCGTACGAAAAGGCAGAGATGGCCTTTCAACAGGCGATTGAGCTAGAGGGAGATGTGCCGGCGAGGTTTATGGCGCTGGCTAAAGCAGAAGAAAAACTTGGCAACACCAAGAAAGCGATTGAAGCTCTAGAAAATGCTTATGAGCTAGATCCGACAGTAGCAACACTTAGGCAGATTTTGATGATTTATGAGAATTCAGGGGATACAGAGGCGGCGACGGCTACGACGGCGAGGATAGAGGAACAGATTGCTAGAGATAATGCGGCTAAGCGCAAACGAGCCAGAAGAGGGTCTACTGGGGTGACCGCTAAGTCTAATAGGGGTGCTACTGCGAAGTCTAAAATGGTGCGAAAGGCTAGAACAGGGGTGAAATCCAGGGTATAGTTTGACAAAAGTTTAGTTTAGCATAACTACTATTGACTTTTATGACACTTTGTGCTATAATGAGGGCATAGGTCGAAAATGGGAGGCCTAGCAATATTAAGAAGAAGAGAGTTACACGTTGGTACCCCCATAGGGGGAGATTAAAAAAGGAGGTACGCCCATGCGTAATTTTAAAAGGTTTTCACTTTTTATGTCACTCGTTGTTTTAGTTTCGTCTTTCTCATTGAATGCGTTTGCATGTCCGAGACAGTTAGATTGGGATGATATTCCTACAATCTTCTGGACGGATGAGGCAGAAGATCCGGCGTCTACAAATGGTGGGTTTACGACGTCTACTCAGTCTGAGCTTGATTCCGAATCTGAAGAAGTTGAGCCTGAGATTGCTTATTCTGAAGAGCCTGCTTTGCTTAGAGCTTCTGCTACACTGGCAGGAACTTCTGACCAGATGGTTACGAAGAATTATGCTCAACCAGCTTTTTCGGTCAAAGAAGGATATGATGCTATTTCTGTATTTATCACAGATGACGGCTCAAATACTTCATATAACGGAAAGGTTTACTTCGTAATCAGTGGGAATCAGTGGTGTCTGTATAATTATAAGCAGGAAACCGCTGACAAGTTCTTTACAGAGGTAGAGGATTTTAACGGAATGAAGATTCCGACAAAGAAGTCTGACACCAGGGCAGATAACCAGGCTACTGTATCTGTAGATGAGTCGAAGATACCCCTTATTACACGCACGGCTTTTAACGCCATGTATTGTAATTGGAGGAGTTTTGACGAGATTCCTTTCACCAAGGATGCAGCTGGTAATTTAGTCTACGCAACATATCAGGTGAATGACTCTGGTTCTGGGGATGAGCCTTCGGATGATAAGAAGCCTGGAGACAATCCTGGCGACAAAAATCCGGACAACCCAAACCCGTCTCAGAACGAACCTGGTACACCCTCAGCTAACTCTTCAACTAGCTCGAAGTGGTATAGGTATACTGTTAGTTTGAATAATGGTAATACTTACAAGGTATTTGTGACTCGTTCCGTTTCCTACAATGGAAAGAAGCACGTACTCAATACCGCCAAGTCGGGTAAAAAGAAGAGTAACGACGTTCAGGTTTATGTATATCTGAACGGCCAGGAAGTTGATCCGAAGCTGTACAAGGTACAGTTTAAGAACAACGTCAACTGTAATGGCTACGGCAATAATGAGAAGTCAATCCCTTACTTCAGATTAAAGTTCAAGTTTAAGAACAAGAGTCTGAAGGGCGATATCAAGGCGATGAAGAAGAAAGCCTTTGGCTTTAACATCACGCCACTTGACATCTCAAAGGGTACGATTTCTTATAAATCCGTTAAAAACGGACAGCTGAAGAAGGCAACCTGGTCTGGAAACAATGGTGTTTCGGTCAAACTTAATCCTCCTAAGGGGAGCAAGGGAGACTACACTCTGACCAATGAAGACGGCAAGACCGTGGTAGTTGGAAAGAACAACTTTACTGGTAAATTGTCAATCAATAATTCTGCCACATCCAATAACAATAATGGGAACAATGGTGGAATTTACTAACTCTCTTCTTAAAAATCCCCCGAGCATAATGCTCGGGGGTATTTTTATGCTATAATTTAAGTATGAGCAAGCTTTTGAAGCGTGGATTTGGCATTTATAAGATATTTCTCAAAAACAAAATTGCGATGTCTATCATGATGCTGATTTCGGGGATTATGATGTTTATCGCAGCGCTTCAAGGGAAGGGAAATGATACTCTGGCAATGCCGCTTGGAATTACTTCTGTGGGTGCCCTAATTACCTTTTGGTCATTTTATAGGGTGGGATATATCAAGTCTGATATGGATAAAATAGAAAATAATAATGAGCGAGCTTTACAAAAGATGGCGTTTTTTACTCAGATTGGCGAAACGTTGATTTATCTGGTAGTGGCGGCGGTAGGGGTGTATCTGCTACTAAATCAGAGTCTAGTTAATAGAGTGCTTAATTTGATGGCGGGTGGTTTTACGACTCTAAATGGAGTGATTGGGGTAGTCAAAATAATTAGGCGGTACAAGCAGCGGGATGTTCGCTTTTGGTTTAAATTAGTGCTTACAGTGGTAGAATTGGTTTTGGGGCCATATTTTTTGATTTGTTGTGATACGGTAGAGGGGGGATGGTATCTAGCGATGGGGGCGCTTACGATGGTGGCGGGTACTATTGAAGTAATCGCGGCCTTGACGCCGGAATCGATCAGGAACACTATGCAAGATGGTAAAGATATAGTAAGGATTTTAAAAGAGTAATAAAAGAGAGGGCACAAAATGGCAAAAAAGATTTTAATAGCAAACCAATGTAACCATTTCTTTTTGGGACCAGAAGAAAAAGAATTTACGGAAGGTTTAATTAATTATATAATTACGGGCGATTTGCCGATTATGGATTCGGCGATTTGGCAAGATGCGGAAATCTTTACGCGGTTTTTGAAACGGGATGTCTGGACGTTAGATGATGAACAGAAGCAGAATGCAATAAACGCATTGATAGCTTATCGGATAAAATATGTGGTGCAACATTTAACTAAGCTTGAGATCGTGGAAGTCTTGAATGAGTTTTTTAATTCTGATGGCGAGAAATCACTGCTTGAAATGTTTGAGAAGAAGTTCCATGCCTCGATTGATGATTTGATTTTGACTCAAGAAAAGCGGGTGTTAGCAAAGAAAGATTTGGCTAATTTTGACAAAATTTTTGAATATCCGCAGTGGATTGATTTTGATGCTGAGGCGCTAGATACGATTTTTGCGAAAATTGAAAATGATGAACTGGATGATGAGCAGATTAGCTATTTCTTGGGGGCTAGTGATGATATGAAAGATTATACTCGGTGGTTCCCGGTGGCTCGTCATGTGCTAATGACAACCAATAACGCTCACACTTTTTGGGTGGCGGGAGATATCTTAAGCATTATTTGGCGGGCGGCTCCGAAGGATAAAAAGTCTCAGAAGTGGTTTAATGATCAGATTTTTGAGATTTTTTGGCCGCGAGTGGGTAGCGTATGGCCGATACTCAATAAAGATAAAATTGATTTTGAGGAGACGGAGGAAGCGAAAATTTTGGGCGATTCGATTGGTTGGCTGGAGATGCTGGATGACCTTGAGGAGCGTTTACCGGGACTAAATGGTGAATATAAACCAGTACGCTATAGTACAGATCAAGAAAACTTTAAGGATGCGCTGGGACGCCTATTTCCTCTGGTCAAAGCGAAAGATTGCCCGCTAGACGAACTTCTGAATGCTTATTTTGAAGTAGTGGAAGCAGCCACTTCTGAGGAAGACGCTGAGGCGGTAGAGGATGTTGCGGAGAACGATATAATTCCTTTGGTTGAGAAGTCAGGGGAGAAAAATGCGCGAAAAATTATTGTTTTGGTGCGTCGAGGGGTAAAGCATGCCAAAAATTATGCTGCTACCCTTTTGCGTGAGCGTGAGAATATCGCAAAGAATTTGGTGAAGTAGTATAATATAAATTATAAAAATGGAGTAATATGGAATTTACACAATTTAAAAATGAGTTTTTGGCTTATTTAGAACAAAATAAAAATTCTGTTGAACTAAAGAAAAAAGTTGATTTAAGAAGACAATTTAATGAGGAATATCCACTTAGTGCGTTGGAAGAAATGACGCTTCAAGATTATGCGATTGGAACTGGCTCTAAAGACACACTTTGTTATCTTCTAGAGAGAGGTAGATATAAAGATACAGGAATGGGGATAGGTGGTGGTTCTGCGCTTAAATTCGGTATTTATTATTCTAAAGATGATGGATCATATCAGATTCGAACCTCGGGTCAACAGCATAAAACTGTTGAGAATCCGGATGAATATTGGGAAAATTTTCGGGGGCAGCTTTGCGGTTTTTTGAAAGAACTAGTTGAAACTGGTAATGTCGACGAGAATTATCTAGAGCGATTCCCAGAACTAAAGGGGACCGGAATGTTTTTAAGTAAATTAGCGTTTCTTTATGTTCCTGATAAGTATTTAAATACTACAAATCAGCCTAGCGAGTTTGCACTTAAGATTTTGGAGGGCGCTCATTATGCGTATAGAGATCGGGTAATTAAGCCAGTTGTGCTTTGGCGTGAGTTAAGGTCTTCTATGTCGGAGGTTGATTTTGATGAATATGATCCGCAACTGATTGGCGATGCGGTTTTTGATATTTTTAAACGTTTCAAACCCAAAAATGAGCCTATTCGTGTTTCCAAAAAGGAATTTACAGAGAATGAAGAACAAGAACCGGTAATTGGTGGGAAGAATAAAATATACTATGGTACGCCTGGTTGTGGCAAGAGCTATCTGGTAAAAGAAAAATACGGTGATTCGTCGGATGATTTTAGAATTTCTTTTAGAACGGTGTTTCATCCGGATTATACGAATTCGGATTTTGTGGGGCAAGTGGTGCCGATAACTACTGAAAATGGCTCGATACGCTATGAATTTGTGCCAGGGCCATTTACTGAGGCTCTTAGAGAAGCAATGAAGAAACCGTGGCAGAGAGTTTCTCTCATTATTGATGAAATAAACCGTGGTAATGCCGCAGCGATTTTTGGAGATATTGTTCAACTACTCGACCGTAATGACAGCGGTGAAAGTGAGTATGTGATTCATAGTAAACAGATTTCGGACTATCTAAATCGTAACGGGGTAAGTAGTGTCGAGGATGATATCTCTTTGCCGTCAAATTTGTGGATTATTGGCACGATGAATACCAGTGATCAAAATGTCTTTCCGCTCGATACGGCTTTCAAAAGGCGTTGGGAAATGCATAAAATTAGAAACGATTTTAAAAATGTAGATTCGGATTTTTATAATATGTATGTCCCGGGTACTGGAGTGAGGTGGAAAGATTTTGTGGCAAAGATTAACCAAAAAATTGCCAGCACTAGTTCTTATGGTCTAAATTCTGATGATAAACAAATTGGTGTGTATTTCGTAGATAAAAACACGCTTTCGAGACAGGCAAAATCTGATGATTTGGAAAAGAAACAGGCCTTTGGTGAAAAAGTTTTGATGTACATTTGGGAAGATGTAGCAAAGCTTAATCGGACAGATTGGTTTGGTGATAAAATTTCTTCTCTTGATGAGCTATTAGACGAATTTGAAAACATCGGATTAAAAGTATTTAACGGGATTGATTTTCCGGAAAATAATTATGAAGAAAACGCTTAATTTCTTTGATGCTAGGGACTCTGTAGATAGTTTTGTAGGAGCGAGGATTTTTGAGACTAGAATTGATTTCTATTTTCCGCTAGGGATATATTTTGACCCTGCTAATTTGCAACTTTGTCGAAAAAAAGCTTTTATGATCCTTTCGGTGCTCTCTTCTGCTTCAGCCTCGAATAGCCTTTTGAATTTTTCGCAAGATTTTTTGGGGAGTTCTAAAGACCCTTTCAATTCATTTTTGTGGGTGCTTCAAGATTTTGATAAAAATGGCCTTTATAATCTTAAGACGAAAGAACTAATTAAAGGGTATAAAGGTAAAATTAATTGGAAACGGACTTTTGATTCTGTGCCGTTTGTTTTGGATGGTGATTTGATCTACCTTGAGCCTGTGGCGGAGAAAAGTTCTTCGGTCGACACTATCATTACGATGATTCATAAATACTGTCTTGCTCTTAGTATTGAGAAGATTGGCTGGATTTTTGGTTTGGAAAATACGGAAACGATTTCGGAACTTTCTGAATCAGAGAAGAGATATTATGAATATGTTTTGTTGAAAGAATTAAGGAAGACTTTTGATGATCGTAGAAAAATACTCTTATCACATCTTCTAAGGATTGTGAACGGGGCAATCGGTGATGTCCAGTTTGCTGACCATTCTGAACTAGGTACATATAAGTTTAGCAGGGTGTGGGAATATATGATTCAAAGAGTGTACGGTAATTTGCCGTTAGATGAATTTTTCCCGAGTGCTACCTGGCATCTTTTAGATCAAGGTTCATTCAAGAGTAGTGAACTTAGGCCCGATACAGTCTTGGAGCTTGATGGGGTCCTCTATATTTTGGATGCGAAATATTATAAGTTTGGGGTTTCCAGAAGTGGAGCTGATAGTTTGCCGGCTTCTGATTCGATTCAAAAACAAATTACGTATGGCGACCATGCTGCTTTGAAATTTTCTAGACGTTTTTCAAAAGGGATTAGAAATGCGTTTGTAGTGCCTTTTTGCGGAAGTGAAGGGATAAATATCGAATATGCGGGGTATGCGACTGCTGCTTGGAGAGAGACAGATCGAGAAGATGATATGGAGTATAGAAAAGTTCACCTTTTGCTGCTTGATACCGAATATCTGATAAGGAAGTATCAGGAAAAGATAAATAATTACGAAAATACCAAATATCTAGCTGATAAAATTTTAGAAATGGATGAGGTGTGGACGTGGGCTTGAGATTGGATTTTCGGGATAGAGCTAGAGGGATGCTGGTAGGGCTAGCGGTGGGGGATGCATTGGGAGCGCCGGTGGAGTTTTTGCCGGAGCCTTCGGATGTGCATATTGAGGAGATGGGGGAAAAGATGGCACATTTTCATGAAAACATACGGGTGCCTGAGGGCGTATGGACTGATGACACGGAGATGGCATTGTGTCTAGCCGATAGTTTGCTTATTTGTGGTGGTTATGATTCTTATGATATAATGATGAAATTTACAGCGTGGTGTGATAATGGGTATCGGACATATGATGGGAAGCCAGCGGTGGATGTAGGTATCCAAACGGCGCGAGCGATTGATGATTTTAGGGCTCATCCGGTGATTTTTGAGGATGATATTACGGAGTCAGCGGGAAATGGTGCGATTATGCGTCTTGCGCCGGTGATTATTGCGTCTCTTGGGGATTCGGATATTAACGCTACGGTGCGACTAGCGGTCCTCTCGGCTCAGGAAACTCATAATTCCGAAACAGTAAAAAAGGTGACAGCGGTTTTTGCAGAGGTTCTGTATAAAATTTGTCAGGGGGCGGACAAAAAAGAAATTGCTGTTTTTGTCGACTCAAAAATGGAGGTTGAAAGAGATGCCGATAAACTACGTAATCTTGGTGGATACATTGTAGACACCTTTTCGATCGCTATGTGGGGGCTAATGAATTTTGATAATTTTGGGGATGGGATGCTGGCGGTAATCAGACTTGGTGGTGATACCGATACTAATGGAGCGGTGTATGGACAGCTCGCTGGGGCTTACTATGGGTATTCTGGTATTCCTAAGGAGTGGAGAGAAGGAGTGTATTTGGCTTCTGAGCTAGTAGAAATAGCTGATAAACTAGCAGACATGAAGGAGTGCCCGATAATCAGAACGCGATTTGAAGGAGAAGAACACTTTGAAGACCTTGAAAAATAAGCATAAATGTGGTATAATATAATTATATGGCTAATGTAGACAGATGTACGCGATATGCTGAGGCAGGTCTCTGCGGCAACACTAGAGATAATGCACTCAAAATTGCAAGGCTAGATGATAGTATCCGGAATTTGATTTTTAGGGGTAAGGACGTCAATCAGATAGAGGCAATGCTGTGTAATTTTTCTGATAAGATCAAAAAGGTAGTTTCTGAAAAGTTTGGCTTTGAGTGTAAAAAATTGTCTGAATCATCGAACAATAATAAGGATGGAGCAGATTTGTATACTATTTTGCCATCGGGCAAAAGACTTGTGATAGAGGTTAAGTTTGGGGCTTATACCGATAAGGCTCCTGGGATGGGGTCTTTTTCAAAGATTTTTGGGACTTCTGTTTTTACTGAGGCACTTTCTAACTCTAGGCGTAAGGCTTGGATAGAAATGATAAAGCTTGAGTACCCGGATTTATCTAAACAATGGATGCGGACTATAAATACGCTAAATCAAGCTGCTACCGAGTTTAACAAAATGATGGCCAAAAATAACCATAAACTTTCTAAGGAGTCGCAAGGGTTTATGGAGGATTATCTTTTGAATAATTCTGGAGATTATGCTAGTCACACAGATAATTATATTAGATTTGAAGTTTCCAAGGATGGAAAAGATATTGATGACGTGATGCTAGTTAAAAAAGGTTGTGGCACTTGGTATGTAGAGGATATAGCCTTGATGGATCCGTCGGATAAAAAACCGCGCATCAATATAATTATCCATAACGATACGACTAATCTTTTGATAAAATTTACGCTCAATAACAAGAATAGTTTACATTTAAAAAATCCGCCAATAACGGTTCGGTCTAAATATATGGTCAATCCCCCGAGTTTTAACGCTTGGATTAGAAATAAATAATTATTGGTTTAATAAGGCGCCTAAGGGAAGGCCGCTTAGGTCGCTTTTGGGTTGGCTGCCAAACATGGCGTCGTATTCTTTGATGACATCTGCTTTTCCGAAGCCGGGGATGGAAATGTTCTTTTTGGATAATTTGTCGTAATCTATTTGATTGAGGCGTTCTAGAATTTCTGGAGATTTGGCTTTGAAAAAAATCCATTGAGTCTTATGATCCATTCTGCTAGGGTCAGTTTCTTTTAGGGTATAATCTTTGTAACCCTGTCTTGGGATGGCGAAGTCCCAGCCATAGGTTTCTTTGTCGAAATATTTTTCGGCTTCTTTGGTGTTGTTGTACTGCCACATGTCGAAATCTGTATGTTTGGTAATAGGTGGCGTCCTCAGTCTCATATCTTTGCCAAAGTTTCGAGTGGTCCAGATTTGAAAACAACAACGGACGGTGTAAGATTTCTGATTAAAAACGAAGGCGTCGGGAATGAGGGTTTTGTCAAAAACTAGCCTGGCGGTTTCTATGAGTTTGGTTTGGGCGGAATGTTTTTGGAACTGTAGAGGCAGGATAAAGGCGACGGTTTCGGTATAGTTGAAAGCTCTATTAATAAAATCAGCAGCGATGCGTGCTCGGCGACCAAAGGGGGGGTTGCCGATGACGATGACAGAGTTTTTTTGTGGGAGGTTAGTAGAGATATCTTCGGTTAGAAAGTCATGTTTTTTAACTCTTTTATCATGAGGGTCGATGTCGCAAGCGTAGTAGTTTTTAAAATGGTTGTTTTCTAGAGCTCTCAAAAATGCACCACCGCCGGCCGATGGCTCCAAAAAACAAATTTGATTTAAATTGTAGCCGGAATTATCACCTAGAACGTTTATTAGGTTGTCAAGACATTCTGCGGCAATCGAATCCTTGGTGTAAAATTGATCAAAATCCTTTTCTTGGCTTTTTTCTTGGTTCGACATAGTATTACCTCGATCGCTTTTTTTATTATAGCACGAAAAAACGCCGAGATGGCGCCTTTCTATTTTAATTCTGGTGCAGAATCGTAAACGAAGTTAGAACCTTGATAGAAGAAGATTTGACCTCTGGTAAGAAGGTCTGGTTCGTATACAATCGTGCATCAATGTTTTCTTGATTACTCGATATTAAGTTGTTAAGTAATCTACTTTTTCATTATACCACAATTCATACTTTTAAGGTACCCTATTTCTTTACATTTTAAATAATTAAGTCCTAGAAAGAGAAATCCTAGAGAAAAAATCAACAAAGAACAAAAAGAAAAAAGAAACAATTCATAATTTTAACCTACTACTTTTTCTTACATTTCAGTTCATTTTCTTTTCTTTTTCTAGTATTTTGTGTAAAATGTAGAGTTTTGGGTAGGATTGAAAATACGAATCCTTATTTTTCTTTCTAGTGGTTACATAAAATGTAAAGATTTAGGTAGGGTTAAAAATATGAATTGTTTTTAATATTAACGATGTAGAAGTTAAAATTCAGTTCCACAATTATTGCAATGCCAGTGTTTATCATCTACTTCGCATCCTCCAAGCACAATTTTCTTTTCTTCTAGGTCTTTCTCTAGTTTATCATCAAAAGCAGGAAGCCCATAAAGGATTTTGGCTAAATTCTCACTTTTACACTTTGGGCACTTCATTAGAAATCCCACAGCGAATTTTGCCCAATAGTAAAATTGACCCTCGATACGACTGTGTTATTTTCAGTTGAGGATGTCCCCTTTTTAGCATCAATGCTAGCAATTTTTATCTTTCCTCCACCGCCTAACGTTTTGTCTTTTGTATTGCTTGTCGAAACAGTCACAGCCAAATCAAAATTTATTCCTTTCACTAATCTAAATTTGTCATCAGCCTTATCATTCTTGTTTTTAATGCCAGCCATTATTTGCGATATAGTATCTTCTATGAATTTTTCTATATCCATTTTCCTCCTTTATGTGAACTATCCGAAATATTCATCAATCAGTTCCTGCAAACGTTCTTTATGTACTGGCTGTAATTCAGTATCGTTTTCGACAAGTTCCGTATATTTATCAAGAAATTCTTTAGGTGTAGCGATAAGACGTAGGTAATACTTTAATGAGGGATACAAGCCGTTAATAATTAGTTGGCAACCGTGTTCTTGTTGAATCTCAAAAGTAAGTTGAGCATTTTTTTCTACATCGTCTTGTTTTTGTTCGACACCAGATAGAATATAATATCTCTCAACTCCAAATTTATTTATCTTTTCGTATGCTACCTGGACAATTTGAGGAGTGATTGGTTTATCTAGTTTTATCTCAACGGCTTCAAAGATACTTTTGCTATTATTCCTTGCAACTTCTATGTCACCAGCACTTTTTGATGTTCTATCTGAAGCAGTGTGACTTCCAAGTTTCAATAGATGACAATTCTTATATCTGCTCATTTCTGGAACAATAATAGAATAGATAGCGTAGAATGCCAGTACTGGTAATTTTGACCCACCGTGCGTAGCATACCTTGTAGTGAAATGGTCTTTTAGCATAGATACAACGGTTTCTATACGTATATCATCTGTATCCACTCTCGCAATTTCAATTTTGTTATTTTCTCTATATTCTATTCCGCCGTGCAGTAATGCTAATAATACTTTTTCTGCCTCTGAACTGTTTTCTTGAATTTTGGCAACTACTCGGAGGAAAGAATTTTTAAGTTCTACTGGCGTAATCATCCCATTGAAATTCTTATCAAATGGATAATCTTGTTCCAAGCTACGTGTTAACCATCCACTTTCAGCCATAGATGGTAACGATAATTCCTTCAATAAAGGAGTAACATATTTAGTATCGAAACTGCGACCAGAAAATCCATTCGGTAAGTTAATCTTATGTTGTCTGATATCTTGTTCTGGATGTAAGACTTTGTACAGCGATAAAGTTACAAGAACTGTGTATACTCCTTTGTTTTTGTTCACTCTATCCAATATTAAATCCATATCAACTTTGATGTCGTCTTGGATTTTACACTCTTCTTCTAATGCTCGATTATAGTATTCGAAAAGAGTCTCTTTTGGGTTGCCCATATCTTCTGTCATAAATTATATTGCTCCTTAATTTGTTTATAAACCGCTTCAATCATCGGTATTGCTACCGAATTTCCAATTTGCTTGTAACACGAAGATAGTTTGCTATTTTTCTTGAAACTCTTGGGGAAACCCTGCAACTTATAGCATTCATCGACTGTTAATTTTCTCACTATTTTTCCGTCATAAATCCAAAATCTTCCAGAAGTTTCTTGCGATGGAAGAGTTGGATGCGTACCTTCAATATAGTAAATTCTGTTAGGTTGTTTATGTACCCTGGAAAGATGTTCAGTGCCTGGTCTAACTCCAACTGTACGTATTTTTTTATTTCTATAACCACAGAATATAAGTCCAGATTCTTGTTTATGCCATAATTCCTTCGGTAAAATTGTATAATCTTTTGGCTCCAGTATTTCAAAATTACCTGTTTTGTCGAGGATATCTTTTATCTTGGCACTCTGCTTCATCTCTAATTTGGAAAAATCAAACTCTTTCTCCTTATTCGCAATTATAATAATCCTCTCACGATTTTGTGCAGTACCAAAATCCTTTGCATTCAGTACCTTCCACGACGTTTTATAACCAATATCATTCAAAGATTTAAGAATTACTTTTAGCGTATTGCCGTGGTCGTGATAGACAAGTTGTTTGACATTCTCCAAAAAAACAACTTTTGGCTGTTTTGCCTTTACTATTTCTAAAACATTGAAAAAAAGGGTTCCTCTTGTGTCTGCAAATCCTTTTTGTTTACCAGATATAGAGAACGGCTGGCACGGAAAACCTGCACATAGAATCTCGTGGTCTGGTATAGTCTTTGGGTCTACCTTCGTTATATCACCAGCGAAAAGTTTTTCTTCAAACAGCGATTTTTCCCCTGGGAATAATTTGAATATGTGCGGAGAGATTTTCTTAAAATTTTCAGTATAGGTTTTCCGACATTCTTCATCCCATTCAGAAGAAAAAACACATTCTGCTCCTTGTCGATGAAGTGCAAAATGAAACCCGCCTATGCCAGCAAACAAATCAATAAAAGTCGTTTTGCCTCCACTTGTACTCATATCTAATATTATATCACAAAATCATCTGAAACGCTTGGTTTTAGATTCACAAAAACCAATATTTGGTGAGCGAATTAGTAGGCGTTATCCATACTCAATTTCCACCACAGAGATTCGTCGTTGTCGGGTTTTAGAACATTACCAATACTATCCGATTCGACAGACGGAATCTCAAACGGCACATTGCCAGGAGACTGATAGTCTTTTGAAGGTCTGACCAAATGCGGACGCTTGTAGCCTCTATACCCATTACGAACTCGCCAGTATGCATACTTCCACTGCAAATCTGTTGCTTCAACAATCGCCTTGTTGAAATCTGGATATTTCTCAAGCCACTTGTAGAATGTACTCCTGCCAACATTTGCCATAGCACAAGCATCTGTGATTGTGTAGCCATCACGTACCCCTCCTACAATAATTTCCCAAATCTGCTCGGTTAGTTTCATTTTTCTGCTCATATTTTCATTATACCTTTAAAGGGTCTCGCAAATTTTTGGGAGTATATTATATATAATTGGCAAAAATTGTTATTCTATTCCAAAAGTCTACTTCTGTCCACTTTGTCTACTTTCAATTTCTAGAAAGTACAACATTTGGAATCGACAGTAACAAGAACATCAACAGGGGTAGAACACGTAATTTCACACTCTAATTTCCAACATCAAGAGCGGAGTTCTGTTCAGTAAGTTCTCGATACCACACTGGATTATTCTTACGGAATGCATCCAGTGAACAAGAGAACTGAATGTAATTACCACCTTGCCTTTTCAGATATTCTACAAAACCATTGCTAGGATTAACGCAAGGCGTAAGTGGTTCATCATCAGCAATGCTCCCGTAACGAATACGTAAGCCCTCGTAAACAAGAGGTTTGCCACTCTTCACTACTTCTTGTTGCTCCTCGTCTAGTTTTTCGATTTTAGAGCGTTTTACAGCCTTTTCCTGGAGTTTTTCGGCGTTTCTGCGATAAGTTCTCACCCCAGATTTTCGGAGGGCTTCTACGCCCTGATATTGCCTTCTAATGGCATTTAAGTATTGCTCATCAAAGTCTGGGTATCGCCTACGCCATCTCAATATGGTCATATCGGTAATATCTAGTAGTTTACAGATGTCTCTGACCGTGCGACCTTCTGAAGTATACATAAGCACTTTCCCACGAATCTCGTCGTTATATTTTGTCCTTCTCATACTTTCTATTTTACTATTAGTTTAATGTTGGAATTTTGAGTGATGGCGAGAAAACCTCTTTTTAAAGCACCTCCTCTTGGCAACCCCACCCCCGATTAGTTTTGCACTTTGATTATTGTCCAACAAAATGGTATAATATGAAATACTATGACCCCAGAAACCTATGAAATGCTTGAACAGATAGCGTATAGATATTGGAACAACATCCTCAATTATGATGCTGGGCTAAATGGGGGATTTTCAGACCACATTAATAAGGGTGCGGATAGTCCTTTTCAACAAACCGTTCCAGAAGAGAAACGCAAAGAGTGGGTTCAGGCGATGAACGCAATGTCTGCCTATGGGGTATTTGAATTTTCGATGGAAGAAGACTTTGACCTAGACGACCCACTGAACCCCTGTCCTACTGGAGAAATCAATTATAGTGTTCTAAATTTCAATAAGCGACGTTTTATCGATTTTTGTACAGAGTTTAAAATTGATTTACAGAGAGACCCAAATAAACACTACGCAATGCTGAATATCGGGAGCGACAACGTCCCAATAGTGACTATTAAAAATAAACGGTATGCATTCAATAAAATAAGTCCATCTACGTTTTTGAATATTATGAAAATTGCGACTAACTCTCCGAATGAGAGACTTAACATAAACAAATTGAACCAAAAGGGCAGTGACCCTGATATTGTCTCGAGCGTTTTGGGAGGCAAAAAGATGTCCGTATCAAATAAAAAAGATGGGCTTTTTCGTGGCTATATTCGCAATTTGGAAACATTCCCGAAGGAACTTCTCGTCTTTTTTGAGGAGGAATTTGATGCAATTAAATACATTTTACCAAAAGAATTGGATGATAAGCAACTGAAAGAATTGCTGAAAAACGCCCACGAAATGTAGTAAAAAATACAACAGTCGTGGTTGGTAATTTTTGGTAAGATTCGGCAGTGTTTTGGTAAGACCTGGTAAGTGTCTTTATACCTTCTTGAAGACATTTTTTTGATGTGGATAATAGGGGTTAATCGGGGATAACCGAGCAGTTATCCGACGAAATATCACCCCCGATTCGGATGGCTACTCTTACAAAGGAGCAAATTTATGCGTTATAGCAAAGATTTGGTCTCCAGGTTCAGAAAGCAATATCAACGTGCATTCGGCTTGGAGATTACCCCTGAAGTAGCAGACCTTGAACTATATCGTCTTGCACGATTAAACGAGATTCTGCATTCATCAATTTTTAACGAAGAGGACAAGGAGTACGATTATGACGAATAAGTACAAAAACCCCGAACCAGGTGAAGTCGAAAAGTACCTGAAAGACAAAGGATTTGACTACTTCATCAAGGGTGACGAAATCCAATTCCCGTGTCCTCACGGGGATTGCGACACTAATCGTGAACATCCCGAGAAGAAAGATTTTCATTGCAGTATTAACTCCGTAACTGGACAGTATCACTGCGTGAAATGTGGCAAGAGCGGTAATCTCACCACGCTTAAACAGTATTTCGGAGACACCACCAAGAGTGGCAAAAAGGAGAGTAAGAGGTCTTACGCCTCTACTCTCCGAACCCCAGACAAGATTGCAATCGCTTGTCACAAGGATATGTCGACCAACTACAGAGAGTACATTGACTACTTTATGGGTCGTGGACTCTCGCTAGTCAGCATCAACACTTACAGATTAGGCTGTCTTATGTTCGATGAACGAATGTGGCTTACTATCCCTGTGTATGAAAATGGCGTTTGTACACATCTCAAACTCCGTCGTCCACCAGAAGATGATGAACGTGACCCCAAATACAGAATTTATCCTAAAGGTGCAGAAGCAGGAGTGTTTGGTGGTGACGAACTTCTAAAATCATCGTCTGATTCAGTACTGATTTGTGGTGGCGAACTCGACAAAATTATTGCCGACCAAATGAAGTTTGGAATGCCAGCGATTTCAAGTACCGCAGGCGAGCCAACCTTTAAGGATGCTTGGATTGACAGATATTTATCCAGCCGTCGCAATGTTTACATCTGCTTCGATGCGGATGAGACTGGTCGAAAATCTACTGAATCACTTGCGAGAAAACTGGAAGAAAAATGTCCAAATTTGTCGATTTTCAAGATTGTTATCCCTGAAAGTCTAGGTGAAAAGGCAGACCTAACAGATGCAAATCTGGCAGGTATGACTGCCGAACAACTGCTTTCATCCGCCGAGTTCATCTGTGGAGCAAAGCCAATTGACACCACTCTGTTTAAGGAAATGACGACCAAAAACTTGGCAGAAGTTCTCGACTTGACTATCAAGTGCGACTACGTCAATAAAGTAGTGATTTTCTTGGCTATGTTGTCGACATATACAGAAGAAGACCAACTCAACGTATTCCTAAATGCACGGTCTTCCAGTGGCAAAAGTTACCTCGTGCAGGAGATTGCAAAACTTTTCCCAGAGGTGGACATTCTCGACTTTGGCAGGATTTCACCGACAGCGTTTTACTACAATTCAGACTATATGGTGGTAGGCGAAGATGGTGAGATGTACCTAAATCTGGAACGTAAAATTCTAATTTTCTACGACCAGATGAACCCTCAACTCCAAGTCAATTTGAGGTCACTGCTTTCTCACGATAAAAAGAAGTTACCTATTATGCATACAAACAAGGGTAAAAACGGAGCAAACACCGCTAAAACCTTCTACATTTTAGGTTTTCCTTCCTCGTTCTTTTGCTCTGCGTATATGAAAATGGACGAGCAGGAACAGACGAGAGCATTCCTGTTAAGTCCTGAAATTACACAAGAGAAAATCAGTGCAGGCGTGGATTTGGCTCAATTAAAGATGAGCGACAGGTCTGCGTATGAGGAAATGTTAAAGAAGAACACAGAACGACAATTGCTAATTGACAGGGTACATCACATCAAAAGTCTCAATATCCGTCACATCAATATCCCAGAGGAATATAAAATTGCCGAAAGATTCAAAGGGATGTCTACAAGGCTTGAACCTCGTGCCCAGAGAGACATCTTCCACTTGGGGTCTTTGGTTAAAACTATCGCTCTTCTGAATGCACCTTTTAGAAAGATTGTTGATGGTGATTTGTTCGCTACAAAATCCGATGTAGACCAGGCATTCGAGTTGTGGACGTACCTAAATCGAAGCCAAAAATATGGAATTTCTCCTCAAGTTTTGGACTTCTATGAGGGCGTAATTCTACCTGCGTGTAAAGAGAAGTTGAGAGCAGACAAGACACTAGGTATTACCCTTAAGAAGTTAAACCTTTACAGCATCCAAACTATTGGGTCAGTACTTAACTTGAACTTCTGCCGTGACCAATATCTCCCCGTACTTGAAGCATCTGGTTTAATCAGTTGTGAGAAAAATCCTGACAATCACCGTGAAATGTTAATCATTCCGCTAGAATTGCAAGCCGAGCAATCCCAGAATGACGAAGAAAACGTAAAAGAAGAGGAGGATGGTATGGCTGAAGAAAAGGAGTAAAAAACAGAGGTAAGGCGAGGGTTTGACGGCTTGGCTCTCGCCTTGTTCGTAAGGTGTAAAAGTCGTATAATAATAAGTAATAGTGTATCACAGCACGGAAAGAAATTTAAGTTATGTTTGATGAGAATTTGGTAGATAAAAAGAGTTGTAAATATGTTATTTATGCTCGAAAAAGCACGGAGGCGAAAGACAAGCAGGTGCAGTCAATTCCAGACCAAATCCGTATTATGAAGGAGCGTGCACGTCGAGACGGACTTACGGTTGTTTCCGTTTTTTCCGAATCAAAATCTGGCGGTCATCCAGGGATTCGTGACGAGTTCAATAAAATGATTGAGATGATTGAGACTGGTAAGGCGAATGGTATTATGACCTGGCACCTTGACCGCATTGCGAGAAATCCGCAAGACAACGGCTACGTCCAACAAATGATGGATGACGGAAAAATTAACTGGATTTTGACAGAAGGTCGAGACTATAATCCCGATGACGACATCCTATATGCGATGGAGGCAGTTATGAGTTCACGTTATCGCAAGACGTTAATGCGAAATGTTCGACGTGGTTTAAAGAGCAAGGCATCTAAAGGATGGAGACCCCATATGGCTCCAGTTGGATATTTAAATGACCGCATTGAGAAAACTATCGTTCCTGACCCAGACACTTGGGATTTAGTTAGAATGGTTTTTGATAGATACCTGACAGGAACAGTTTCCCCCGCACAACTGACGAAATATGCTAAAAAAATTGGATTAAGAACGCATCGTCGTAAAAATATCGGCGGTAAACCACTGGCTGAAAGTGCAGTTCGTTCGATGCTAATTAACATCTTTTATACTGGAAAGTACTATTATACGACCAGAGATGGCAAGAGAAAACTGATGGACGGCAATCATCCACCACTAATCACGATGGAGGAACACGAACGAGTTTTGGAACTTCTTGGCGGTAAACATAATAATCGCCCACAGAAAGATTTATACGACTACTTATTTAGAGGTGCTCTGACTTGTGCAACTTGTGGTTTCGCCATTGTAACCGAAAAACACAAGAAAACCTATAAGGATGGCAGAGTACAGGAGTTTATTCATTGTCGTTGTAGTGGTAAATGTAAAGAATTCGATTGTCCACAATCACACGTTTACATCCCAGAAAAGGAACTCATTGAACAAGTAAAAGCAGAACTAGCCAAATATACCATTGACCAACGGTTCTTTGACCTTGCTATTGAGGCACTTGCGGAAGAGGAAGACAGGCGTATTGCTGGGCAAGAGAAGAAGATTCGTGAACTTCGCCGACAAGTAGACACAAAGAAGAACCAACTTTCTGGGCTTCGTAGAATGCGTTACGCTGGAGAAATCAAAGACCAAGCGTGGTTTATGGAAGAGTCGGATAATCTCGAAGGGCAAATCGAAGCCATCCAGGATGCTATTGCAAGAGTCGAGGTTGCCGAGAAGCGTTGGCGTGATATTGCGAACGATGTATTTATGTTCGCTCGTTACGCCAAAGAAGATTTTGACAGTGACAGCCTGGAACGTAAACAGTATGTTTTGAAGGCTCTTGGAGCAGAACTCAAACTTTCGGGTCGAACCATTATCTTTTCCCCTGTTAAGTACTTAATTCCAATCGAAAAAGCAGTCAAAAATCTCAACGCTGATAATAATTTGGTTAGAACCTGTCAACAACAGATGAAAAAAGACCCAAATGGGTCTGATTCCTCTAAATGGTGCTGGAAGTAGGACTCGAACCTACGAAGGCCGAAGCCGAGAGATTTAC
>CAZFVK010000001.1:5167-52341 GCA_964522475.1 uncultured Candidatus Saccharibacteria bacterium | reverse complement strand
AATGTATTAAGAGCTTGATACTTTAGCGGATGTAGAGACCATACTAGGAGGCCTGGATACACCGCACGTAGAACCCAGTGTTGCGGCTGCCGCCACTGGTACTGGTAATGCTATATAGCTTGTTACCATCATAATACAGGCGACATCGTAGCGAGTCACTAACTGCCATAGAGCTCCACCAGAGCCCGTTCGTAGACTCACTGCGCAGCGTACTATTGTAGTAATACCCGCCCAGGACTGGGGAAAAGCTACCAACATAAGTAGTACTGCTAGATCCTCCACTTAGACTGTCTATCTGTGTTTTGGCAGGCAAAGTCCAGCCCTTAGGACAGATGGATTGGGTTGCTGTAGTGGTAGACGAGGTCGTAGAGGGTGAGAGCGTGTTATGAAAGGTCTTAATGGTATTTTTAGCAACATTTTGAACGAGCCCGAGAGTTTAAAAATTATTTTACGGGTCTGAATCCTAAACTGTCAGCGTGGAGTGTAGATAACTTTATCTAGTTAGGTAAACTTTATAAAGTTCGTACCATTAGAATTGTCCGATAATTTAGGTGAAGACCCGCCTAAAATAATTTTTGAAATCCCGGAGCGAAGTTCAACCGTTGCTAAAAATATTATTAAGACCTTTAATTTCTAAAAGATTATCGCCCAAAGAACCCGCGTTTCTTCGCAGACTTAAATTCTTCAAGTAACTCTTTTTGTTTCTTCGACAAATTCTTCGGCGTCTCCACTAGCACTGTCACAATATGCGGTCCCCTATCTCCGTCCGCACGGAATGGCACCCCATGCCCAGACAGTTTAAACGGTGTCCCGCTCTGCGTCCCTGCCGGCACTTTCATAATCACCGGCCCATCCACGGTCAGAACTTCAATTTCACAACCCAGTGCCGCATCTACCATATCAATCGTATGCTCAGACAAAATAATCGCACCCTCACGCGTGAGTGATTTATGTGGCTTCACCCGCACTCTCACATAGAGGTCTCCCGGCTCAGAACCGCCTTCCGGTGCCGGCCCACCTTTACCACGAAGGCGTATAGACATCCCGTCATCAATCCCCGCCGGAATCTTCACCTTAAGATCCGAACCATTATTATCTACCGTCTTTGTACAACCAAAAATCGCCTCTTCAAAAGTCAAAGTCACCGCTACTTGATAATCCGCACCCCTCCTCGGTCTTCTCGCACCAGCAGCTCCAAACCCAAAAATATTGCCAATAATATCGTCAAACACTCCCCCATTGCCAAACTCAAAATTAAAGGTCTGCCCATTACGTGCAAAACCACCACCAAACGGATTACCCCCACCAAATGGATTCCCTGCCCCACCAAAACCAGCTCCTCCTACCCCCGCATGACCAAACTGATCATACCGCGCTCGCTTTTGTTTGTCAGACAATACATCATGTGCCTCATTAATCTCCTTAAACTTCGCCTCAGCTTCTTTGTTACCAGGATTTTTATCCGGGTGGTATTTAATTGCTAATTTACGATAAGCCTTTTTTATTTCATCATCTGACGCATTCTTGGATACGCCTAAAACTTCATAGTAATCACGCTTTTCCGCCATAGTATCTTTCCATATATAATATATATATTATATATCACTAGCACTCGTTAGTCAAGAGTGCCAAACTGCTCCAAATTAACTAGTTCTCCTATATACACTATAATGTCTCGACCCCCCATTATCCGACAAATACACTCCCGAAAAATGTTCACCCGTCCGATCATTATACGACGCCGACGCTTGCATCCCATCACCAAGATACAAATAAATATGCCTTCCATTATCTACCGCCACCAAAATATCACCTGCTTGTAAATCGCTCACATCATGAGCATCTATCTTTACATATTTATCCGTATGTGATTCCATGTAGCTCTTCTGTGCGGCCGGGTTAAACATCGGGAAATCCGGATCCGACCCCGAATATCTCATCACCGTAGATACAAAAACGTCACAAGAAGCTCCCTTAGGCGCACAATCTCCGCTGCTTCTACATGGACTATTATACGTCCCAACTTCCTTCATTGCATCCACATATTCCGGCTTTGGATCATCCTTACTATGCCCATGTCCTTCCCAAGATAATAACAGAGCCGTTTCCACTATTTCACCACCATGGTCCGTACAATTCACACTCCCAGCCAAAGCTTCATATTTTACAAACGCCCCAAACACCATTGAAGTAGAGCTCGCATCATACACTCCATCCCTCACATATCTTCCCGGCCAATGCGAATCCATCTCGCTGCTCGAAGGATCCCGCTTCGCGTCATACCGATTCATCACATAAGGGGAGCCTTCCCCATTCTGTGCTTCCGTCTCCGAAAATCCCATAGCGAGCGCCTTCTGTATATATTTTGAAGACATCCCGTTAAACTTGAAAAATAGCTTCTTCACATTATCTGATTCATTAAGATCTCCTACCGAAGAGCTAATCACTTCTGCCGCAATCATGGTCTGTCTTTTAAACTCTGCCTCATCCACTGGCCCCGGAGTAAACGCATTTTCATTACTCCCACCGGCCGTGTAGGAATAGAGCTGATAAATTCCCTGTCCATTAGCTGGGTTGTATCTCCGAAGTGAAGTCTCCATACTATGAAAAACTGCGAGCACTTGCCACGGAAAATCATACTTATCTGCCGCTTCTTTATAAATCGCCTTATTCTGACCAATCGCTTCAAGCTCTACATCACTCCACACCGTCGCCCCAGCGTAATTCTGATTTCCTCCTTCTTCCGCTGTACATTTTTCCTTCGCTCCATTGTAATGATAAATCCCATTGAGTCCATAATAATAAAGTGTATCCTCATCAATCACCTTCTTCGCAAAAACACCATCAACCGGCAAAAGCGTCAAAAAAATCGCCACCAAACCAACCAGCAACCTCTTTACCTTCATACCTATATTATACCAGAAAAAATTAAAGAAGGCAAAAAGGTATTTTTAACAGCCTCGTGTAACAAGGGCTGTTAAAAATATCTTTTGCCTTCTACATTCTACTTTTGGTTAGGATTTGTAGTAATCAGTCTTTCCTCTGTTTCCGATGCAATCACTTGAATATGTACGTGATTCTGCCCCGCAAAGAATAATCCCTGCCCCACCGGGAAGTTTGCCAGCCTTCTTCTCTCTTCTTCGGTGAGCTTAAACACATCCGCCAGCACATCCACCGCCGACGCTGACTGTTTGAGAAGTAGCTGCATCGACGAGTTCGCCACAATCGCCCGACCCATCTTCATCCCCATAAAGTCTTCTACATCCTGCGTAATCGTCGTGAGTCCCAAGTAGTATTTACGTGCGCGCTTCGCGAGTGAGAACAAGAAATTCGCCGAATCTTCATACTGCATTAACTGCCACGCCTCATCCACAATCAGAAGGCGTTTTTTCTGATTCGCCCGCACAATATTCCAAATATGAGATAGCACGATATACATCGCCACCGGCCTCAGTTCATCCTCAAGATCCCGAATATTGAACACCACCATCTGGTTATTAATGTCAATATTAGACTGTTGTGAGAAAATCCCCGCAAAAGTCCCCGTGGTATATTTTCTAAGTCTCTGTGCGAGAGATGGCCCACTTCCACCCATATGTAAAAGTGTATCGTACAAATTCATAATCGTCGGAGCTGGCGATTGATGTGTCAAGGGGTCTGAAGTAATCCCCGCCCGAGCATAAGTATCAATCAAAGCCTGGTCTAGATCTGCTTCTTCGTTTGGAGTCAAAGCCGCTTGTCCAGTGTTTCCCACTCCACCAAGCATCAGCCTAAATAACCCGTGCAGAGTTACCAAATTAGCTTTGAGAGCATCATTAGCGTCCTCCGAGTCTACGATTTTCGGAAGATCAAACGGATTTACCCTTACGTCCGAGTTTAGAGACAAACGAATATAAGATCCGCCCACCGCATCAGATAGTTTTTGGTACTCGTTTTCTGGATCGATAATAATCACTTCCGCCCCCGTCATCATTGAACGTAATGCCTCCAATTTTACTGTAAACGATTTACCAGCACCAGACTTCGCAAACACCACCATATTGGCATTTTCAAGCGAGAATCTATCAAAAATCACTAAGCCGTTATTATGCATATTAATGCCATACAAAATCCCCTTATCCTGAGTAAGATCTGCTGAGGTAAACGGGAAAGATGTCGAAATCGCACCAGTATTCATATTCCGCCGAATCTGTAATTGATCCGTACATTGTGGCATTGCCGAATTTAGCCCCTGCTCTTGCTGTGAATTGGCCACTTTTGAGAAAATCATCTGCTGGCCAAAAATCGTCTCAATCTTTTGTTGGACAAACTTTAATTCCTCAAGCGAATCTCCCCAAATCGTTACATAAAGCCCAAAGCGGAAAAACCTCTCTGCCCCGACCTGAAGTTGGTCGCGTAATTCCTCAGTATCAGCGAGAGCTGCCTCTAGCTCCGGATCCCTAATTTTACCCTTCTCAGTATTAAGATTCATCGATGCTTCAAGCTGCGTCGCCTTCGTCCGCAAGTTTTTCATCACCACCGCCGACTCCACCGGATAAATATACATCGATACGTCAATCACTTCATCAATATTGATAA
The DNA here is from genome assembly GCA_964522475.1 of uncultured Candidatus Saccharibacteria bacterium. GTDB lineage: Bacteria > Patescibacteriota > Saccharimonadia > Saccharimonadales > Saccharimonadaceae > Nanosyncoccus. The sequence continues at coordinate 47,763 of CAZFVK010000001.1, read as the reverse complement.
TCGGCGAAATCCATCCCGTAAAAAGTGTACGCGGATAGCCATACACATACAATGTCCGCCCATACTTAGTACCCAGCCTAAAATAATCTGAATGAATTTCAATTGCCGACGGCGAAATCAAATCACGTAAAGTATTCGTACCTTGCTCAAACGCTTTTTGGATTTCTGCAAGTTCCAAAGCCTCAGCTTGTGCCGCAATCTCCGCCGCAGTCAACTTTCCCTTTTTCTTCTTCCTAGGCATTCTTTTCTCCTTTTTTAACATACATCGTCGCTACTTCCGAGAAATCCACCAAAGGTTCTCTCACTGCCGTGTCTGGATTATTAAAGTTATAATACAGCTGCGCAAGTTCCCTCGTATTCAGTCTCACCGAATGAATCCCAATCTGAAATAGCCCGGATACTACTCTTTCTACTCTATTCGTAAGTTCAGTCAGAGCTTTGTCGTAAGTTGGTCGATCAATCTTGGTAATCGGCAAATCTTTCACTCCAGAAAAAGCTTTAAAAAAGTTCTTTGTCTGTTGAAGATTTTTTTCCTCATCTGGAGAACTATAATATGGCACCACGATGAAGAATGATTTATCCATAATATTAGCTTCTTGCGACAAAATCTCAATAAAGTTAATGTAATCATCCATCAATACGCCGAGTAGCATATTATCATTATTTCGCCGAATCTCCGTTAATCTGGAAAGGTATGGTCCAATATCTACTCTTTGGCTTCTCACCATAATCTGCGTCGTAAAATCTAGCGAATTCAAGAAATTCTGATACGAATATTCTACCGCCTCCCGCTCTACATCGCTCATCAGGTCAAAGTTAATCGACTTACAAGCCACCACTGCTCTAAAAGATCCATCCTTCATAATCACGATATTATCCCGAAGTTCCGAAATCATCAAAGTTGCTTGCGTTGAAGAAGGATTATCCTTAGATACCGGAATCGCCGCCGGTTGCACTGACTGTTGAGGAGTAGCTCCGTTAGGTTGTGCCGGCTGCGTATTTGGCATTTGCGCCATTGGCTGCTGCACCGGTGCCATCTGCTGCATCGGCACTGGCTGACCACCAGGCATTTGCATCATCGGCTGCTGAGGCGTCGGCTGTTGTTGTGGCATCTGCTGTTGTGGATTCATACTCTAATGCAGCGAAACGAATATCTCGCCATTTTCCTTTCTATTGATTCTATTAGCTTCTTTCGCGATGGTCGCAACGGAAAAATCAGAATTATTTGCTAATTCCATTATACTATCGTTTACTGGTTTTGTGGGAACTTTTTTTGTATAAGTCGGCTTCGTACCAAGACCCGCTGCCAAACTAGCAATCCCTGCCTGAGCATCCATTTCTACACCAAATCTTTCCGCTCCAGGCACTCTCAATTTTTTATTAGCAGCATTCATAGACTCCATCTCCGGCCTAATCACTACGTCTGTATTATCAATATCTACATCCGGTTTCAAAACCGCATTGCTTCTCAAATTTACCATGCTAGTTGGTACAGTTGGGGTCTCAGGAACCACCGCTGGCTCCGGTTGTGCCATTACAGCTGGCGCCGCTTCTACTGGTACCGGTGCTTCTTGGAATACATTTTGAGGCACCTGTTCAGGCGTAGGCACCGACCTCGTTATTCTTTGTCTTTCAATTACTTTCTCACCCCATACTCTATTTGTCTTATTCTCTGGTACCGCTTTTACAGTATTCTTCGCAATCGCGTCCTGCATCTCTTTCACCGCCGTTTGATGCCGCGTCATTTTATCCTGGTCAATCACCCGATTAATCACCTGAGATTGATAAGTCTCAAACATATCCGGCGTTGCTTCCGCTTCCGCAATCAAATCTTCCCGCATAGGGCTCGCTCCCGCTCCTTTGATTGCATAGCCTTCCGTATCTACAATGTCAGCAAGAAATGACAACCGATGCGTTGCCTCTTCACCCGTAATATCCCGCGCCCGCTTCTGCTCTACAATTTTTGGTGCAGTAATTATGATTGGATTCTCTTTTTGCCCTGGCATCCAATGCCTCGAATGTGGTTTTAAATAATAAGACACTACCGCCGCAAGATACGTCTCCATCGGTTGATCTTTTTTAAGAGGCAATGCTAGTGCCAAGAAAAACACTACGAATGGAATTGGAATAATCGCCAAAATCGGAAAGAGTTGAAATAATCCCACTGCCGTAGCAACCAAGCCCCCAGCTATCATCAAATATACAAACTGACGAAAACTAAACGGCCCGAGCAATTTGTCGTCCGCCTCAACATCCTGAGGCACCTTATATTGCGCCATATATATATTATAGCACAAACATCTTTAATTCTATGATTAGTTTAAAAGTTTAATAATTCTCAGGATCACTCAAAAGGTCAACTAGATAGTCCTTCAACGTATGGCTATCAGCAGTCGGTTCATTTTCCCTATACTTTTCATATTCCTTAACAATATAACTATCCGCACTCAAAGTTTTCTTAATATAGTCGTGAGACTCCTCATAAAATACCTCGTCATCCTCACTCTTGAAATCTTGCCACATATCCTCTACATGCGACACAAAATCCGCTATATCCGCATCGGTATAAACTCTATTACTTTCTGCCGTAGAAGTATCACCGCCCTCTTGTGACTGTTTGTCTTGTCTAGCCTTTTTGATTTCTTCCTTTTCTTTCTTCCTAACCTCATCTAGTCTCATCGTAATTGCCACATCGTTATCAAGATCGAGCCATTTCCTGAGCCAGTCCTTGGCATTGTTCGCCGCACCAGAACGCCTTGTTCTATAAATCTGATTGAGTTTACCTCTACTGTCAAGTAACTGTCTGAACTGTGCACCAGCCATTCTGTCTTTCAACTTCTTTCTATCTATATCACGCTTCTTCTTCGCTTCATCTGGCGGCAAATCAGCATACCGAGTCTGAATTTCAGAAAGCTCCTTCATATACTCTTCATGTTCAGCAACCTGCTCATCAGTCCAGCCTTCCATATCAGTCTCTTCATACGCCATCGCCAAATGGTTAAGCATTGGCGCATAATAATCAGAACGCATACTCAGAATTTGTGACGGTGTCTGGTCTGTCACATATTGCAAAGCTTTTTTATTGAAATACTTTCTAATCGTTTCCGGATCATCCGCAAAAATACCGTTTTTATCCTCCCACGAGGCCGTCCATTCATAAAGCGGATCGCCATTTTTATCTAACATTATATTACCAGTACTATCTTTCTTTTGCTTGTGATTATACCCAGTTAAGAAACTTACCGCATTCACCAACTGTTCACTACCAGACAGATATTTTAGTGACGCCGAAATAAACTGTGGCCCAACCGCCGTTTGAATCTCTTCACGCTTACGCAAATATTCTTCTGTATCGAGATGTCGCTTACCGTCATCACCTACATAACTATAAGCCTGCTTAAGGCTATCGTCAAAACTAGCAAACGCCGTTCTTTCCACGTTATCAAGCGACGTACCTTCCATAAGCTCCTTCATACCTTTCTTCGCATACATCTTTACTGGCTGTCCAGTCGTCGCGTCTTGCTCAATATGATAGCCTTTCACATATTCATCATAAGTTAATTCCATATTCTTTCTATCATTACTATTATAAATTCTCGCCGTCTCAAGATTAATGTATTTACCAAACCGTCGGAGCCACGGATCCGAATCTTTCACATCAAACATCAAGAACGATGCCAAAGATTGCGAAGCGTGCGTACCAAGCTCCACCCCACCGCCAATGTTCTTATTTAATATATTATCTATCTGGGCCTTAACCAAGTCCGTATCACCCCGCATATTCAAAGCCTTCAAAGCCGGTATAATTAGATCAATATTTTCCGCCGCACCCTTATTTTTGGTAAACTCATTCATTCTATATACCAAATCTTGTGTCGGCGGAGTCAGATCTGCCATTTTCTGCATCTTAGTCGCCACAATCTTATTCTGCGTATCATAAGCGTGTGCCGCAGTAGCCTCTGCATATTGCGCATCCTGTATATTGCCTTCCATAATTTTAGATAGTTCAGAGTATCTCGTCCGCGCCTGTGCCTCTCTCACGCTACCCATATCAAAGTGACGTTTATAATTCAATCTGCTCTCCATTACACCATTCGCATTCTTCGTCTTACCAGTAGTATCATCCATATGTACATTAATAGCATCTTGCATTCTCTGATGAAAGCCCTTAGCGTTCTTATAATCAATCATTTCGCCACGCGCCTGTTCCATCTTGAGCGTATCAAATGCCTCTACATTAGCCCCATCAAGTTCTAATAGCCTTGCTCTTTGAGCAGCCGTGCCATTTTCTTTGAGCGCCTCCAGTTGCCCCATACCCTTATTCATATTATTCTTATGTCTAAGAATCTGCCTCTGGTATCTCGCATTCCTTGCTTGTGCTTCATATGATTCCTCACCATCCTTTGACGGAGTTCCGTTGCGGTTATAGTTCCTCATCGCCGCATAAGCTAAGCCTCTGTTTTTCACTGTCTCCGCATGTTCCCTAGTTTCTTCTTCTCTTGCAATCTTCCGATCAGACAAGTACTGTTGTAATCTCATTGAAGGAGTAAACGCCTTTGGTGATGCCAAATGTTTTTGGCGCGACAATTCCCTATGCGATTCTGCCCAACTATTCACTCCAGCTAGCGGCTTACTTGCGAGAGCGTTGAGCTTGGAGTTGATTGTACCAAGTATTGTACCAGACATCTTCATCAAACTCCAAGAGAAGAATAACGGGAATATCTGTACCGCCGTCCCAATTAATATTCCAAATCCATTGTTAGACGACACAATAATTGCCCATCCCGCAAGAGAGGACGCTCCAAATAGCAAAGAAAATGCTGGATAAAATATTAACATCTGGAACAACAGCTGTTTCCATTTTTTAAACCACTGCTCTGTATTTGGCAAAATATACGCTACCATCGCCAGCGGCGCAATCATTATGAGAAGTGTTACTACCGCTTGGCGCATCGCAATCGTAATTAAACCTATTACTACCGATACCAAAGCACCTAAAGCCATTGGGATCATCATCCAAATCGCTCCAGTTTCAAAAGCTATTACTGCACCACCAATTGAGAGAGCTGTCCCACTAGCAAGTGCCGTATACATCTCCGCAAGGTTTGCCCCACTCACCGTCCCAGCTTCCATCCCTACCCCTGCCGATGTTTCCACCGATTCTAAAAGCCCCCTTATACTGCCACCAAATATATTCGACACATCTACCGCTAGAGAACAAATATAAAACGACAGATTCACCAGTACTGCCGCAATAATCAACTTCGGCAAAGCTTTCTTTATCCCATAGTTATTTATCCCAAGCCCCGTAATCTGTGAAAACACAATTACGAGTAAGAATATAATAAATACTATGTTCGTTACCCCTTGGAAATATTTCCAAATCTCATACACCGGTGAACCATCTTCCGCTTCTACCGGATTAATTACTAGTACATCTTCTATCTTGTCATACAAGAAATCTACCGCCTCGGATATTTTGCCTGTCGTAGGACACACTAGCCAACCTAAAGACCCTAAGCTATCCTGACAAGATACCCCACTAGATTCCGAAGTTCCCTCTTCTGGCTCTGCGTATACATCCACCCCTGTACCAGGCAAAGTTCCAAAGAGGCTGGAAAGCATCAAGAAGACAGCAAAAAAGCACCCAAAAAACTTCCACCTGATACCTGTTTTTAGGTCCTTTCTTCTTATCATCATAAAAATCGCCTTCCAATTAGGCTTCTAACAATTATAGCACACATAAGCGTTTTTGTCAATGTTAAAACCTCTTATTTTATTGGCTTTTTTGTAGGTTTATGCTATTATGTAAATATATGAAGAATTTTCTCAAAAAATTTCTGGTCTTCTTAGGGATTATTGCCACTGTTTCTGCCACTGTTAATTTTACCAATTCCACGCCAACCGCTGCTAGAGAATACGGTGACGGAAGTGATTGTGTGTATTTTCTCGGTATGACCAACTGGGATTGTAATGCTCCTAAAATCGAGAGTGAAAATGATCTTGTCGAAAGTATTGCCACCATTGCCAGCAATATCCTTACCGACATCAGCGTCATCGCCTCATATCTTGTACTATTTTATGTTATATACGGCGGTTTCCTTTATATGACCTCTGCTGGCGACCCCGGCAAAGCTGCTAACGGCAAAAAAACCCTCATCCATGCTTTCATTGGTCTCGCCATAGTGATTTCTGCTTATACTATTTTTAGTGCCATCCGTATCGCCCTCGCCGGCAGCAGTGCCAGACTTAGCGATTGTGCTATGCCAGGAGCTAGCTGTGCCAATCAAGCCAGTCTCGTTAGCAATTTAATCAGCTGGCTCGGCGGTATCATGGGTGCGGTCTCTGCTGCCTTTATTCTAATCGGTGCCTGGGGCTACATCACTGCCGCTGGCGATCCCGGCAAACTTCAAAAAGCCAAACAGACCATCCTCTATGCTATTATCGGCCTCGTTATTTTTGCCCTAGCCCAAATCATCACTGCCTTTGTCTCCAATATCATCCGAGACGCCAATTCCAATTCTTACGTCAATAATTCCGTTATCGCTAATATAAACAAGGAGTCATATGAAGACCAAAATACCTAAAATCATTAATATTATAATTACCACCACTTTTTTCTTGACACCCAGCTTAGCATTTTTAAGCACTTCCGCCGTTTATGCCGACGCAAATGATATTTGTGACCAACCCGTCGCTCAAGCAATCAAAGAAGCCAACGGCTGTGGCGGTGGCTCTACTGTCGAATTAAAAAATGCCATCACCGACATCATTAGCGCCGTCATCGGTATCCTCGGTATAGTCGCCGCTATTTTTATCGTAGTCGGCGGTGTCAACTATATGACATCCGCTGGTGACCCCGGCAAAATCGAAAAAGCCAAAAAGACCATCCTCTGGGCCGTTGTCGGTCTCATTATTGCCTCCCTTACTTTCGTCATCGTCAACTTCGTCGTCAAAGGCCTCCTCAATCAATAAAACTATTGTATTCTTAGTAAAAACGTTGTAAAATAAAACTAACTAACAAAGGATTTATTAATGAACGATATTATTACAAAATTCGCTGCAAATAATAGCACCAATACCAGCAGACAAAACGTAGGTACGAATGTAAAAGTAGTAGGAGATGGAAGTGACACACTCTGGGACAACATCAAAACCATCATCAACGCCGTAATCGGTGTTCTCGGTATCGTCTGTGTAATTGTAATTATTATTGGTGGTATTAATTACATGACTTCATCTGGTGACGCTGGCAAGGTTAAAAAAGCTAAAGACACCATCCTTTATGGCGTTATCGGCTTAGTAGTTTGTGTACTCGCTTTTGCTATCGTCAACTTCGTTATTAACAACATACTAGGTAGCTAAAAATGAATAATGCAATTACAAAATTTGCCGTTGGCCAATCAATCGATACCGTAGGTAGCAATACTCTCAAAAGCGATGTCACTTCTATCATCAACGCTGTCATTGCTGTGCTCAGTATCGTCTGCGTAATCGTCATTATCATCGGTGGCATCAATTACATGACCTCCGTTGGTGATGCCGGCAAAGTAGAAAAAGGCAAAAAGACCATTCTCTACGGCGTAGTTGGTTTGATTATTTGCGCACTTGCTTTCGCCATTGTTAATTTCGTCATCAAAAGCATTCTCAATCAATAATCATAAATACAAATTACGTAAAAATCGGGCTTAATAGCCCGATTTTTTATTTAATGTATGTAACCTTTTTGTTCGCCCACTCTCTATTGAACGGTAATTCTTTTCGGCGCTTCTACCTGTTCCTTTTCGAAGGTAATAGTGAGAACACCGTCTTTTAGTTCAGCTTTTACACTATTCTCATCTTCACGCACCTGTACAGGAAGAGCAATCATCCTGGAGAATTCGCCCCAATAACACTCTTGGATATGCCACCGAGTAGTTTGTTCGTCTTCACCGCCAGACAATATGCCAGATATCGTCAAGATATTATCCGCAATACTGACATCAAGATCAGACTTCGAAATCCCTGCTGTCCTTGCTTTTACTACTAATTTATCCGCCGTTTCATAGACATCTACTGCTAGCTGCCCAGGAAAATCGTCGGTTTCGCTCACCCACTCATCTTCAGTTGCTGGTTCGTTAGATTCTTCTTGAACCAACTCCTCCGTAACGTCCGTTACAGTTGGAGCCGCTGCTGCGTCGCCACCATCCTCATTCAGGAACGCTGCAGCTAGGTCATCGTCTAACAAATCTTCGCTATTTGTACGAGCCATATTTCCTCCACTTATATTGTTATGCTTTATTATAAACCACTTTCGTAGTAAAATCAAGAGTAATATGGCTTTTATTGTAAAAAATACAACATTTCCCGGCCTTTTAGATTTAATATTTCCTCACTCTTGTAAGGGTTGTGGATTAATCGGTGAACCATTATGCGAGCGTTGTAAAAATTACATTTTAAAAAATCACTCCAAAATATGTCCTAATTGTAAAAAAGAAAAATCCTCCACCCTTTGCAAACATTGCCCTGATTTGCCACCTATTTACGTAGTCTCTGACCGCAGTGGCTTGCTCGGCTCTCTTATCCATGATTATAAATACTATTCCACCCGTGCTCTAGCCCGCCCCCTGACCGAACTTCTGGATGCTTCTCTACCCCAAAATTTACCAACAAATTCCGTCTTAGTTCCCCTCCCCACCGCCACCCACCACATCCGCACCCGCGGTTTTGACCACACCTACAAAATCGCTAAAAATCTCGCCAAAATCCGCAACCTCACCGTAGAAAAAATTTTAATCAGGAATCAAAACACCACCCAAGTTGGCTCCAATCGAGAAAAACGTCTTTCCCAAGCCAAATCCGCTTATAGCATCAACCCCAAAGCCAAAATTGATGGAACAAAAACCTATATCCTCCTAGACGATGTCTGGACCACCGGCGCTTCCGTTACTTCTGCCCTCAAAAAATTACAATCCGCCGGAGCCAAAAAATTCATCATCTGTCTACTAGCCTACTCTAGTTAGATGCTGTTGGTAATGAAGTAATAACGAAATTCACAATCGCAAACGCTAGAAAAGCAATAATCAAACCAATAATCGCATAAAGCACGGTGTTCTTCGCATCAGTTACTTTCTTCGCATCACCACCCGATACTACATATTTAATACCACCGATAATTAACATAATCACCGCAATCACACCAACAATATAAAGCACAATGTTAGTCACCTGCTTAAATACGCCAGCGTCACCAAACAGGTTCTCTGGGCAGCCATCGCACCTTGCCGCCTCAGCTCCCTCACTAAGAGTAGTCGCAAAAGCCCCCGTAGCGTTAGCTACACTTACACCTGCCAAAGCTCCACAAATTAATAGTGGAAGAATTACTCTAATTAGTAACTTTTTCATAATCTATATTATATCACACTCTACCCGAAGCTTCAACTTTTTTATATACTCTAGTTTCATTCTCCTCATCACTGTAAATAAGCTTATATCTCTCATCCTTTAAATCTTTCAGGGCTTCTTCACAATATTCTTCTATCACCAAAAAATCAAAATTATACTTATCCAAAAAATCCTCTATTTTTAATTTATTGGTTTCTAAATCCGACCATTCTTTTAAAATGTCCTCTTTCTTATTGAACGTTTTCATAAAATATTCTCCCCTCGGATCCAAATACGCCGGATAGCCCCTATATTCTACATAGCCACCCTGGTTGTATCCCACATATATCTTCAATTCCCTCTTATTTCTGTCTCCTACTTCTTCATCAATCACGTCAATCGCTTCTTCTATCGCTCGATTCGGTCTATCTTCCACCATCATTATCGCTCTTATCGTTACAACTGCAAAAAGACATATCGTTAATATCGCCACCCAAATCGTGACAATTCGCCCTATCTTTTGGTTATAAAATGCCTTCGGCATCTTAAAATCTTTATAAATATACGCCAACGGGAAAAACATCGTAATCAAAAGCTCACTCATCCCTTTTGTACTAGAAAGTCCCATAAACAAAAAACCAAAGAAAAGTAGTAAATATCTCACTCGCGGTTTCTCCTTAGCAAAAGCGTATAAGGTTATTACCGTTATTATTGCTAAATAATAAATTAACCCATAATCTACCATCGGATTGAACGACATTAATTCATCCACAATCTCTAAACTCGCCATCCCCCCATATGCTGTAAATATTGACGTAATCATTTCTATCCCATATGGATTAATTACCCCCACCCCCGCCGAAACCACCAAACTTAAAATCAGCGGCCATTTCCTATAACCTTGCAAAATTTTCTTCGGTTTTCGGAATCCATCTATAATATAAGCCACCATAATCGCAAAAATTATCCACCACACCGACGCGTGAACGTTCGCAAGCACAATAGATAGCCCCGGTATCCACCACAAATATTTAGTCTTATCTGTTCTGATATATAGTTCTAACACATAAATTAGCGCAAGAAACACTATATAATCAATCATCTGCGCCCTTGTCACCACAAACTCTAATGCCAATACCACCCCAGTCGCTATCATCAAAATTAAAGACAATTTCGTATTTTTATTACTGATCAGCATACAAATCTTATACAGCAAAAATAGTACCACCAAAAAGAGTAACAGCATCGTAAAATAAATTCCCGGCGCCCCAAACACCGAATGAATCAGATAAAAGACTACCGAAAAGCTATAATTTTGCACCACCGTATGTAACCCCTCATGCATCGACAGTACATCCTCATGATAAATTCCATTCTCTACAATATATCGTCCCTGCGCCAAAACATCCCAAGAATCATTGTCTAAACTCTGGTTAACACCCAACACCACCAACACCGGCACCAAAAACGCAATTACATATTTCACCCATTTCATACAGATATTATAGCATACCGCCAACTCCAAAATCGTCAAGATTGGTATTTTCTTCTTGCGAAGCGTTATTACTACATCATAGAGCGAGCAAGAAAAAACGCCAAGATTGGCGATTTTGAGTTGGCGGAGGGTGGGAGATTCGAACTCCCGCTCCAGATCACTCCAGACTAACGATTTAGCAAACCGTCCCCTTCAGCCACTTGGGTAACCCTCCATTGTTACCATTCTATCATATTTCAAACAAAAAAGGTATGTTATAATTATAGCATGAGCAAATCGAATTCAATCTCCTGGGAAGCCGAAGAATACATCACCAAATCTCACAATGGCTGGTGGTACTTTGGCCTTTTCTTAGTCGCCGGTGGGCTTGGCGCTCTCGCTGTCTGGCTACAAGATTGGACCTTCCTTGCCCTCATCATCGTAAGCGTCATCACTATCTTAGTTTTTAATCTCCGTCCTCCTCGTAAGATTCATTACACTCTTAATTCCGCCGGTCTCACTGAAGGTAAAATCAAACATCCTTTTACCAATTTTCGTGCTTTTGGAATTAGCAAAGACGGCTCCCATTACTATGCCGTTTTAATTCCCAAAAAACGCTTAGGCATAAATGTTAAAGTTTATTTTCCAGAGGGTAGTGGCGAAGCCATCGTTGATGCTTTGGGAGCTCGCCTTCCTATGGAAGAAGTAAAATCCGATATTTTGGATAAATTAGTAAATTTCTTGCGCATTTAGAAAAAAGTGTGCTATAATAAACATAAGTAATTTATTAAAGGTGGGCAAATGAACCAAAATACAAGCGTAGACAGCGATCTACAAAAAGCAATTGATGATATCACTAAATCAACTAGTAATGATCCGCTATTTTCTGATCCAGTAGCGGCACCAGCACCAGTTGGGCCATTCGAAACAGCCAGCATGACTCCAGCCATGCCACCACGCGCACCGATGCCAACTGCCCCACGTGCACCAATGCCACCAAAGGCAGCACCAAAAGCAGCTCCAGCACCAATGCCGGTACCTGAAGAAGTTGCTCCAGCTGAGCCAGTTTCTGCACCAATCGAAGAAATCGAGCCTACTCCTATCGCACACGAAGATGAACCAGAACCAAAGACTCCTTTCATGGAAGGCAACCTCGGCATAGACCAAGTCAAGGAAGCTGCTCTCCGCGAGCTCGCCCCAATTGTAGACAAGCTAGACATTCCAGCCGAACAAAAATTTGGTATCTATAAAGATGTTATCGACAACTACCACGATTCTAGCGTTATCGAATCAGCTTATCACACTGCTTCTGATATCAAAGATGATCAAAGTCGTGCTGAAGCCCTCCTCTACATCATTGATTCTATCGATCGCATGTAAAATAAAATAAAAAAAACTGCGTACCCACCTCACGCAGTTTTTTTGTTCGCCTCACTGATCTATCGGCATCAACCTCTTCTTAGCCGTCTCGGTCAAATACATTATATTAGAAAGCACTTCTTCTATCTCCTTCTCAGGAAACCCACCTTCCCTCCACTCTATTATTATCTCTATCACTTCACTTATATAGATTCGAAAAACCTTCTCAGCACTCTTAGGCAATCGCGCTGAAACTATTATTTCTGGTCTAATTTTTTCCAAAATCTTTGCCAAGGTTTCCGTATCACCAAATTCAATCAACATCTCAAAAATTTTTCTATTTCTCAAAATAAATAGCAAGGTTTCAAAATACATTGCCTTCAGTGGCAAATTATTTTTTCGCATTTTCCTTCGTACCAATTTACTATATTCCACTAATATATATCGCCGATAATCTGGTATCACCTCTCTGATCGTCCGATGATGTATATACATAGTCGCTCTCGAAATCCCCGCCTTTTTTGCCATTTTCCCAATCGTCGTTCCCTTTTTATTTTCAACAAAAAAGACCCCAAGGATTTTACCTTCGGTCCTCCGATATCTTTTGTTCCTCATCCCCTTTTCCATTTTTGTTCTCTTACCCATAAGATAATTTTACCATGGACAGAAGAAATGTATTAGAACTTTTGTGAGCATAAATGAGATTTAGACCAGATTTGTTTGCGTAAAAATTACAACCTAACAATGAAAAAATGCCCCAGCGTAAGCGAATAAAGGCATTTTTTCTTGACTTTATGTTGTAATTTTTACTAGCAAACAAGTCCGAGCGAACAAAAGTTCTAATACATTTCTGGTGATTGTGATATCGGCTTTTCTTCTGGGATTTCACAAATTAGTGCCCCCATCGTAATTGCCGTTGCCGCAATCGAAATAGCATTTTTCACCGCCTCTTTAGTCACCTTAGCCGGGTCAATCACCCCTGCCTTCTTCAGGTCAACCAAACCTTTTTCCGGCGTCATCACATTTACACCAAACCCAGGTTTAGCATTTTCCACCTCAGCGAGTAACGCCTGTGCATTTAACCCTGCATTTTCCATAATATGTACAAATGGAGCTTTCAAAGCATTTTTTACTATCCTAGCTCCATCATCAGAATCGTCTAAGGACATCGAAAGATTTACCAACGTCACCCCGCCACCAGTCACAATACCATCAAGTAATGCCGCCTTGGTTGCTGCTACCGCATCATCCACTCGGAATTTTTTCTCATCAATCTCGGTTTCTGTCGCCCCACCCACTTTAATCACTGCTACTTTTCCGCATAATGCCGCCGCCCGTTTTTCAAACTCTTCTCTTTCATAATCAGTCTTCGCACTCTCGGCCAAAGTCCGAATTAATTCAATTCTCGCTTCCACCTCAGACCGCGCTCCCGCACCTTTAATAATCGTTGTCTCATCTTTTGTCGCAATTACTTTGCCAGCAGAACCTAATACCTCTAGGCCCACCTCTTCAAGTTTCAAGCCCTTATCAGAAGATACCACCGTCGCATCAGTCAAAATCGCGATATCTTCCATTACTTCTTTTCTTCTATCCCCAAAAGCCGGCGCTTTGAGAACCAAAGAGTTAAATACACCTTTAAGCTTGTTCAGAACTAGAAGCGACAAAGCTTCACCCTCTACCTCTTCAGCAATAATCACGAGATCTTTCTTTCCCGCCTGTGCACACTTTTCAAGTAATGGTAAAATGTCATTCGCTGCCGAAATCTTTCTATCCGTTACTAAAATAAGTGGTTTATCAAATACCGCCTCTTGTCTGTTTACATCAGTAATAAAGAAGGCCGAAGCATATCCTTTATCATAAGAAAATCCTTCCACAATCTCTTGCTCCATTTCGAGGCCCTGGCCTGCTTCTACCGTTACCACACCATCCTTGCCAATCTTCGAAATCACCTCAGCAATTAGTTTACCGATTTCCGCATCCCCCGCCGAAATCGTCGCCACTTCTGCCACTTTCTTAGAATTACCTTCAATCTTCTCTGCAGACTTTTCAATCTCTGCTACAATTTCTGCTCCGGCTTTCTCAATCCCACGCCTGAGCTCCATCGGATTCACACCGGCAGCAATCAATTTATTTGCTTCAGACAATATATTATATGTCAAAACCGTTACTGTAGTTGTACCATCACCAGCCACTTTATTTAACTTCTGCGCCGCTGTTTTAATCAACTTAGCACCTACTGCTTCTCCCATCGTATCTTCAGTAGAAGGAAGATCCACCGCTTCTGCCACCGTCACACCATCGTGCGTAATCACTGGTGCACCATAATCTTTCTCGATAATTACGTTTTTGCCCTTTGGCCCAAAAGTTACCTTTACTGCATCATAAAGTTGTTTTGCTCCAGATAGCACTTTCTCACGCGCTTCTGCTTCGTAATAAATTTTCTTTGCCATATTTACTCCTTATAATGTCGCGAGGACATCCTCCTCTTTCAAAATAATATAATTCTTACCATCAATTTTTAACTCAGTTGTAGAATATTCTTTATAAACAATCTTATCGCCCTTTTTTACATCTTTTACTTCTTTTCCTACCGATTCTACCACTGCATAAGCTGGTTTTTCTTTGGCCTCACCTAGGAGAATCCCCGACTTAGTTTTTTCTAGTGGCTTCTCTACTATTGCCACAATTCTGTCTTTTAACGGTTTTAATGCCATTTTTACTCCTTTTACCTATTTTAGGTTAATTACCCATGATTATAGCACACGTTTCTAGCACTTTCAAGTCCTGAGTGCTAATCCATTCATCTACCGCCTTTTTTACTCCCGGAAGCTCCGGATTATTATAATCGTGGACAATCAAAACCCCGTCTCTACCCATCTTATCTTCAACTAATTTTAGTCCATCTCTAATCGACTCATAAAAATCCCCGTCAAGAAAACAAAAAGCAATTTTCTCCGGCAAATCAGAAGATGAAAAATCAACAAACCATCCTTTCTTAATCACCGGCAATTTGAGTCCTGCCCTTAAAAACCGCTCCTTTACTTCTCTCTTAGTCACGAGAAGCTCTCCTTTCTTAAAATTCTCTCCTAGTGGCGAAAAATCCTCCTCCGATTTCTCCGGTAACCCCTCAAACGAATCATATAAATACAATAGTTTGTTCGAACCTTTCAAAACCTCTGCGAGCATCAACGAAGTATCGCCCTTATAACATCCTAACTCTACAAAATCCCCAGACACTTCTAAGCATTCCCTAGCGACATCTAGAATATACTCCGTTTCCCCCTCACTCACTTGATCGTTTTTCCAAACCATGCTCCCCTATTATACCACACCGGCCTCATCTCAAGAGGCAAGAACATCGTGGAAATAGATAGCCAAAGAGACGTCACTAGCTTTTCCCCAGTCCTGGGCGGGTATTACGACAATGGTACGCTGCGCCTTGAGTCTACGCGCGGGTACTGGTGGGGCAGTACTACCTATAATGGTGCGTGGCGGTACCATCTGCGTTACGATGGTAGTAGCCTATATACCGGCGGCAGCGGCCGCTACGCTGGGGTCTACGTGCGGTGTGTTCAAGCCTCCTAGTATGGCCTCTACATCCGCTAAAGTATCAAGCTCTTAATACATTCACTATGACACAGAGTTCTTGAAGGATGGTGGGGAGAGAAGAGCAATTTCTACAAAAGGTCTTAATGAAAAAATACGTTATCTAAATCCTACTTCAAATACTTCTTTAGATACTCCCCAGTTGGAGTTTTAGCATGTTTCGCTAGATCCTCCGGCGTCCCTTGATCACAAACTTCCCCACCTTTGAGCCCCCCTTCTGGCCCCATTTCAATCACCCAATCTGCACATTTAATCACGTGTAAATTATGCTCAATAATAATCATCGAATTTCCCCCATCTACTAGCTTGTTTAAAATCTCAAGTAGTCTCTTCACATCATCTGTATGAAGCCCCGTTGTTGGCTCATCCAAAACATACAAGGTTTTACCTGTAGAACGTCTCGCAAGCTCCGTCGCAAGTTTAATTCTTTGTGCCTCCCCACCCGAAAAAGTCGTCGCCGGCTGACCTAGCTTAATATAGCCCAGTCCCACTTCTTGAATCGTACGTAATTTACCGGCAATCGACGGAATCGAGCCAAAGAACTCCACCGCCTCATCAATCGTCATATCTAAAACTTGCGAAATATCTTTACCCTTGTATTTTACCTCAAGCGCTTCCGCATTATACCGCCGCCCATGACACGCCGGACAAGTTACATACACATCCGGGAGGAAATGCATTTCAATTTTATTCACTCCGTCACCCTGACAGTGCTCGCATCTTCCACCTTTCACATTAAACGAAAATCTTCCCGCCTTGTATCCTCGCACTTCCGCTTCCGGTTGTGAAGCAAATAACTCCCGAATCGCATTAAATACACCAGTATAAGTAGCCGGATTAGACCGCGGCGTTCGTCCAATCGGACTTTGGTCAATCACGATAATTTTATTGATATTCTCTATCCCTTCAATCTTATCGTGTAGCCCCGGTACTGTCTGTGCTCGGTGAAGTCTAGCCAAAAGCTCATTTGAAAGGATATTGTTTACCAAAGTAGATTTACCAGATCCAGACACTCCCGACACTACTGTCATTACCCCTAGCGGGAACGAAACGTCAATATTTTTCAGATTGTTTTCCCTAGCGCCTTTTACTACCAGTTCATAGCCTTTGCGAATTTTGCGTCGCTTCTTCGGCACCGGAATCGTTTTTTTACCAGAAAGATACTGCCCCGTGATAGATTCAGGATTAGCCGCTACCTCAGCTGGTGACCCACACGCTACTAGTCGTCCACCATTTACCCCTGCTCCCGGTCCAATGTCAATAATATAGTCCGAAGCCCACATTGTATCCTCATCATGTTCTACTACGAGAACTGTATTTTTAAGATCGCGTAAATGCTTCAAGGTGTTAATCAATTTATCATTATCCCTCTGATGAAGCCCAATTGATGGCTCATCCAGAACATAAAGCACCCCCTGAAGCCCCGAACCAATCTGGGTAGCAAGCCTAATCCTCTGTGCCTCCCCACCAGACAAAGTATTTGCCGCGCGACCTAACTCCAAATACCCTAGCCCCACATCCTTCATAAATTTCACTCTCTCACGAATTTCTTTAAGAATCGGCGCCGCAATCATCTCTTCCTCTGGGCTAAACTCCAGATCTTGGTTAAGAACTTCGAGTGTCGCATCTACATCTAGATTGCACATATCCACAATATTCAGATCATGTACCGTCACCGCAAGCACCGCCGGCTTTAATCTCGCCCCATGGCAAGTCTGACATTCTCTCACTCTCATAAATCTCTCAATATCATGCTTAGTAAACTCCGAAGTTTTTGGATCATTATACCGTCTCTCCAGCATCGGAATTACCCCTTCATAAGTCGTCTCATAAATCGTCCCCTCCGCAAACCGACCCGAACCAGAAATCCTCATCTCATATTTTTCTTCCCCTGTACCATAGAGAATCAAATGCTGTATCTCTTCCGACAAATCTCCAATCGGCGTCTGTGTATCAAAATTATGTTTTTTGCCTACCGCCATCAATCTTTTTAGCCACCACGATTCTTGTTGTACTCTATTAAACGGTCTGATTCCCCCCTCCGCTATTGTCAAATTTTTATTAAATACAAGTGCCGGATCTACTTCCATCTTAGATCCTAATCCTGTACAATCAGGGCATGCCCCCTCAGGCGCGTTAAAAGAAAACAGCCTTGGCGTGAGCTCTGGTATCAATTCATCGGGATGATCCGGACAAGCATATCTCTGTGAATAAGTAAGCACTTCCGCATTATCCAAATTTACTCGTTTTTCATCTATCGCCGTCGTCCGATCGTTAATTTTGAGAACCTTAATAATCCCCTGCCCGAGTTCCAAAGCCTGCTCTACTGACCCACTAATCCTAGAGTGAAGCTCTGGCGACAGCACAAATCTATCCACCACAATCTCAATATCGTGTCGTTCATTTTTATTAAGTTCCGGAAATTCATCCAAAGCATAAATAATCCCATCCACTCTCACCCTAGAAAACCCTTTAGCAGTGTATTGTTCTGGGATATGCAAAAACTCACCTTTCTTAGCCGATACAATCGGAGCCAATACCATCAATTTAGAACCTAGTGGCAGTTTCATTACTTCATTAATAATATCTTCGTTTGTTCTCCGAGACACCGGTTTATGACAAATCGGACAATGTGGCACCCCTACTCTCGCAAACAAAAGTCTAAGATAATCATACACCTCAGTCACCGTCGCCACCGTTGAACGCGGATTTCGAGAGGTCGATTTTTGATCAATCGAAATCGCAGGAGAAAGCCCTGTAATCGAATCTACTTCTGGCTTGTCCATTACACCAAGAAACATCCTCGCATAAGAGCTCAAAGATTCTACATATCGCCTCTGCCCTTCTGCATAAATCGTATCAAAAGCCAAACTAGATTTCCCTGAACCTGATAACCCAGTCATAATTACCAATTTATCTCTAGGAATATCTACATCAAGATCATGTAAATTATTCTGTCTCGCACCCCGTACCTTAATAAAATTATCTTCCATAAACTTTCCTATTATACACCAAAAATCAACTTTTGTCGAGAGTAAAGGCTTTGATGTGTTATAATAATATCAATGAAATCAGAAGAAGAAAACAAAGCGGTCTCTACCGCCACCTCAAAAAACGATGCAAAAAAAACCAAAACTTCTCAGCACGCCAAACGCTATTTAGTAATCGGAATAATCTTGACTGTTTTTAATTACGTACTATTTACTATCCTTTCCAACTTTATTTTTAACGAAGAAAGGCTCCTCTGGCTTGCCACCTTTATCGCCACTGCTGCTACCACTATCCTAGCTTATACCCTTCATTCCAAAATTACCTGGAAAGAACGCGGAGTTACCAAAACCGCTATTTATAAATTCTTCATTTGGAATGGCCTACTTACTTTCCCCATCGGCCCCGGACTCACCCAATTTTTTGCTATGTTTACCCCGCTGTACGAATTTGCTTTTAACATATGTCAAAATCTTCATCTCGATTTTATCACCTATGAACTCGTTCAATCCACCGGAGCTTTTGTTCTCACCGCTTGTGTTACTATGGTTATGAATTTCCTTCTCTATGACAAATTTGTTTTCGGTAAAAAATCTAAAAAGGAGGAAGATAAATGAAAATATTAGTCACCGGCGGCACCGGCTATATCGGCTCTCATGTAGTCGTAGATTTACTTAAAAATAACCACGAAGTCGTCATCGTAGACAACCTCGCAAATAGCAAAATCACTGTCTTAGATAGCATTAAAGAAATCACTGGAAAATCCCCTATTTTTTACCAAGATAATCTCGTTAATTTTGGTACCATCGAAAAGATTTTCAAAGAACATCGATTTGATTTGGTGATTCATTTTGCCGGTCTCAAGTCCGTTTCCGAATCCGTCGAAAAACCTCTCATGTATTATCAGCAAAATCTTTCCGGCACCATCAATTTACTCAAATGCATGCAAAATTTTCACGTCAAAAAAATCATTTTCTCTTCATCTGCTACTGTCTATGGCGATTCTGATATCGCTAAAAAAACCGAGGATATACCTACCGGCCAACACATCGCTAACCCCTATGGCAAAACTAAATACATGATTGAAGAAATCCTAAAAGATGTCTGTACTTCAGATCCCGAATTCTCCGCCGTAGCATTAAGATACTTCAACCCTATTGGCAATCATTCCTCCGGGCTACTCGGCGAAGACCCCAACGGTATTCCCAACAACCTCATGCCATACGTCATGAAAGTCGCTACAAAAGAGTTAGAAGAACTCTCTATTTACGGCAATGATTACAATACCCCTGATGGCACTTGTCGTCGCGACTTCATCCACGTCTCAGATTTATCAAACGGCCATCTCGCTGCTATTTCTGCACTAGAAACTCCCGGATTCAAAGCTTACAACCTTGGTACTGGCACTCCCACGTCCGTTCTTGAAATTGTCAACACTTTCGAAAAAATCAGCGGCAAACCTCTTCCCCACAAATTTGCCCCTCGTCGTCCCGGCGATCTCGCCGAAATTTGGGCCGATCCATCAAAAGCTAAACAAGAACTAAATTGGCAAACTCATCTTACCATTGAGGACGCCATGAAAGACACTCTCACGTTCCTAAAAAATCAGAAGTCAATATGATATAATTATACTAGTATGGCCATTCCAAATTTTCTGTACAAAAATAATCGTGTGCTTCTTATTGAACTCACCAAAACCGACTTCAAGCTTCGTTATCAAGGCTCTGTTCTGGGTTACTTATGGGCGCTTTTAAGACCCCTCATGATGTTTGCCATATTATATATAGTATTTGCCAAACTCCTTCGTTTCGGTGGCGACATTCCTCACTACCCAGTTTACCTACTCGCCGGCACTACGCTCTGGAGTTTCTTTACTGAATGTACCAACCAAGGGATTCAAGCCATTATTATGCGCGGAGACCTTATTCGTAAAATCTGTTTTCCTAAATATATTGTTGTAGTTTCCGCTACACTCACCGCTATTATCAATTTGTTCATTAATTTAGCCGTGGTTATTATTTTTGCTTTAATTAACGGAGTCTCCCCTAGTTGGACTTGGGTTCTCGTACCAATTTTAGTTATAGAGTTATACGCTCTCGCTCTTGGTATTTCTTTCCTACTTGGCGCTATCAATGTCAAATATCGCGACATCACCTCTATTTGGGACGTCCTCACTCAAGCTCTCTTTTATGCTGTACCGATCATCTATCCTATCACCATGGTAGCTTCTACCTCCACTATTGCTGCCAAAGTCATCCTTTTGAATCCCATTGCTCAAATCGTTCAAGATATCCGCTACTGTCTTATCACTGATCAAACAGTTACCACCTGGAGCTATGTCGACAATCCCTTCTTAAAAATTATTCCTATTTTAATAGTCGTCATTGTATTAATATGGGGTTCCTGGTATTTCCGAAAAAAATCTAAAAAATTCGCGGAGGAAATCTAATGGAAACAAAAAACGAGCCAGTAGTTATTTCAATCAAGCACCTCCATAAAAGCTTCAAACTTCCTACCGAACGCGCTGGTGGTCTCAAACAAGCCATTTTTAACCGCTTAAGAGGCATCAAGGGTTATACGGAACAAAAAGTTTTAAATGATATCACATTTGATATTCATAAGAATGAATTCATTGGCATTGTTGGTCGCAATGGTTCTGGCAAATCCACCCTTCTAAAAACTCTTGCCAAAATTTATTTTCCAGAAAAAGGCAAATTAGAAATAAATGGCACGCTTATCCCATTTATCGAACTCGGTGTCGGTTTCAATCCAGAATTATCCGGTCGCGAAAACGTCTACCTAAACGGCGCGTTACTTGGTTTTTCCAACAAAGAAATGGATGCTATGTACGACGAAATTGTCGACTTCGCCGAACTCCGCCAATTTATGGACCAAAAACTCAAAAACTTCTCTTCAGGCATGCAAGTTCGCCTCGCCTTTTCCATCGCTATTCGTGCCAAAGGCGATATTCTTTTGTTGGATGAAGTTTTAGCCGTCGGCGATGCCGAATTTCAAAAAAAATGTAATGAGTATTTTGCCGCCGTCAAAGGGCAACAAACCGTCATTCTTGTCACCCATGACATGAACAATGTCACAAAGTATTGTACTCGAGCAATATTAATCGAGAATGGTAAAGTTATCCTGGACGGCGAGCCCAAAAAAGTCGCGGAGGCCTATGAAAAACTTTGGAGCTAAATCAAAAAAATTCTTCAAACAAAATTACAAATCCCTTATTTTGTTATTCTGCCTTTCCATTTTTAATCTCGTCTTACTTTGTATCGGATTCAAAGCTCACAATCTCACCTTTGGCAAAACTTTTATTCTTTTTGTCATCGTTAGTATTTTATTAGAAATTGCTCTTACCGCAACTGTTTACTTTGCTAATCGACATAGTTGGAAAATCGAAAAACTATTCTTGATTCTAGCTAGTATCGTTGGTGTTATCTATGTCTTCGCTGTCCCCATAGGCCGCACGCCAGATGAAGCTTCTCACTTTTTCCGTATCTATGAAATCACTGAAGGACACTTCGTTTCCGAAACTCCTACAGACGGAGCAATGCCAGGTAGCAACGAGCCCGTCGAAATCGGTATTGTCGATGAATATGCCAATCGCAACGTTACCTATGCCAAGATCATCGAATCACTTGGTACTACCACCGGAGAAGAAACCGCCTTCATAACTACCTCTGCCTATGGCTATAGTTTCATTAGCTACCTCCCTCAAACCATCGGCATGGGTATTGGCAAAATCTTCCATGCCCCTTTTCTAGTATCTGCCTATTTAGCCAAAATCGCCAACCTAATTTTTTGTATTGGTATCCTCTTTTTCTGTATCAAATACATCCCATTTCTCAAAAAAATCATCTTCTTCATCGTATTTCTTCCCATCTCGATGCAAGCTATGAGTTCTCTTTCCGCTGATGCCCCAATTTTTGTTTCCGCCATTGCACTTGTTACTTTTGTCTTACATTCTATCTACACCCGCAAAACTCCCTTTACTAAAAAACATTTCTTCATCTTACTAGCTCTATGTATTTTCATCACTATTGGAAAAATCGTATATGCTCCACTTTTGGTACTCCTTTTCGCTATTCCTAAAGAACGCTTTGGCACAAAAAAACAAAAAGTTTTTTGGGCCATCGGACTCGGTTCACTCGTTATGATGGTATATCTAATTTGGCATTTTGCCTCTCCAACCACTATCACCAACGACGGCCCAGCCCAGCTTTCCAATATCATTCACAACCCTCTTCTTTTACCTGCCACCATTATCTACAGTATCTCTCGAAATGTAGTACTATATATTTCCGGAGCTTTTGGCGGTTACCTCGAATGGTTCAATATCACTCCTACGATGATATATATCATAGCTTCTTACACCGTTTTTGTTATTCTATGTTACAAAGCACGTCTTTCTTTCAATATTCAAAAACTCCTCAAAATTTTATCTTGTTTCGCCGTTTTTGCCACCACTGTCGCTATCTTTACCGCTATGTATATCACCTGGACCAAATCCGGTGAATCCATCATCGACGGAGTCCAAGGCCGCTATTTCCTTCCTATCATGTTACTAATCCCTATTTGTTTCCTAAAAATCGGCTCACGTTCCACTACCTCAAAAACCATTATCGAAGACAACTCTTCCATTATTAGCAATAAAGATTATCCGCTATATATTTTCATCATCTGTGAAACTGTCTATGTTATCTCTACAATAGCTACCACTCACCTCTAAAAAATGCTATAATTATTCTAATGACACCAAACAAAATTATTCTGATAATCCCAGCCTTCAACGAAGAAAAATCAATCAAAGACACCATAGAACTAGTAACCAAAACTGGTTACGATTATATCGTAATAGATGACGGATCTACCGATAAAACCGAACAAATCCTATCAGAAAATAACTATAATTTTGTAAGCCTTTGCTTCAATCTAGGCATCGGTGGCGCCGTTCAGACCGGTTATCGATACGCCCTAGAAAACAATTATGACATCGCTATTCAATTTGACGCCGACGGACAGCATGATATTGAATCCATCAAAGATTTAATCCAGCCAATCCTAGACAATCAAGCAGATTTTACTATTGGCTCTAGGTTCATCAAGAAAAATTCTTCTAACTTTAAATCATCTTTTTTGCGCAGAATTGGCATCCATCTAATCTCTAACGTTATTTTCCTTTTCTCCAAAAATCGCGTTTACGACACCACCTCAGGTTTTCGTGCTGCCAACAAAAAAGTCATTAAATATTTTACCGAAAATTATCCCAAAGAATATCCCGAACCAATTTCAGATTATGAGCTTATCAAGTTTGGCTATAAAGTCACGGAAGTCCCTGTCAAAATGCATGAACGTACCGCTGGTAAATCTAGTATTCATTCCTGGAAAAGCGCTTACTACGTCATCAATGTACTACTTTCAATTTTCGTAATTAAATTAAGGAGAAAAAAATGACCACTCTACAAATAGAAATGGCGATAGCTGCAACTATATTATTTATTATTATCATTACGAGTATTGCCAAAAATAGACTATCTATCAAAAATTCTATCGCCTGGCTACTACTCCCTATTATTTTTATTATCATTGCCATCTTCCCCGACCCGCTTCAGTCTTTCGCTCACTGGCTCGGATTCGAAACTCTATCCAACTTTATCTTTCTGGTTATCATCGCTCTACTCATTCTCATCTGTTTCTTTCTCACTGTTTCAAACAGCAAACAGCAAGACGAAATTACTAAGCTAAATCAAGAAATATCAATTCTAAAAAAGGGTAAAAATGGCAAATCCAAAAGCTAGTTCGGATTCTCTTCATACTTTTGTAATTTTAGCCTATCAAGAAAGCCCCTTCTTAGAAGAGTGTATTAAATCCGTTACCGATCAAACCTACCATAGCAAAATAGTCATTGCCACTACCACCAAAAATACTCATATCGCAAATTTAGCAAAAACATACAACCTTAAAATTATCGAGGGCAAACATACTAATATCGGCGGCGATTTTGACTTCGCTATTCATACCGGAGACACCCCATTAGTGACTATAGCCCATCAAGACGACACCTACGAAAAAAACTATTCTCAAAAAATAGTCGAAACTTACAAAAAGCATCCCAATTCTTCAATTATTTTTACAGATTATTTTGAGATTCGCAACAAAAAATATATTTATACCAACGCATTATTAAAAATAAAACGTTTACTACTTACTCCTATTCGCATAAAAAAGTCCCTCAAATCTCGTTATTTTAAACGCTCTATCCTTAGATTTGGTAATCCTATTTGTTGTCCAGCTGTTACTTTTGTCATCAAAAACTGCCCCAAAGATATCTTCAAATCAGAGTTCAAATGTGACTGCGATTGGCATGCATGGGAAAAGCTAAGCACCAAAAAAGGCGCTTTCACATACATTCCCGAACCTCTTATGGGTCATCGTATATCCGAAAAATCCACTACTACCGACATCATAAACCAAGGTATCCGCACCAAAGAAGATTATCAAATTTTCAAACGATTTTGGCCACAGCTCATTGCAAAAACACTCACCAAATTTTATCAAAAAAGCGAAAAATCAAACAAGCTCTAAGATATATCTCTTCACCGCATCTCGCCAGTCAGGAAGTGGCTGAAATCCGGCCTCAACTAGCTTAGTTTTATCAAGTCGCGAATTAAACGGTCTTTTCGCCACTGTCTTCCCCGCTTTAGCTTCATATTCTTCAGTTGTTACCGGCACAACTTTTACATCCATATCAGCGTCCTTAAAAATCTCTTCCGCAAATTCCGCCCAAGAAATATACCCACCTTCATTCGTCGCATGATAGTATCCATACTTATCCGTCTCAATCATGTCAACCAGAAGTCTAGCCAAATCATACGTATAAGTTGGCGTACCAATTTGATCAGATACCACTTCTATTGTATCGCGCCCCTCCCCTACTTTTATCATCGTCTTAATAAAGTTTTTACCATTCTTACCAAACACCCAAGCAATTCTCACAATAAAATACTTGTCTAGGATCTCAGAAACCTCTAATTCTCCCTTCAATTTAGATTCACCATACATATTTAGTGGCGCATAATTTTTATCATCCGGCTGCCAGGGTTTTTCACCCTGCCCATCAAACACATAGTCCGTCGAAATGTACATAAATTTCGCGTCTATATCTTTTGCTGCTTGTGCCAAATTTGCTGTACCCTCCACATTTACTGCCATCACCAAATCTTTATTTGCCGGGTCTTCCGCCCCATCTACGTTCGTCCAGGCCGCACAATGAATAATTGCATCCGGATTTACCTCATTTATAACTTCGGAAACTTTTTTAGCATCCGTAATATCAAGAATCACATGTTCAAACTCCGCCTCCGAGTCATTCCTGTCCGCACCAATCGCCTCATGTCCCCGCTTTAGAAGCTCCATCATTACATCGTATCCAAGTTGTCCCGAAGTCCCCGTTACTAAAACTTTCATCTATTTCTCCCCGTACATTTTATTGTAATAATTTTGATATTCGCCCGAAATAATTTCTTCCCACCAATCTTTGTGGTCTAGATACCACTGAATAGTTCTTACAATCCCATCTTCAAATTTCGTTTCCGGCTCCCAGCCAAGCTCTCTCTTAATTTTAGCTGGATCAATCGCATAACGACGATCATGCCCTTTTCTATCTTCCACAAACGTAATCAAACTTTCCGGCTTACCTAGCTCCTTCAAAATCAACTTTACAATCTCAATATTGGACTTTTCATTATGCCCGCCTACGTTAAAGACTTCGCCTACACAGTCCGCGTGAATGATCATATCAATCGCCTTACAATGATCTTCCACATATAGCCAATCCCGCACATTCAACCCATCACCATAAACGGGCAAAGGTTTATCATGAAGAGCGTTAATAATCATAAGAGGTATCAATTTTTCTGGGAAATGATACGGCCCATAGTTATTCGAACACCTAGAAATCGTTACCGGCAGCCCGTAAGTTCTATGGTAAGCCAAAGTTACCAAATCGGCCGAAGCCTTCGACGCTGAATACGGCGAAGAAGCATGAAGATTAGTCCCCTCAGTAAAGAATAGGTCTGGCCGATCGAGCGGCAAATCACCATACACTTCGTCCGTAGAAACTTGATGATAACGCTTTACATTGTGTTTTTTGCAGGCATCCATCAGAACATGCGGCCCCATAATATTAGTTTCCAAAAACGCCTGCGGATCAAGAATAGATCTATCCACATGCGATTCCGCCGCAAAGTTCACTACAATATCTGGCCTTTCCTCTACAAATAAATTCTCCACCAGTTCCGCATCCCGAATATCACCTTTTACAAACCTAAAGTTATCCTGATGATCCTTCATCGCTTTTTCAAGTGTAGATAGATTTCCAGCATAAGTCAAAGCATCTAAACATACAATCCGATAGAAAGGATATTTCTTTAACATATAATATACAAAATTGGAGCCAATAAAACCTGCTCCACCCGTTACAATAATTGTTTTTTTGCCATCCACGAGACCTCCTTTTTTATAAATTAAACTTAAAATCAAGATCAGAAAGCATAGGATGTTTCATATCCTTTTCTGATAAAATCACCTCGCCGTCAATCTTCGGCCAATCAATTCCACAAGAATCATACATTACCCCACCTTCATCCTCAGGATGATAAGTATCATCACATTTATATACAAATTCAGCCGTATCCGAAACCACCAAAAATCCATGTGCAAACCCACGCGGTATCATTAACTGTTTTTTGTTCTCAGCCGAAAGAAGTACCCCCACCCACTTACCATAAGTATCAGAACCTTCTCTAAGATCCACCGCCACATCAAATACTTCGCCAGAAATCACGCGCACTAATTTAGCCTGCGGATGCTCTTTTTGAAAATGAAGACCTCTAAGAACCCCTTTTCTAGAAGAAGATTGATTATCCTGTACGAAATTATAGTCAAGCCCGGCTTCTTTAAATTCTTCCGCCGAATAAGTCTCCATGAAATATCCTCGCTCATCACCGTAAACAGCCGGCTCAACTACATATACCCCCTCAATATCCGTCATTTCAAACTTAAACTTCCCCATTAATCGTACATTTTCCTTTCCGCTACTCTTGCTAAATGTTGCCCATACGCAGTCTTTTTGTATTTGTTTGCCGCCTCGAGCAATTTTTCCTCAGAAATCCAACCATGTTTAAACGCCACTTCCTCCGGCGCCGCAATCTGTACCCCCTGTCTCTTTTGTACTACTCTCACAAAATCTGAAGCATCCGCAAGAGAATCCACTGTACCAGTGTCAAGCCAGGCAAACCCCCGCGACAAAAGTTGTACGTCAAGAAGTCCATCATTAAGATACATTTCATTAAGCGAAGTAATTTCGAGCTCTCCTCTATCGGATGGAACTACCGTACTAGCCCGCTCCGACACATCGCCAGGATAAAAATACAAACCAGTTACCGCGTAATTACTCTTAGGCTCCACCGGTTTTTCTTCAATCGACACCGCATGCCAATTCTCATCAAACTCTACCACGCCAAATCTTTCCGGATCGTTTACGTAGTAACCAAACACCGTTGCCCGTCCCTCTTCAGCATTGCGAACTGCTGCCTCAAGCGTCGCCGTAAAACCAGACCCATAGAATATATTATCTCCGAGAATCATTGCACAAGGTTCTCCCCCAATAAATTCTTCACCTAAAAGAAAAGCCTGTGCCAATCCATCCGGCGAAGGCTGTACCTTGTAAGAAAGATTAATCCCCATAGCCGAACCATCACCTAAAAGTCTTTCAAAATTTGGCAAATCATCCGGTGTAGAAATAATCAAAATATCCCGAATTCCCGCAATCATTAACGTCGTCAAAGGATAGTAAATCATCGGCTTATCATATACCGGCAGCATCTGTTTAGATGTACCAAGCGTCAACGGATAAAGCCTCGTCCCAGACCCCCCAGCTAGAATAATACCTTTCATTAAATAACTCCAATTATTTACTTAATTATACCATATTTACGCTTGGTTCTCTCAAGTTCCGCATCCATCCACTGCACCACATTTACATCCAAATCATAGTGTTTTTTAAAATATCGGTGCATTCCCATTACTTCCCTCACATGTGCTTCGCCCCGTTTAGTCGCACTACCCTTATGTATCCTAAAGAAATTCAGAGATTTCTTGTTATAAAAAATCTTCCCTTTCTCCAGCAATCGAGCATACAGATACCAGTCCCCCACTTGTTCCAGCTCCTCTGCTTGCTTCAAATATTTCAAAAATTCCGGCGTATTTTTAAACACTACCGCCGACACATTTGGTATCGTACATCTAATTGCCATAATTTCTTCAATCTCTTGCTTACCCTGACGAATATAAGAAGAAGAGAAATGTCCCGTCCCCTCCTTGTCGCGCGACCTTCGAAAATTTGGCATCACCGGAATTCCTTGTTTATTAATAATTGCCGATTCCGAATAAGCCAGTACCACCTCCGGATCTTCATCAAACCCCTTCATCACCTCTTTCAAAAAATCTTTCCTCGCTATATCATCAGCTTCTGCTATCCAAATATAATCACCAGTTGCCTCCTCCACACCACGCACCCACTGCGAAATCGCTTTACCCGAATTTTCTTTATTCCAAATCAATTTTAGCTTAATGTCCGGATTAATTCGTTTTGCCTCCGCTGCCATCTGCTTAATTACCGTCTTGCTACCGTCTTTCGAATTGTCATCCAAAATAATCAGTTCATAAATCGGATATGACTGTTTGACAATCGACAAAATCCGCCACTTTAAATACCTCGCATAGTTGTAATTCGGCACAATCACTGATACTTTTTTGGTATCACTCATCACATCATCCATTTTAGCAGTTTTATCACACCCATTTTGGCATTCTTCTTATGCGCCGAAACATCTTCCCGATTCTCAATCTCTTTTCTATTTCTATGGTAGTACATGTAGGCTTTATAGAGCATCTCTTCATTTGTGAGTGTAGGGGTAAACTTTAGTTCCTTCTTAATCTTAGAAGTATCAAAGATAAAACTCGAAGAAATCATTTTATACTGATACGGTCCAAGCGGAGAAATATGCAAAGCAAAACAAATTTTCATCGCTGCTATCATCGGAGCCTTTGGAAAATGGAACAATCTAGATTTTGAACCAGATTTTTTAATTACATATTCATAAACCTCGTTAAACGTCTTTACGTTTTCAGAACCAATATTAAAAATAGCCGTTTTATTATACTTAAGAGCCTGCTTCATTGCTTGTACCATATCTTTAGCATAAATAAATTGATATCTATTTTCACCATTTCCTACAATCGGAATTTTCTTATTATCATCGATAAACTCAAACAAAAGGCTAAGGAGCCCTAGTCTTCCTTCATCAATAATCGTCGGACTCCGAAAAATCACCGAGTTAAGCTTATCCTTGTATTTAAACAATATCTCCTCACCCATCAATTTAGATCTACCATATATTTCTACCGGATCTGGTTTCTCTTCTTCTGTCACTGGATAATCAAAACTCTTTCCCCACAAGCAATTAGACGATACAAAGATTAATTTTTTACATTTATTTTTAATAGCAAATTTCGCCATATTCTCTGTGCCGTCCACATTAGAAGTCCATAGTTCATTCTTGTCTTTCACCTCATGCGCAAGCAAAGCTGCACAATGGAAAATCGCATCAAATTTATATTCTTCATTCAGCTTATTAAGCAATTTCTTGTCTCTAATATCGCCTTTAATCGGTACAAAATTTTTGTGTACATATTCATCCGGCTCCAAATCCACGCTCACTACAAAATCACCATCATTAAGAAGAACCTCTTTCAAGATACTCCCATAAAATCCTGCGCCACCAGTAATCAAATATTTTTTCATTTTTCCTCCTAAGTCTTCCTTAAATTATAACAACTATTTGTTTCCTAGTAAACTACCAGACTTTTTTTACACTAAAACCTCATACGCTTTT
Source organism: uncultured Candidatus Saccharibacteria bacterium (assembly GCA_964522475.1). Lineage (GTDB taxonomy): Bacteria > Patescibacteriota > Saccharimonadia > Saccharimonadales > Saccharimonadaceae > Nanosyncoccus. Next base: position 17,010 of record CAZFVK010000001.1, on the reverse strand, counting down.
TCAACTTCTTTTAAAAATTTTTCGCCATAATAATTCTCTAAAACATATTGTCTAGCCGCCTTAGCAATCTTCCGACTCTCTGAAGGGTTTTTGTAAAGATATTCCATCTTATCATACCATTCACCAGGCTCTGCCAAAAAGCCCGTCTTGCCATCAAGGATTGCTTTTTTAAATGTATATACCGGCGAAGCGATTGTTGTAGTTTCCACTACCGCCGCTTCAAAGAACTTCAATTCCGATTTACAATTAGTAAAATCATTAACAACCAAAGGCGCAATATTTATATCTACCACAGCCTCTTTTTTTAATAATTCCAAATAATCTACCGGTTTCATAAGGCTCATTCTTTTGGTTTTTAATAATTCCTGCATCGTTTTCGAAAGTTCCATATATCCCACTAACAAAAAACTCACATCCCTATGACTATCCAAAAAGCTAGCTAATTGGTTTTCTATCATTTTTAAATCTTTTGAATGTGTAGGAGAACCAGAAAAATACCCAATCACAAACCCATCATGGGTTTTTTCTCTCAAACATTTCTCAGAAATCTCTACCTGCTCCTTGTTTAAAGAATTATGAATCACCGCGCATTTCTTCTTGAAGCTTCTCTTTAGCTTTTTTGCCAAAAAACCATTCGTCGTAATAAACCCATCCACTCTCTTAGCAATTCTTCTAATCCCCCATATATACCCCATCCAATAAACTGCATTTCTACTATTAGTAGCCTTCATCAAAATCGGCAAATCCCTGTAATCAAAAATCAAATCGTCAAGATCAAATAATACTTTCAACCTATTCCTGTGTACCAAATCAATAAAATCCAGTATTTTTTTATCCTTAGCAGTTTGCCTAAGTATTACCACCAAATCCACCTGAGAAAGTTCCACTTTTTCAATTTCAGATTTTAGCACCCAACTCACCTTCCACCCGAACGAACTTTTCAAGGCCTCCGCTATATTCTTTACCCGATACCGAAATTGCGCCGACTCAGTATCTTCTACTACATATAGAACCTTCTTCACCGATAAAGCTCCAGAATTTCTTTTTCCAATTTCTCAAAATCCCGGTCTTGTACCGTCTTCTTAGCATTTTCTATCAGCTTTTTCCTCAACTCTACATCCTCAACAATTCTCTCAATCTTCTTCACTGCTTCATCAATATTTCCTTGTTCATAAAAAAGACAATTTTCCCCATCTTTCAAATATTCCCTGTTGCCTTCATTTGGCACCGCAACTACATATCCTCCCGTCGCTATCATTTCAAGCGGCGGATAAGAGAAGCTCTCTAGTATACTAGTTTTTAGCAAAATATCGCATTGACCATAAATTTTTCCCACCTCCGCATATGGCACCCTGTGATAAAATTTATCCACTCGATACCATTTCTTCGGTTCTCCCTGATAAGATAAATATATAATCTCATATTTTTCTTTATCCAATCTCTCTACCACTTTGAAGCTTTCATCTACATTTTTATAATAGTCATTAGAATTTCCTTCAATCAAAATTCTCACTCTGTCATCACTAAACTTTCTGACATGAAAACTAAATCTATTTAAATCCAATCCATTCGGTGCATACTTTACTTTTTGTCCAAAATCTTTCTCTAACCACTCCTTACACCACTTAGAAATCGTAATATAGTTAATGTTGGACTCTGTATATGTAGCATTAGCTTCCCGCTTTGTTACAGAACCATATTCGTTAAAATCCGTTTCAAAATTCTGCACCAAATAATATCTTTTATCTACATCGGGATATTCTTTTACGTATTTCAAAGTCGTATATAACGTTGCTACCATACTATCAAACCTACATACAAAATCATGTTTTTCCATACTTATTACATTGACTTTGCTATCTCCATTAATAATGTCATTATCGCTATTATCCATATTTATAATCATTACATCACAACCATTTTTCCGCAAAATCTCTGCATGTTTAAGCACCACATTTACACCACCGCTCACATTGGTAGACGGCAAGACAAAAGCGATATTTCTAGCCAACTTTGACTTTATGAATTCAGCTAACCCTCGCCCAGAATAAGTTGTCACGTATTCCTTCATAGCTTTTTTGTACGCATTCTCTGCAATTTCGTCCCTCAATTTTTTATTCTCTACCATCAGCTTTAGTTTCTTGTACCACTCTTCACCATCTCCACAAAGTACCCCAGTCTTACCGTCCTCTATTACCTCTTTAAACGCCCCAAAACCCGAAGCCACCGTCACTACCTTACAAAGCGCCGCCTCTGTCCATTTATTCTCAGATTTTGCTTCATTAAAAATCGATTCTTCAATTGGCGCCAAATTTATATCCAACCCCGCAATTACTCTCGGCAATTTTTCCCAAGTCTCGAACGGTTGTTTGACAATTCTATTGCCAAACCTTTCTAGGTCTTTCGGCAAATCCAAATGCCCCATCAAGACAAGTTGTACATTTTTAAATTCATCCATTATTTTAATCAATGCCGGCTTAATCAGCTCAAAATCTGGATTATGAGTAATACTTCCACTCAAATACCCAATCCGAATTATGCCGACATCCTTTTTAACATTCTTTGTCGCCCTAAGCGATAATTTCACCATCTCTTCATTCGCTACATTTTTATTTATATATACTTCTTTGTCATATTTCTCTAGTTCTCTTGCCAATGCCGGCGTAGTCGTAATGCAAAAATCACATAATTGCATAGTCTTTCCCATCCTTACCACACCATCATCATAAGTTGCTTTTTCTGCCGCACTCATTTTTTGTACATACTCAATTGTATCAGTATATTTCTTATCAATCACGAGATCATCTATATCAAAAAACACTCTTTTATTAAAATAATGAGCATCTTCAATCAATTTTTCCACTTCAGGAGTAATTGGACAACGAAAAATCACTACCGCTCTAAAAAATTTCAACATTTCAGGCTTTACTTCTGTATACAAAACCTTATCCACGCTAAGGCCATTAGCCTCCAACTGTTCCATTTGGTGATCCACCCGATAACGCTCCGGATGAAGCAATGTACAGCCATTTACAAACAGAATATCTTTCACCTCATCTTTTTTAAGACCGGTCTTCGCCCTATAAACCAAAAAATTCTTAGTTTTTTTAACCACAGAAGAAACACCCTCCTCTGCCAAAGTCCGTTTTGCTTTATTTATCAAACTCTTTGAACCCATACCAATATTATATCATGTATAGAGTAAATACTGTGAGTAAGCTATCAGTATAGGAGCACTATATACAAAAGGCATCAGGTATCGCATTGCTTCATTTCCATCATACACTGTAGCCGACAACACTAATCCTACCAACGATGCTAATATCGGTACAAATAATAGCAAATCGCGTTTTTTCTTCCCCCTCATTATTAAACAAATAAGGTACCAAGCCGGAATAAAGACCACATAGGTGATCGAGAACACACCCAAATTCAAAATCGGCGTATCCGTAAGCCAATCATAATACTCTTGCAATTTAATAGATTGTGCTCGACTAAAATCTGGCTTATCAAAGAAACCCTCATCAAAATAGCCACCATTCCAAGTGTGCCAATGGTTATCAAAAATTGGAGAAATTTGATACGGCACGAACACTCCAGCCACATGCAAAGCAAGAGCGTCAATATAACTATCCGGATATTTAAAAAACTGCTTTATATATAATTTAATATATGCACCAAAATCATTATCATCACTCACTGGTCCTTTCACTGGATCTACTACATACGGCACATATCGCTCCTTCAAAGTTGATAAATCCATCAATTTGTCTAACTGGGTCAGTTCATCTTCAGCCATACTATCGCCATGCCTAATATAAGTCAACGCTGTCTGTTGAAAAGGCAAGCCAAACATCTCTTTCTTAGGAGTAGGAGTAATTCCGGTATTAGCAATAATTATTGGCATTATTATGAACATTAATCCTGCCGAAAGCACCAACGGTATTGCTATTTTTAGTCGTATTTTCCACTGCTGCTTACAAAATAATACAAATAGCACCAAAGTCCCCGATACAATATATACTCCCAATTTTTTAGTCAAACATATCAAAAGACATAACAAAACTAGCCCTACTAAATATTTTTTATTATTGATTATTCTAAAGTCTTGTCGCACTAACTCAAACAAAGCAATCACAAATAACACATAAATCCACGAAAAAAAGGTATCCTTAGACAGGCTAATCACCATAAGTGGCATCAACGGAAAAAGCGTCAAAAATCCAATTATACCAATACAAAGCCAGGTCGCAATCCCCCATCTTCTCTTCATCCACACAATTGCAAAACCAAACACCAGCGCAGTTACCATCATTTGTAATAAAATACAAAACGCCAAAGCCGCATGCATATTATTAAAAATCAAGTTCGCTACATAGACTACCGAACCAAACACCATCGTCGTAAAAACTGGATGTTGGTCCTGCATTTCATATTCCTTCTGATCGTCAAACATAGCAAAGTACATCGGCAACTGACCCGTTGTATCATTACTCATATTACCAGGATATGAAGCCGCAAAATATGGTAACCACATCACAAAAATAATCCCCGCAATAGTCAAAGCCTGTTTCCAAAACGGAGTTTTATTCCCAAACAAATACTTAATTTTTTTGTTCCTCAAAAATTTATTCGAGCCGTCCTTTTTTGACAACAAAACCTCCACAAGATAGAACAAAACCAAATACAAGCCAAACAAAATCCCTGCTCTCACGAAAACTAGAGGAGAAATATGACAATCACCTTTTTCAATATAATCATAAGCTACACTAGAACACAGACCAAGTATAGCCGACACCACGTATTTAATCCAAACTCTTTTTCTGATGTTTTTAAGTTTATTTACCTTCTTCATGATATTCCTTCTCCGTATTTACCTCCCAAATATTCGACTTATCGGTCACCCCATTCATAATATTTTTTACTGTCTCAAAAGAAGTACACATCGAGTGATCCAAATTGTTATACCTATGCTGACCATTTCTCCCTACACAGAAAAGATTTGGGATTTTATCTAGATAAGCACGGAGATCGTCAATTTTTTCATAAGTATCAAAATACGCCGGATAAGCCTTTTTCACACGTTCCACATGATAGTCCATTACTTCATCCTTATTATCCAAGACATTTATTTTTACCATTTCATCAATTGCCATCTTCGCAAAATCATCATCAGTCATTGACCAAAGTTTATCCCCCTCATTACAAAAGTATTCCAATCCTACCCATACCGTATTTTCGACATCTTTTACAAGATATGGCGACCAGTTATTATAAATCTGGAATCTCCCCATTTGTACGCTCTTATCATGTACATACACCCAGTTATCTGGCACAATATTTCCAATTGTTTTGATATCTGTTTCATTCTTTAACGCCAACTTATGAGAAAGCACCCCCACCGTCATATAATCTCTATAAGGTAACCCTGCCGCAATCTTCGCATACTTAGTGGGCACATCATTCATTGCCGCCACCAAATCTTTAATCGGCATAGAAGAAATCACGTAGTCACCTTTGAGTGTCACTTTCTTACCATCTTTTTCATACACCACACCAGTCAACACACCCTCAGTATTCTTTTTTACGCCAATCACCTTAGCCCCCATAATGATTTCACCACCTTTTTTCTTCACTTCTTTTGCGGTAAGTTCCCAAAGTTGCCCTGGACCAAGTTTTGGATAAGCAAATTCTTCAATCAAAGATGTTTCTACTTTACGATTCTTCTTTTTAAAAGTCTTCCCAAAAATATCCTTCAATATTGCCGAAATCGATAGTCCCTTCACTCGCTGAGCGCCCCATTCAGGCGAAATGTCCCTCGGATGCCTCCCCCACAAATTCTCGGTATAATTTTCAAAAAACATCGAATAAAGCTTCTTGCCAAATCGATTGATATAAAAATCCTCCAAAGACTTTTCCGGTTTTTTGTGGACGGCACTCTTCATATAGCTACCACCCACTACAAAAGTCGTCCCCACACCCATATTTTTAATCGTAGAGGCTTTCAAAGATACTGGATAATCAAAGAATTTTTGGTTAAAAAAGATTCTCGATAAACGATTGCGTCTAAGCATCACTCTGTCGGTTTTTTCTGGATCCGGTCCACCCTTCTTTACATTAGATTTACGCCCCAAGACTTTATCGTCATACGGCAAAGATCCTTGGGTTGGCATCATTTTTTCCCACCATTTGTTCACTTCTGGTACTTTGGAGAAAAACCTATGCCCTCCCATGTCCATCCGGTTCCCTTTATAATTCACCGTCCGAGAAATCCCCCCAATCTTGTCAGATTCTTCCAAAACCACCACATCAAAATCTTTTGATTTATCCAAAAGTTCGTATGCTGCAGTCAAACCTGCTGGGCCTGCACCCACAATAACCACGGTTTTCTTCTTCATCTACATCTCCATTTTTTCCATTATATCACACAACCTATGTTATAATTAACTGCAATGAATAGGGAATACGTAACAAAAAAAGTATCTGTTGTCGTGCCAAATTATAATTACGGCCCATACCTAGGCGAACGTCTAAATTCTATTATCGACCAAACTTACCCCATTTATGAACTTATCATCTTAGATGATTTATCTACCGACAATAGCGTAAGCATCATCAATACATACCTAGATGAACATCCCAACTTAAATGCGAGACTAATTATAAACAAAAAGAATTCTGGTTCTCCCTTCAAACAATGGCGTAAAGGTTTCGAAGAGGCCAAAGGAGATTTTATTTGGATTGCCGAAGCCGACGATGTTTCTTCTCCTTATTTTCTCGAAAATGTCATGCGTGGTTTCGATAATCCCGACGTTGTAATTTCCTATTGTGATAGCAATAGAATCGATGAAAACGGCAATATCACCGCCACTTCTTGCAAAGATTGGATGCTAGCCGCCAGCGATACTCATTGGAATAAAGATTACACTATCACCGGCGAGGAAGAAATCAAATCCGGCCTGTCTATTATGAACACTATTCCCAATGTTTCAGCCGTAGTTTTCAAACAAAATCCCAAAATCCCTACTTTGCTAGAAGAATCTCTCAAGTACCAGATCAGCGGTGATTGGATTTTCTACGCCAAACTTTTACAAACCGGAAAAATCGCTTACTGTTCAAAAAGCCTTAATTATTTTAGAAAACATACCGGCTCGCTTAGTACTGATGTCAAAAAATTCACCGAAGTAAACGAAGTTCTAGAAATCCAAAAAATCATTCGCGATGAATGGCCACTAAACAGCTACGAAATTCATAGACAATCTTTCCGTTATGGAGGTTTACTAGACCAGATGAGCGAAAAAGACGTCAAATTGCTCCGACAAAAAACCGCCAAAAGTATCGCCTGGATCATCCCTAGTCCCATTAAAGGCTCAGGAGGAATTCGCACTATTATCGAAAACGCTAACTCCCTAGTCAAAAAAGGATACCAGGTCGATATTTACATAGAAGAAGATTTCGAAAACACCTCCGCTTCCATGACAAACAAAATCGAACGCTATTACGGCAAATGCCTCTGTCAGGTTTTCATGGGCATCGCTTTAAGGCAGCCTTACGATCTTATTTTTGCTACATATTCCCTCCAAGCCGACTATATTAATCACTTAGAAGCTCCACGCAAGGCCTATTTTATTCAGGATTTCGAGCCTTGGTTTGAACCAAGAGGAGGGCTTTACCTACAAATGGAAAACACCTACCGCAACAACTTTGAAGGGATCAGCATCGGGCGCTGGCTCACCCACAAAATAAATAGTGAGTTTGGCATGAACATGCACTATTTTAATTTTTGTGCCAACACCTCAATCTACAAACCGCTCAAAGATGTCGAAAAAGAAAACGCCGTTTGCTTTATCTTCCAACCAGAAAAACCTCGTCGTTGTGCCGGAATCGGCATATCCGCATTAAAAATCGTTCAAAAAATGCGCCCAGACACTAAAATATATCTGTATGGCTCCGAATCCAAGATCAACCCCGTTCCCATCCCCAAAAATATGAAAAACCTCAAGATTATTTCACCAAAAGAATGCAACGAATTATACAACAAATGTACCGTAGGTTTATGTTTAAGTTCATCTAACCCTTCAAGAATTCCATTCGAAATGATGGCTGCCGGCCTTCCCGTAGTAGATCTGTATCTAGAAAATAACCTTTATGACATGCCAGATTCCAGCATATCATTAGCAGAGCCAACGCCAGAAGCTATTGCTACAGCAATCATCAAAATCTTAGACGACAGAACCAAACAAAGACGAATGTCCCTAGCTGGCGCCAAGTTTATGGCTGACTATCCAATCGACAAAGGTTTTGACGAATTTGGAAAAATTGTAGACGACATAATGGCCGACAAAAATTCAGACAAATTAACTAAATCTCCAAAATTTTATCAAGCCCCTCCTATCAAAGCCAGCCAAGAAGCCATCGACATAGCCCTTACCACCACCACTCCCACTCCAGTCCCAATTGCCCCCACCAATTCTTTTGTCAAATTACTAGTTAAGTCCAAACGCAACATCACCACTAAATACAAAGATTTGGTCAAAAGGATATTTAACATATGATTCTTTCCAAAATTAAGCACCGAGTCAAAAAAATTTTACTTGGAGAAACCAGAAGTATTATCCCTACGCCAATCAATGCCGTAGATAAAGCTACTATTACAAAAAAAGCCGAAGAAGCCGATATTATATCATTCGACATTTTTGATACCCTAATCACTCGTAAAGTCTATTCTCCCGAAGATATTTTTTCTATTATAGACGAACATTTCAAAATCAAAAATTTCAAAGAAAATCGTATCAAAGCTGATTCTGTAGCCAGAGAAAAGCTCGGACGAGATGTTACTATAGATGATATTTACGAAGTTCTAAAAAACGATTTTGGCATCAAAAATATTTCTAATATTAAAAAATACGAAGAGTCTCTCGAATTAGAACTCTGCATTCCCCGAAAAGAAACCTTAGAAATTTGGAATGAACTAAAAGAAAAAGGCAAAAAGATCATTCTCGTTAGCGATATGTATCTAAAAAAATCAACCATTGAAAAGATGCTTAAAAAATGTGGCTACCAAGGGTATTCCAAATTTTATCTGTCAAACCATCTAAACGCTCGTAAAGACACCAAAACTATCTGGGAAATAGTTAAAAACGATTACAAAGCCGAAAAAATCCTCCACATAGGCGATAATTCTTTATCAGATGCTCTTTATCCTAAAGATTTTGGAATTAGCACTATTCAAATAGATTCAGGTAAAACTCTGGCCAAAAAAACAGCCTTGAATAGTTATATTTCAAACAATTTATCCACTAGCGACTCTTTGTTCTGGGGAACAATTATCAACGAATATTTATTTAATTCCCCTTTTTCGAATTCTCCTGAAATCAATGATTTAAACACTCTCGGATATCTATTCTACGGCCCCATATTTGAAGAGTTTTTTAATTTTCTAGAAGATCACACTAAAAAAACCGACAAACTCTTATTCCTTTCAAGAGAAGGCTATTATCTCCAAAAACTTTACAAAAAATATACCGAAATAAACAGCCTTTCCTCTCGTAAAAATTTTTATTTCCTAGCCAGCAGAAAAGCGACTATTTTTACCAATTTAACATCTGTTAAAGACATAGAAACCCTCGCTACCCATAACGACTATAATGGCTCCGCAAAAAATTGGCTCAAGCAAATTCTCAATATCTCCGCCGATTTTGAAGATTTTAATATTTCCTTGCCTAATGATTACGAAAAAGCCAAACCTCTCATCAAAAGATACGCACCAGAAGTTATCAAAAATTCCAAAACCGCCAGAGACAATTACCTTCTCTATATTAAACAAAGTGTTGGCACTCTGAATCCATCCACCAAGATTATCGATCTTGGCTATTCAGGCACTATTCAATATGAACTATCCAAAATGTCGAAAAAAGATCTCTGCGGCATCTATCTAGCCAGTTCCGATGATGTCAAAGAGTACTCTCCTAAAAGTCAGTTAAATTTTCTCTTTGATACCAAAAGAAACCCCACTTATAAAAAACTCTATGAGTATTCACTAGTTCTCGAATTCTTCTTATCTGCTCCATACGGACAACTTCTCGGCTTTCATAAAAAAGGAGGGAAGGCTATTCCTATTTACAACGACGAAACCCTCACCACCAAAAAATCTGACACCATCAACAGCATCAAAATAGGTATCGAGCAATATTTCAAAGATACAAAAAAACAAAAACTCTTATTTCCCGAATATAATATTAGTACTGAAGCTATCTTCTATTTTTACACTTATTGTATCGAACAAAACATTATTACTAAGAATATCAAAGATATGTTTGATTTTACAGATAATTTTACAACCGACGAAACCAAAAACGTCTTCAAGATTATAAGTAAATACTAGAAAGGAATTACTATGCATCAAATAAAGTTAATCGCAACTCCAAGTAGTCTAGAGCTCGCTCAGAACGTTAATCAATACCTAAACAAACTTTTTCACTCAAAAAATCAAAACTATATTGCCGACACAGAGTTTATCCGCTTCAACAACGGCGAAGGAAAATGTATTGCCAAAGAAAACCTTTCAGGATATGACGTTTATATATTATGCGACCCCGACAACTACGGTTCCCATTATGATTTAGTTAACACCAAGCATTATATGAGCCCCGACGAACATATCCAAGATCTAAAACGTGCCATTAGTGCCCTAGGCGGTCAAGCGGCTCGTATCAATGTAGTTATGCCGATGCTCTATCAAAGCAGACAAGACAAGCGTAAAACTACCGAATCCCTCGATTGTGCCATGATGCTCAAAGAACTCGAGTGGTATGGCGTAAAGAACCTTATCACAATCGATGTCCACAACGCTTCCGTCGAAAACGCAATTCCCTTTGGCATGAGCTTTCACAATCATACAGCCATAGACAAACTCTTAAAAGAATTTACCTCTACCAGAAAATGGGACAAACTTTTCGTGGTTAGCCCAGACATTGGTGCTAGTAAACGTGCAGATTACTCCGCAAAAGCTCTCAATGTAACCGAAAGCGGTTTTTTCGAAAAACGACGCAATTACAATATTCTTAAAGACGGACAAAACCCAATCGAATATCACGAATTCAATGGTCCCGAATCTCTTTCGGGATACGACATCCTCTTGGTAGACGACATGATAGCCTCTGGCAACTCTTTACTAAGTTCCATGAAATTATTAAAAAAACTGGGGGCTAACAAAATTTACCTAATGACAACCTTTTCCATTTTTACCAACGGCCTAGAACGTTTTATTGACGCCAAGAACCAAGCCCTTTTTGAAACATTGTTTACAACCAATTTATCCTATATCCCCCCAGCATACCAAGAATACGACTTTATTCATATCGTAGATTGTTCTCCAGAAATCGCTAATTCAATTTTTAATCTCAACCAAACTTTCTAAATCATCTGGCCAATGAACCGTTCTGGAACCTTTGAGAACAAACATTATTGGAGCATTTCGCATTCTCTACCGGAGCCCCCAGTATGGAAGATGTAGTAATATATTTTTTAGCAATTGAAGCATCGCTAAACCAAGTCTTAAAATTAGAATCACCGAGCAGTGTGCTTCCTTCATAGATTTGGTAGCAGTTCAATTTATCATCGCAATTGATTCCGGTAATTGGAAAACCAAGGATACCCTTATACGAATCTAACGCTTTATAACGATTATAAATTTCGCCATAGATTTCATGCGCACCATTGCCAGCACTATATATAATAGCTCCTCTTTCATATTTCTGTTCACAAGCATTCTTGCCATTATTTACAAAGCATTTCGCATTCTCTACCGGAGCCCCCAGTATGGAAGATGTAGTAATATATTT
>CAZFVK010000001.1:0-5067 GCA_964522475.1 uncultured Candidatus Saccharibacteria bacterium | reverse complement strand
CCCTTATACGAATCTAACGCTTTATAACGATTATAAATTTCGCCATAGATTTCATAAGCGCCATATTTCTTGTTGTATACAATCATCCCGTTAGCGTGCACTTGTATACATGCACCTTCAACACCAAGGCTACAATCTCTCGGCTCAATCTGTGTACCGAGTCTATCACCCCATTTTATATATACTCTGTCAATTGATTCTTTAATCACATCTCGCTCTTCCGTAACCCCACCAAACCAATCCTCGAAATACGCATAAAAATTCCTATTTCCATACGCCCCACAAGGCGCCGTGCCATAGCCTGCCGCAAGCGCTCCGGCGTTTGGCTGATAGGGAGTATACCTATATAATGCCGAAGTTGCCAGGTTCTTTATATATACCACAGAGCTACCACAAGCTGGGTCTGGACTATATCTCACGTTGTTATTCCCAATCGGATAATAAGACGAATTTCCGTCCATTACGATCCTAAACAAACTCGCGGCATTTCTAACCTGATTTTTAAATCCATAGTATTTTTCAGAGCATGCCGCCGTATCCGGGCAGCCATAACCGGTTGCCCTTTGATAATCCCAGCTATTTGGAATTGGATCCGTAATTGTCCCGGTCTCTTTCTGTAAAAGCACAATTAGAACCTTCGGATTAATCCGATAATCCTGTGCTGCCTGCCAGATAATATGTGCTGCCGTTTCTCCGTTCATATTCTCCTCAGCAAGACACACCGTATGTCCATCCTTCACGTGCCAAGTTGTCGGCGGTGTATGATCCGAAAAATAATCCACTCTCGTGCCGACTCCATTAAAATTAGTATTGTAGCACCTTCCTTTTGACCACAAGAAATTTTGAATATCCGCCTCGCTCATCGAATTATAATCCGTCATTTGGTAATCAGAAATAATATACCCCGGGTCAAAGTTAGCCAAATTTGCCGCACTAGTATCATTCTCTAATTTACCAAATCTCTGCGCTAAAAATACAAACAAAAACACCGTCACAAAAAGACCTAAGCCAAAAAGCCCAATCCTTTGGTAATTTCTTCTCCTTATATTTTTCGTTTTTGTCATAACCTTACCCTACCAGTTATTTTACCACTTTTACCATCAGATTCCAAGTTTATCTCCACCTGAAAATCCCCTTCCGAAAGCTCCGACACTGGAATTTTATACCCATCACAAGTAGAAGTTGTTACTGATTCTTGAATTGATACGGACTTAGAATAATAAGTTACCCCATTCCTACTCATCACCAAATTACAGCTCCCTGATTGCAAAAACTGGTCAATGTTTACTCTAATTACTAATTCATTATCTACTACGTCTGCATAGCTAATCAAACCCGTCAATGTCTCAGACTCGTTCGGGCTTTCACCCTCATATTGCGGAGCCTTTTCAGTTTGTTTTGAAGCCTCTTCGCTGCTATCACTAGGATCACTTTCGGTTTTTTCCGATTTCTTTCCTTCCATTTTACTCTCATTCGTAGTTTGCTCAGTATTATTTTCGGTTTTATCATTAAGGCTATTTTTTACCAAAATCACCACCGTTACAGCAGCAACAAAAAGCACCAAGAATATTAACCATTTTACCCATCTAAATTCTCTTTTTCTTCCAGGCATTCTTGTATAGTATCCTTATCTAAAATTATATCTTGATTCCCCTATATTTTCAACCTTTAATAAAATATGTTAAAATATACTTATGAAAAGGAAAAAGCGCACCAAATCTAAAACTGCGCCTAAGGTCAAACGCACAAAAAAGCCTTCTCCCATCATAGCAATTCCTCTAATCTTAATTTCTCTTTTTGTACTCATCGCCACCATTTACAAAATCATAGAGATTATTTCAGCCAATAGCTCAGCTATCGACTTCCCAAAATTAGAAATTTCCCTAACCGAAGTCCCTATTGAACAAATCGACGCCGGCACCAAAGATATCAAATACCCTGAAAACGCCATTTCTATTACCGCAGACGGCAAAACCACTACTTACGACAATGTGGAAGTTAAAGGCCGCGGTAATTATACTTGGGGACAAATTAAAAAACCCTACCAGATCAAATTTTCCGAAAAAACCAGCTTACTTGACCATGACGCTACAAAAAAATGGGTTCTCTTAGCAAATTACTTAGACCAAACTCATCTCAGGAACGATGCAGCTTTCCATCTAGCAGATATTCTGGATGAAAGCTATACTTATCAAGGAAACCCTATCGAGTTATATATAGATAATAACTATCGTGGCTTATATTATCTCGTGAAAAAAATTAGCACAGACAAAGCTGGCTTAAACCTAAAAAACGACGGTGGTGTCCTTTTAGAGCTTGACAATCTATATGGTAAATTAGACGGTTGCGCCTACGACGAAAAAAGCAACTGCTTTATAGTTAAAGACATCGTTAATGAAGGCTACACAGAAGCAGCTACAACAAGTTTTATATCTTCTATAAACTCTCTACACAAAGCTATTGAAAACCAAGATTATAGTTCTATCACAGAAATCATCGACATAGACTCTTTTGCTAAATACTTTCTACTAAGTGAGTTTACAGTCAATCCAGACGCCTATAGTAGTAGTCTCTATATGTATAGAGACGGCGAAAAAGATAAAATTCATGCTGGGCCTATCTGGGATTTTGATATGGCACTTGGCAATAAATATTGGAAAAATAACAATATAGATTTCGAAAAAATTCATTCTCCTTTTGAAAACATGGTCTTTAAAAATTATTTACCAGATCCAAACTCTTCCGACACACAATCCGTTACCTCCACCCTCTTCTACGACCTCATGGACATCCCAGAGTTTGAAGCTAGAGTCAAAGAAATCTATCAGTCAACTCTTTCCGGCAAAAAAGATGATTTTATAAATTACATCAAATCTCAAGCTGACCATATCCGCCCTGCCGCTCTTCGTGACCAAGAACGCTGGAAATCAAAAACCAACTTCGACGAGGAGGTTGACTATCTCATCGACTGGGTCAGCAAACGCTATGGCCATTTCGAAGAAGTCTATGGCCAAAACCCCACCGAGTCTACTCCAAATCCAGCCCCAGAATCTCCGCAGCCTTCTCAAGAACAGTCTTCTCCTCAGGAGACGCCTCCATCAGCTTAAGTTTGAATAGATTTACAGTTTCAGTATGCTTATAGTCCAAAACTTCCAAACTTCGCGCCTCTCCCGGCGTTTTTCTCAGTGCTCCCTTCACCACCAAATTATCAATATGCTCTGCCACCGCTGAAACTGAGGATAGTCCAATCCCTTCACAAATCTCCCGATAAGACGGCGAATGTCCATTTTCTTCTGTGAAATCACGTATAAAATCTAAAACCGCTAATTGTTTTTTTGTAAGTTTCTGACCTTTCATGATATAATTATACAATAATGACTGCGAATAAATCAATTGATGGGCTTTCTACTCGTGCGGCTAAAGAAGCCAAAAAAACATCCAGACCCAAAGCTACTTCTACTAGCTCCAAAAAATCTGTCAAAAAAATCGAAGTAAATCAAAAACCCAAACTTACCGGTGATGAACTCACCGAAGAATTCGTTAATGCTCCTACCACCGACATGTGGGATTCAATCAAATTCAAGGACGACAAGCCCGAAAAAACCGAAGATTTTATAGAGACGAAGGACTTAGAGGAAGACGAAGAATCAGAAGAACTAGAAGAGCCAAGAGAGCCCAAAAGAAAAACCCACCAAAAAGCTAAAAAAGTCATGGACATCAAACCGACCCCAAACGAAGAGTCCACTCCAGATTTTTTAAAACCTGTTACTGCTTTTGATTTTGATGAAGAAGAAGGCCTAGTAGAGACCGACGACACCATCGCAGAAATCAAAAATCTTTCCGAAGAAGAACAGATAACAAAAGCTACCGAAGAAGATGAAGGGCCTGAAATGCTAAGCAAAAAAGAAGCTAAAAAGAAGAAAAAAGAAGAAAAAAGATTAAAAAAAGGCAAAAAACCCATCAGCAAAAAGCGCAGAATTATCAGCATCACCGCTCTTATCATTGTTTTACTTCTGATTGGTGGGGTTCTTTGGTTAGTCTTTTGGGGCAACGACATTATCGCCAAAATCACCGGTGGCCGCGGCAACATTTTAGATCTCTTCACTTTTACCGAAGAGACTTACGATCCATTAAAGACCGACGCTAATGGACGCACCAATATCTTAGCCTTTGGTACTGGCGGTTATGATATGAGTGGCGAAGAAGGTGGCGGCGTTCACGATGGCGCCCAACTCACCGACTCCATCATGCTAATCAGCTTCAACCAAGAAACTGGTGATGTTGCTATGATCAGTCTCCCACGTGATCTCAAAGGTCCATCCACTTGTACCGCCACCGGCAAAATCAACGAAGTCTATTGGTGTAATGGTGGTGGTGGCGATGCCTCTATCGCCGAAGAAGAAAAGGCCGCCTCTGCCCTCATGGACGCCGTTGGCTCTATCCTCGGTGTAGATATTCAATACTTTGCCCACTTAAACTGGGGTTCTCTTGCTTCCATCGTCGACATCCTAGGCGGTATCACCATCACTCTAGACGAAGATATTTCCGATTACTACTACACCAAAGCTGTTTACGAAGCTGGCAAACCATACGAAATCAACGGTGCTGAAGCCGTTGGCCTTGCCCGTGCTCGTCACGGCACTTCCGGCGGTGATTTCTCTCGCGGAGCCTCCCAACAAAAAATCATCATTGGTATCAAAGACAAAATCTTAGAAAAAAGGCTCTCTCTCACTGATATTCTCGGACTCATCAACACCCTAGGCGACAATCTCCGCACCAACTTTTCCGTCTCCGAGCTAAAAACTATTGCCCATATGCCAGAAGTCCTAGACTTTGACATTATGCGTCAAATTTCTCTCTACCCAGATTACATGACCACTGGTGAGCTCAATGGTATTTCTTATGTCCTCCCTAAAGCTGGTGTCGGCAACTACACCACAATCAAAGCCTATGTTGCCAAACAGTTATCCTCTGATCCTCGCGATTACGAAGAGCCTACTATCGCTATCTATAATGCTTCCGACACCGCCGGTCTAGCCGCTAGCGAAAAGTCCAAACTAGAATCTA